>JBBQLT010000004.1:0-161698 GCA_038328165.1 Gaiellales bacterium
ATTCGAAACGTGCGGAGGCACGAAGACGAGATCCAGTGGCCCCTCACCGAGAACCTGATAGGCAATCGAGACGTCGCCGCTCCTCGCGTACTGCGTCTGAGGCATATCCACGACCGCGACGCTATCCGACGAGGAACGAAAGCGGGAAGATCAAAAAAGGGTGTGTCTCGCACTCGACGAGCACGTCCTATCGAAGGTCACGTTTCGGGGGGCGTTGCGCAACACTGGCCCAGGCGACGCAGTCGCTCACGATCTGTCAGGGTCGGGTCGAGTCGCCGGTCGATGGAAGCGCGTTGTGCTTCACGATCGGCGCACGAAGGGAGCCACATGGTGGCAAGGATTGCGACCTACAGTTTTACGGGCGACGGGCAGGAGCTTGGCAAGCGCGCCGAGGCCGGGATCTTGCCGATCCTCAAGGCGCAACCAGGATTCAAGAGCTATTCAGTAGCCATCGGTGAGGGCAAAGTGTTCTCGTCCAGCGCATGGGACAGCCGAGCCGAAGCCGAGAGCGGTAGCGCCGCAGTTGCCTCATGGGTCGCAGAGAACATGACTGAGATCAGCCTCAGCGGCGACGTTCATTACGCCGAGGTCGCCTTCAGCACATCGCTCGGAGTCTCCACCGCTTAGAGCACATGTGGTTGGCGTGGGTCGGCCCAACGCTGGCCTACCTCACCGCGCCAGCGCAAACCCCTTCTCCACCCTCGGCGTCGTGGCCTCCCGGCTTGGCCACTCCGCGTGCCGAAGAGTTGGCGCGTAGGGTCACGCGCAGATCAGGCTGGAAGGGGTGTGTCGCCGTGAATCAGAGCCTCGGCGCGTGGCCCGTCAGGGTGTATCGAAGAACACTGGCGCAGCCGATCGCTCAGTGGCGGCGCAGTAGGACTCGGGCGGCCCCAACGCTGACCGCCCAGACGGGAGCCATGGTGAGCACGAAGGGCCGGAGCGTGTCACTCGCTGAATGTGAGTGGACGTCGAACGCCCGGAAGACGAGCAGGGTGCCGAGAAGGAGCAGCATTGTTCCGGCTGCGAGCGGTGCGCTTCTACGAGTCACGCGCCCAACTCTAATCCCCGATGCGCTGCGGCTCAAGGGACACTCCCGAGCACTCCCGCAGGCGTCGGTCTTCTCGCATCGCCAATGCAGGCAAGCGTCTTAGGATTGCCGCGTGGCGAGGCTCCAGTTGGCTCCTGACCGAGCGGCGCTGCTCAACGTCGATTTAGAAGAGTAAACGCCATCCTCGTCTTCGTACCGCGCAAACGACGAGAGCTGTGGCAATCCGAACGCATCACCGCCGCCGACGTGATGGGTCGCACCCGTCGGCCGGATATTGCCGGAGACGAGCGCGTGCCTTATGACCTTCGCGCCGTCGAGATTCTCGAGGATTACCACGGCCCCGGTTGCCAGGCTCGGCGCGTCTTCGTGAACACCGGGTCATGGACGACCCTGTTTCACTGTACGCGCTGGTAGATCTCCATGGCGCGAGGCTAGGTAGACGTAAGTGTTCTCATCGATGCCTGCGAGGACGTCGACGGTCCCAAAGCCGGCGGCGTGCAACAGCGGTACGAGCTCGTCGCGGTACCACGTGCGCATTGTCAGCGCGTGCTCCTCGCGCCGCCCGTCCGGCGTCTCGGCGCGGATCGTCATGCAGACGCAGCGGTCTTCCTCGTCGACGGCGTCGACGCGGCTGCACAAAGAGATCTCGCCGTCGGACGAATCGTTCCAGTCGCGAACGTTCCAGCGGAACGGTTTCTCCTCGTTGTCGAGGACGAGCGTGCCGCCGGGAAGGAGCGCGTCACGCAGCCGTGTAAGCGCCTGCGCGTCCTGCTCGCGGGTGCTGCCGAGGCCGAGGACGCCGCTGCAGACGATCGACGCGTAGCGCCGCGGCGGGTCGAGCTCGTGCAACAGCGATACCCAAAGCGTCGCGTCCGGTGCGCGCCGCCGACACCGCTCAATCATGTCGACGGACACGTCGCACCCATCGACGTCGAAGCCGGCTTCACGAAGCGGGGCGAGAAGCCGCCCGGCACCGCAGCCGGCGTCGAGGACGGGACTATGCAGGTGCTGCCGGTAGAGGTCGAGCTCAGGCGCCTCAAGGTTGACGGCTGCCCAATAGTCGGCGACGAGGCCGTAATGCCAGGTACTCGGTGCGTGCAACGTCACTCCTTCACATGAGAAGAATGGGATGTCCGGTGCGAAAGGAGCGGCCTTACAAGCATGCGATCTTAAGGCTCCAGTGCGCCGACGGGCAAGAGCCTCGAGGGACATTTCTCAACACTCGCGCAAGCGACAGGCGGAACGCCGCAGGCGTCAAGAAAGCGCACGCTCGAGCGCAGCACGGTCTGTCGGTGTTCCGTGTGCCGGGAGCACGAGTTCGATCGGTAGCCGAAGCAGGGGCCGCAGCCCCTCGGCGACATGCTCGCGCGTGACGCCATGGTGCAGCACCTCGCACGGAATCTCGAAGCCGCGACCGAACGCGACCAATGAATCGCCAGCGACGACCGCATGTCGACTCTCGACCCAGAGCACGAGATCGTTATTCGACCTTCCGGGAAACGCTTCGATCCCGATCGGAAGGCGGTCGCCCGCCGCGTATAGGTGGAACGCGCCCCCGTCGGTTGCCAGCAGCCAAGCGAGGTCGGGGCTCTGCCAGCCGTCGGAAATCTGATCCGGATCGATCGCGTACTTCTGCACGAGATCGGCTGCGGTGTCGGGCGACGGTGTGTACACCGGCACACCGAGGCGGTCGACCAGGCTCCGCGTATCGCGTTCGTGCCACGGAGCGGTCAGCACCACCACCGGCTCGCGGTCTGCCGCGAACTCGAAAAGCTCGTCCGGCACAGCAACCGGGTCGAAGAGCAACAGCCGGTCGCCGTCGTCGACCGCGTAAGACGACACCTCCCGTGGCCACCACTGATCCGGCGTCCACTCGGGATGCGACGCCTGCCAATGCCAGAGACCAGCCTGCAACTCGTGCACGGCGTCATGTTAGAAGCATCGTCACGCATCCATTCGGGCGTACGTCGGCGAACGTGCGGAACGAGACCTCGAAACCTCGCAGCCGCTCGGGCTTCACTCGCGAATGCGGGCGCACGCGATTCGCCCAACCTGGTTCGGTTTGTGAACCAGGTTTCATACGTGTCCGCGGTCATCGCGCTGCCGGGCAAACTCTCGAACCTGGTTCAAACGGCGAAACCAGGTTCGCGGTGCGTGCAGGAACAATCGCCCAGGTCGACCCAGCGGAGCAGTCGCTGGCCGACGGTGAAGTTCTCGCGCGGCGAGGATCAATCCACGTAGCCGGTTCGGCTGTTGTTGACCTAGCGAGCGAGGCGTAAGATCGGCAGAACGTCGCTGAAGGAGGTCGTCGATGACGAGGCCGCCACGCCGTGGAAGCAGGCGGTTTCTTGGTTTCTGCGTTGCAGGGGCCGCGTTCGTTTTCGCGGCCCACGCGTTCGCAGCCGCGACCGGTGCACACGCCCTTCCGTCGAAATTTGTCGGTTGCTGGAGCCGACGTGCTCCAGCACTTCCCGTCGGCACCGCAGCGGGCGTATGGTCGATCGCAATCAAGAAGTCCGGAACGCTCGTCGCCTTCACGCCCGGTACGACTTGCGGGGCCAACGGCGATTTCACCGGGGCTTTCTCTGTCAACGCGAAAAGACTCACGATTGGCCGACTTCCGGTCTGCCCCACCAGGGGGACATACAGCTGGAAACTATCCGGCAGGTCGCTGACCCTTCACGCTCTCGCTGACACGTGCCCGGCGCGCGTCGGTCTCTTTTCTGGCGTCTGGAAGAAGAACCTTAGGATCGCCAGATGAACGTCTCGCTGAGGCCGCCCGAGGACCGGGATCTCGACACGATCTATCAGCAAGTGACGGATCCGGAGTCGATCCGAATGGCCGCCTTCACAGCCGAGAATCAGACCGATCGCCGCGCGTTTCTCAACCGGATGTCGCGCCTGCGAGCCGACACAAGGTTGTCGTACCGAGTTATCGATGTCGACGGAGCGTTCGCTGGAACGATCGAGTCCTTCCGAATCGACAATCAGCCTGAGGTGACCTACTGGGTAGACCGAGCGCAATGGGGAAAAGGCATCGCGAGCGCAGCACTCCAGATTCTTCTTGCCGAGACTGCAGAACGTCCACTGTATGCCCGAGCAGCCTCCGACAACGTCGGCTCGCTTCGAGTACTGGAGAAAGCCGGGTTCCGACGCGTTGGCGTCAACCGCGACTTCGCACCCGGTCGCGGTGAGGAGATCGAGGAAACGATCCTGCGCCTCGACTGAGGTGGGAACAGAACCCAACGTAACCTGGTTCGGGGGGTTAACCAGGTTACGCAACTGCCCCGACGCGTGTGTGCCTCTACGGGTTCTGCATTCTTGCCCTGGGGCGAGATTGAGCGGGCTAAGCTGAGGGTGACGAACGGCGCAGGTTCGCTGATGGTGATCGGCGATCCCGGAGCGAACCACGCGACGCGCTGCGGGGAGTGCGGGTCACTGCTCCATTGGACTGTGCGCGACGGCACGTATATCCGTGTTGCGTATGGGTCACTCATCGACGAGCCGGCGCTCAAGCCGACGGCGCACATCTTCGTCGGCTCGAAGGCTCCGTGGCATGAGATCCTCGACGACCTCCCGCAGCACGACGGGGACTAGAAGTGTTTCCTCAGCCGCGAGCAACACGGACAACCAGAGGCTTGCTCGACCGACATTCGTGAACTCGCGCAGACGAGGGCGACCCTTCTTGCTGGTCCTGCGCACTGCTCGAGGATGCAGCTGATCTCAGCGGGGTTGCCAGGCGTCCGGGTCGGCGGCGAGCGCTGCGACCTCCGCCGGCAACTCGCCGCGGGCCAGGTCGGCGAGCGTCACCTGCTCGAGCACCGTGCGCAGGCTCGCCCGCACCGCGACCCAGACATCGCGGAGGTGCTCGGCGCTGCCGGTGTAGACGACCTGCTCGGAGCGGACGCCCCGGACGTTCGCGAGCGGCCCTTCGACCGCGCGGATGACGTCGGCCAGCGAGATCTCAGCCGCCGGACGCGCGAGCCAGTAGCCGCCCTCCACCCCGCGCCGACTTGCGACGAGTCCCGCATTCCGCAGGTCACCGAGAATGTTCTCGAGGAAGTTCGGCGGGATCTCCTGTGCCTGCGCGATCCGCTCGCCCTTCACCGGTCCCTCACCCGCGGCCGCAAGCTCGAGCGCCGCGCGGATCGCATAGTCGACTTTTGCCGAGACCCGCACGCCTAGCTGAAGGCGTCGAGGAGGATTCGGATCTCGCAGACCTCGCGAAACCCGAGCTGCGCGAGAATCGGCCGAGACATCGGCGACGCCTGAGTGACGAGCAGGGGCGTCCCTCGGTCGACCGCATCCTCCCAGCGCGCAGCGACGAGCGCGCGATAGGCGCCGCGGCCCCGCGCCTCGGGTAGCGTCGCACCGCCGAAGAGGGTCACGCCGTGCTGGGAGAACGAGCCCGAGGCCCGGGCGACCGGCTCTCCGTCGAGATAGGCCAGGTAGACGACGTTCGCCGGGTCGCGCTCGAGCGACACCTCGGTCGGTTCCGGCCCTCCGAACGCGACCGCGGCGATCCGGGAGGCGGCGAGCTGCTCCTCGTAGGTCTCGGCACGGCGCACCTCGACCTGGGAAGCGGCTTGCGCCGGCGCGGAGGTCAGCACCATGCCGACCGCGAGCGGTGTCGGCTCGTCGTCGACGAGGCCGAGCGCGAGCAGGCGCTCGACGAGGTCGTCGGGCGTCGCATGGGTGCCGACCTCCCACGTGCAACCGGTGCGGCCCTTCGTGCGCAGGCGCGCGTGAATCTCGTCGCGTACCGGCTCGACGTCCGCGTCCCGAAGCCGAAAGCGCTGCGCGACGTTCCACCCCGGCTCGTCGCCGCGGCCCATCCAGAGGACGTAGCGATCGTTGAAGTCGCGCTCGTCGTGCGGCCCGAGCGGCGTGTATGAGTTGGCGTTCTCTGCGAGCTCGAGGATCGGATCCATGACGGCAACCCTAACCACGGGATAGATTCGTGCCGTGATGGTCTGCGCCATCTGCGGGCGCGAGAGCGTCGAGGCGTTCAAGTTCTGTCCCGAATGCGGCGCTGCCGCGGGGGCGGCCACTCCCGCGCGGGAGTCACGGAGGGTCGTGACGATCATTTTCTGCGACCTCACTGGCTCGACGGCACTCGGCGACCGCACCGACCCCGAGGCGCTTCGCGCGACGATGCGGGGGTACTACGACGAGATGCGGACGATTCTCGAGCGCCACGGGGGGACGGTGGAGAAGTTCGTCGGCGATGCCGTGATGGCTGTCTTCGGCGTCCCCGTGGCGCGAGAGGACGATGCCCTGCGAGCCGTGCGCGCCGCCTGGGAGATGCGGAGCGCCGTCGCGCGGCTTGGCCTGCAGGCACGCATCGGAGTCAACACCGGGGAGGTCGTCGCAGGCGAAGGCGACACGCTCGTGACGGGCGACGCGGTGAACGTCGCAGCCCGCCTCGAGCAGGCAGCTGAGCCCGGGGAAGTTCTGATTGCCGCCGCAACCCGCAGCCTCGTTCGCGACGCTGTGACCACAAGACCGCGGGAGGTGACGGCCAAGGGAAAGCCTCAGCCGATCGCGGCATTCGAGCTCGTCGACCTCGACCCAACCGCGAGCGGTGTCGCGCGCCGACTGGACACGCCGCTCGTCGGCCGTGCGCGTGAGCTCGCGCAACTGCGACAGGCCTACCAGAGCTCGGCTCGCGAGCAGTCCTGTCATCTCTTCACGTTGCTCGGCACTGCTGGCGTCGGGAAGTCGCGGCTCGTTGCTGAGCTCCTGGAGGACCTCGACGCGACCATCGCGCGCGGGCGATGCCTCGACTACGGGGAGGGAATCACCTTCTGGCCCGTGATCGAGGCACTGAAGCAACTCGGAGCTCACGAGGCAGTCGACGCAATCGCGAGCGGATCGGCGCGGTCGAACGAGCTCTTCCTGACCATCCGAAACGCGTTCGAGGACGCAGCCCGACAACGGCCGCTCGTCGTCGTGTTCGACGACATCCACTGGGGCGAGCCGACGTTCCTCGACCTGCTCGACCACATCACCGACCTGTCACGCGGTGCGCCGATCCTGCTTCTTTGCATTGCGCGGCCGGAACTGCTCGACGACCGACCGGGCTGGGGCGGCGGCAAGCTCAACGCGACGACGACGCTGCTCCAGCCTCTGAGCGCCGACGAGAGCAGCGCACTGCTCGACGCGCTCGACGACGCTGACGTGAGCGACGAACTGCGAGCCCGCATCCTCAAGAGCGCCGAGGGGAATCCCCTCTTCGTCGAAGAGATGCTTGCTCTCGCGCGTGACGGCGGCGACATTCATGCGCCCTCGACGATCCACGCCCTGCTGCAAGCGCGCCTCGACCGGCTCGGCGCCGCGGAGCGTGGCGTGATCGAGCGCGGGTCGGTGGAGGGCCAGATCTTCCATCGAGGCGCGGTGCAGGAGCTCGGAAACGGCGCCGCGCCGAACCTTGACTCCGATCTCGTCGGTCTCGTCCGCAAGGAGCTGATCCGCCCCGAGCGAGGAATGCTTCCAGGCGACGACGCCTACCGGTTCAGGCATCTGCTGATCCGCGACGTCGCCTACGACGGCCTGCCGAAAGAGGTGCGTGCCGATCTCCACGTGCGCTTCGCGGAGTGGCTTGAGGGCCATGCGGATCTCGTCGAGATCGACGAGATCGTGGGGTATCACCTCGAGCAGGCGGGCCGCTACAGGCGCGAGCTCGGCCGGCCGGATCCCGCGCTGGAGCTTCGCTGCGCGAGCCTGCTCGCCACCGCCGGGAACAAGGCCGCGGGGCGCGGCGACCTGCCGGCCGCCGACAACCTGCTCGCCCGTGCGCTCGCTCTCATGCCGCCGGACGACCCTGGGCGCCGTCGGGTGCTGCTCGAGCGCATCGCCGCGCTCGAGACCACGGGGGACGCCGAGGAGATCTTCGTGATGGCCGCCGAGCTCGAAGCAAGCGGCTCCGCCGACACGCGCATGCACGGGAAGGTGACGCGCTTGCAACTCGGTGTTCGCCTCGATCCGGCATCCGTGTTCGACGAGGTCGAGTCGGCCGCGAACGAGGCGCTCGAGGTCTTCTCGGCTTTGTCGGACCACCATGGAGTCGCTCGGGCGTGGTACCTGCTCTTCTGGTTCAACTGGCTGCAGAGTCGAAGTCGCCCCGCGCTCGACGCGCTGGAGCACGCCATCAAGCATGCCGAGCGCGCGGGCTCGCACGCGCTCGCTGCAAGCGCGTCCACGTATCTCATCGGCCCCTTGGTCAACGGCCCGGTCGGGCCGAGCGAGCTCCAGGCGCACATCGAGCGGCTGAGGGCAGCGGGTGGCCCGCTGGCGACGAGCAGTGCGCTGCGGCTCGAGGCGCATCTCGCACGGCTCGAGGGACGCCTCGACGACGCCGTCCGCCTGAACGAGGAAGCCGATGCGATCGACGTCGAGCTCGGGCGAGGCGTGTCGCTCGTGATCATGCGGCAATGGAACGCCGAGGTGTTCATCCTGCAAGGCAGGCTCGACGAGACGATCTCGATCTTCCGGGAGTCGGTCGGCGAGCTCGAGGCGATGGGCGAGACGAGCTTCCTCTCGACCTCCTTGATCCGGCTCGCCCATGTGCTGTACCTGCGCGGGGAACCGGAAGAAGCAGAGCGTCTCGCGATCGAAGGCGAGGCCATGGGCGCTTCAGAAGACGTGATCAACTTCGCGTGGGGACGCGCCCTCCGCGCCATGGTCTTGGCCGACCGGGGCGAGTTCGAGGAAGCCGAGTCACTCGCGCGGCAGGCGGAGTCCTACGCCTACAAGACGGACTTCTCGTGGGCGCACGCGGCCGCGCACGAGACGCTCGCCCAGGTGCTCGCAAGCGGCGGGCGGGCAGATGAGGCACGGCGCGAGCGCGAGCGGGTCATCGAGATCTACGAGAGTTACGGCAACGCGTTCGAGGCGGATCGCGCACGTGCGTTACTGGTAGAGCTTTGAGCGCCAGGCATCGACGTAGATGCGCTTGAGATTCTCGACGCGCCTGACGTAGGCCCTCGTCTCTGAGAACTGGATCGGCTCGCCGTTCGCGCGCCACTTGTCAACGTTTCCCTGGCCGGCGTTGTAGGCCGCAAGCACGAGCCGTTCGCTGCGGTACTTGTCGAAGAGATTCTTCAGGTACCACGCGCCGTAGCGAATGTTGATCTCGGCGTCGTAGAGATCCTGCGTATGAAACGTGCTCCCGTGCGTGCGGACCGCAATCCCGTGGGCCGTCTCGGGAGTCAACTGCATCAGTCCGATCGCACCCGACGCCGACTTGGCCCTGGTGTTGAACTTCGATTCCTGGTAGACGACGGCCGCAACGAGCGCCGGGTCGAGGCCGTGCTCCCGTGCATGCACGCGGATGAACTCCGAGTAGCGCAGTGGGTAGCGGATGCGCTCGTACCACGGCGGGCTTGTCTCGTCGACGATCAGGAACGCACCACCCGCGAGCGCGACGAGCACGACGAGGAAAAGCACCCGCCTCACGCCGAGAGATCGCGCATGACCGACGCCACGAATGCATCGAGCTCCTCGATCGAGCCCATGTTCTTGTAGGAGTAGTCGGCGATCTTGACCTTCTCGGCGTCGGGCAGGAAGCGAGACTCGCGATCTTCGACCGCGATGTGGGATCGCGCGCGGCGCAACTTCGCAGGCGCGGTGATCACGACGACCTTGTCGAAGCGCTCCTGCCCGCCCGTCTCATAAAGCAGGGGCACTTCGGTCACGCTCACCTTCGGCGCATCCGGCAGCGCAGCCAGATCGTCGCGCCACCTCAGGTACTCCGCAGAGACGAGCGGATGAAGCAGCGCCTCGAGCCAGTCGAGCGCGTCACGGTCGTTGAAGACAATCGTTCCCAGCGCGCCACGGTCGATCTCGCTGTCCGGTGAGACGATGCCGTTGCCGAGGCGATCGACGAGCGCGGCCTTCACCTCGTCGCGGCGGAGCAGATGATGGACGATCTCGTCACTCGAGACTGTCGCAGCGCCGTGGCGGGCAAACGCAGCCAGGGCCTCGCTCTTCCCAGCTCCGATGCCGCCGGTGATCGCGACGGCTACGGGCGAGCTCACTCCTCGGTGGAGGAGGATTGCGGCTCGGCCGCAGCGGCCGCGGTGGCGGCGTCTGCCTCGTCGGCAGCAGGCTCCGTGTCGTGCTCCGGAGCAGCCTCAACCGGCTCCTCGTCGGCAGGCGAAACGCCCGCCCCGGTCGCGTCGGCCTCCCCTGAGGGCACTGGGTCGGGCTCGCCGTCGAATTCGGAGGAAGGCTCGAGCGGCGCGCCCTCGTCGTCGGTCGCGGGAGCCTCGGCGAAGACCTCCTCCGACAGGTCGATCGTCGGCCGCGGCGCCGTGTGCACGGACTCGCCACCGTCGGCGCGCGGCTGGACCTCATCGGTCTCCTCGACGCGCTTCAGCGAGAGCGAGAGCCGGCGGCGCTCGCCGTCGACCTCGATGATCTTGACATTGACCGGCTGGCCCTGCGCAACGATCTCCCGCGGATTCTCGACGTGGTGCTGTGCGAGCTCCGAGATGTGGACGAGCCCTTCGACCCCGGGGAGGATCTCGACGAAGGCACCGAACGTCACGACCTTCGTGACCCGGCCCTCGACCACGTCATCCTCGTGATACGACTCGATCACCTGTTGCCACGGGTCACTCTGAGTCTGCTTGAGGCCGAGCGAGATCCGCTGGCGGTCACGGTCGATGTCGAGCACCTTGACCTGCACGTCCTGGCCGATCTCGAGCACCTCCGACGGATGGTTGACGTGCGACCACGAAAGCTCGGAGATATGAATCAAGCCGTCCATCCCGTCGAGGTCGACGAACGCACCGAA
Source organism: Gaiellales bacterium (assembly GCA_038328165.1). Taxonomy (GTDB): domain Bacteria; phylum Actinomycetota; class Thermoleophilia; order Gaiellales; family Gaiellaceae; genus PALSA-600. Next base: position 10,848 of record JBBQLT010000004.1, read on the forward strand.
GTCGACGATGTTCGAGATCTGGCCTTCGACGACGTCGCCGGGCTGAAGCTTGTCGAGAATCTGCTGTCGCTGCTCCTTGCGCTCCTCTTCGAGCACGGCGCGGCGCGACAGCACGACGTTGTTGCGCGAGCGGTTCAGCTCGATCACCTTCGCGCGCAACTCCTGGCCGAGGAACTCGTCGAGGTCCTGCACGCGACGGATGTCGACGAGCGACGCCGGCAGGAATCCGCGCACCCCGAGGTCGAGAATGAGACCGCCCTTGACGACTTCGATCACCCGTCCGTTGACCGGGTCGCCCGACTCGGCAGCCATCTCGATGTTCTTCCAGGCGAGCTCGAACCGTGCGCGCTTCTTCGAGAGGATCAGACGCCCTTCGGCGTCTTCCTTGGTGAGCACGAGCGCGTCGATCTCGTCGCCGACGGAGACCTCGTCGGCCGGGTTGACCGAGCGACGGATCGAAAGCTCCGAGACCGGGATGACGCCCTCGGACTTGTAGCCGATGTCGACGAGGACCTCGTCCTTGTCGACCCGGACCACGGTCCCGTGAACGACCTGCCCCTCATTGATCTCGGGGAAGGTCGAGTCGTAATCGGGGATCAGCTCGCCGTCTGGGCCCTCGACCCAGACCCCGGGCTCCCGCTCCATGATGTCGTTGCTAGCCAAGCGGCCGGGAAGTATAGCCATGACCGCGCGCGGGGCGGCTCACGGGGGCCTCAGGACTTCGCGTCGGCCCAATTGTCGCCGACACCGACATCGACCGCGAGCGCCGGATCGAGGTCATAGGCGCCGCACATCTCAGTGCGCACGAGCTCTCGCACCTGCGAGACCTCAGGCTCGGGCACCTCGAGCAGGAGCTCGTCGTGCACCTGAAGCACGAGCCGCGCACCGCGGCCCTCCTCGCGCAAGCGCCGTGCGATGCGGATCATCGCGACCTTGATGATGTCGGCGTTCGATCCCTGCATGACGAAATTGACCGCGATCCGCTCGCCGAAGCCCCGTGTCTGACGATTCGATGCGCGGATCTCGGGAACCGGCCGCCTGCGGCCGAGCAGCGACGTGACGTAGCCGTCGACGGCGGCCTGCTCGATGGTGCGAGCAATGAAGTCCTGCACATGCGGGAAGCGCGACAGGTACGCGTCGATGTAGCGCTGCGCCTCATCACGCGGGATCTCGAGGTTCTCCGACAGCCCGTAGGCGGAGATGCCGTAGACGATCCCGAAGTTGATCATCTTCGCGATCGAACGCTCCGCCGAGGTGAGTTTCGCCGGCTCCACGCCGAGCACCTCGGCCGCCGTCGCCGTGTGGATGTCCTCTCCGCGTGCGAACGCCTCTCGCAGTTTGGGCTCGCCCGAGACGTGCGCGAGGATGCGCAACTCGATCTGCGAATAGTCGGCCGAGAGGATGCGGTGACCCTCTTCGGCGACGAACGCCGAGCGAATCTCGCGGCCGAGACCGGTGCGAATGGGAATCGACTGAAGGTTCGGGTCGGAGGTCGACAACCGCCCGGTCGCGGCGACGGTCTGGTTGAAGGTCGTGTGCAGCCGCGCATCTTCCTCGGACAGCAGGGACGGCAGCGGGCCGAGGTAGGTGTTCAGGAGCTTCGAGTACTCGCGCCACTCCTCGATCACGGGAACGAGCGCGTGCTCGTGCCGGATCGAGCGCAACACCTTCGCGTCGGTCGAGTAGCCCGTCTTTCCCTTCCGTCCCGTGGTGAGGCCAAGCCGCTCGAAGAGCATGCGCCCGACCTGCTGGGTCGAGCCGATCATGAACTCCTCGCCTGCAAGCTCGAACGCGAGCGACTCCAGCTCCTCTACTCGATCGGCCAGCCGAGCCGTGATCTCGCCCATGCGGTAGGTGTCGATCTTCACGCCGGCCGCCTCCATGTCCGCGAGCACGGCGGTGAGCGGCAGCTCGATCGAGCGGTAGAGGTCGGTGACCCCGCGTTCCTCGAGACGCTCGAGCAGCGGGCCGATCAACCGGCGCGGCGTCTCGGCCCGGCGCACGAGCGCCGTCGTCTCCTCGTCTGCGGCGGGCGTCGGCAAGAGCTCGACGCCGTACTCGGCGGCGAGGTCGTCGAGGTCGTAGGCAGCGCGGCCCGGGTCGATCAGATACGCGGCGAGCAGTGTGTCTTCGCGCGCGGCGACGCGCAGGGTCTTCGCATCGTGGGCGATCAGCTCTCCGAGCTGATTACCCGGAGGCCGAGCGCCGACGATTACCTCCTCACCGGTTGCAACAGCCGCTCGGTCGTCGATCGCTGCGTAGCCCACGACGCCCCGGAAGTTGAGCTCGCCTTCTCGCCACGCCACCTCGATGCCCGTCACCTTCATGGGTGCGGACGGGACGGCCACCTCGAGCTCGTCGACGCGATTCAGAAGATTGCGGAACTCGAAGCGGCGGAAGATCTCCTTCAACTGCGCGCGATCCGGAGGGTCGAGAACGAGTTGTGCCGGGTCGCAGTCGATATCGAGGTCGCGCCGCATCGTCGCAAGCTGCTTCGAGAGCCGCGCGATGTCAGCGTTCTCGACGATGTTCCGGGCGCGCGCCGGCGACAGCTCCGACGCATGCTCGATCACCGATTCGACCGAGCCGTACTGGGCGATCAGCTGCCCGGCGGTCTTGTCGCCGATGCCGGGCACGCCGGGAATGTTGTCGGAGGTGTCGCCCTTCAGGCCAATGAAGTCGGGCACCTGCTCGGGGGTCACTCCATACCGGGCCTCGACCCGCTCCGGGGTGTAGACGTTCACATCCGCAACCCCGCGCGGCGTCATCATCAGGCAGATGTTGTCGCTGCAGAGCTGAAAGGCGTCGCGATCGGTGGAGACGACACAGGTCTTGATCCCCCCCGAATCGGCGCGCGTCGCGAGGGTCGCGATCACGTCGTCAGCCTCCCAGCCCTCGAACTCCAGATTGCGGTAGCCGAACGCCTCGACAATCGGCCGGAAGTGCGGGAACTGCTCGCGCAGGAGGTCCGGCATCGGCTTGCGGCCCTGCTTGTAGACGACGTCCTCCACGGCGGCCGCTGCCGCGCGGTGCACCGGCCGGGAGTCCCAGGCGACGGCGACCCCCTTCGGGCGATAGTCGGCGAGCAGCTTGAAGAGCATGTTCGTGAAGCCGAGCAGGGCGTTCGTCGGCTGCCCGTCGGTCGTCGCGAGCTCCTCCGGCAGGGCGAAGAAGGCGCGGTACGCGAGGTTGTTGCCGTCGACGATGAAGAGGTCGCTGTCGCGCGCCGGCCCGTCGTCCAGCTCCAGCTCGGCTCCGGTCAAGGTCTTCGGCATCCTGCGAACGGTATCGTCCGGCGCCCGTGCCGAACCTTGAGATTCACCCACTTTCCGAGCTTCGCGGCGAGGCCGCGCAGCTGCTCGCGGAGCGATACGCGCGCCAGCGCGCGGCCGAGCCCTTCCTGCCGCCGGCGGGCGACCTCGGTGCCGAGCTGCCCGACTGCGAGGGCCTCGTCGCGACCCGCGGCGGCAACGCGGTCGCCTATCTGGCGGGCGAGGTGAGAGACGGAATCGCGACGGTCGGGTTTGGAGGCAGCGCCGCGACCGAGCCCGAGGCGTTGCGCGATCTCTTCGCGGAGCAGGCGCCGCGCTGGGAGGTGAGCCGCTTCGCGGTCGCTGTGCCCGCGTCCGAGCCCGAGCTGCTCGACGCATGGCTCCGGCTCGCGTTCGGGCTTCAGTTCGTGTGGTCGGTGCGGCAGGCGGAGGCAACCGACCCTGTCGACGCGGGCGTCGTCATCAGGCCGAGCACTCCGGACGACCTCGACCACTGGGCGCGCTTCGACGAGCTCCTGTGGCAGACCCAGGAGGCGACCCCGAGCTTCTCCGGGAGGACCATCCCGTCGCGCGCCGAGTTCCGAGCGGAGTGGAGCGACCTCTGGGACGACCCCGGGATTTACCGGCCGTTCGTCGCCGAGCGTGACGGTGAGGTGGTGGGCGAGGCGCTGATGTACAGCCGGCCGGCCGGGGGCCTGCGCGTGCCGGCCGACAACGTCGACCTCGGTCACGCGGCGACGCTGCCGGAGGTGCGCGGCTCGGGCGTCGGGCTCGCGCTGACTGCGCACGTCATCAACTGGGCGCACGAGGAGGGCTACACCTCGATCACCACCGACTGGCGGGTCGACAGCCTGCTGGCGTCGCGCTTCTGGCCCAAGCGCGGGTTCCGGCCGCAGTACCTCCGCATGTACCGGGCAATTCCCTGATGCCGACCGCCTCGACGATCGCACTCTTCAGTCTCGCCGCGGTCGCGCTCGCGGTCGTCCCGGGCCCCGCGGTCGCCTACATCGTCACGCAGAGCGTCGATCGTGGTCGCCGCGCCGGGATCGTCTCCGCGCTCGGAATCGCAAGCGGCGGCCTCGTGCACGTCGCGGCGGCGACCGTCGGCCTCTCGGCGCTCGTCGCCTCGTCGGCAGCGGCCTTCACGACGGTGAAGCTCGTCGGCGCGGTGTACCTCATCGGTGTCGGGATTCGACGGATTCTCTCCAGCGAGGAGCAAAGGCCCACGGAGGCGACGCAGGAGACGCGGCTGCGGCGTCTCTACGGCCAGGGTGTGGTCGTGAACGTCCTCAACCCGAAGACCGCGCTCTTTTTCCTCGCGTTCCTGCCGCAGTTCGTCGATCGGCACAACTCGGTCGCGCTCCAGGTGGCGATCTTCGGCCTGCTCTTTGCGGCAATCGCCCTCCTCTCCGATCTCGGGTACGCCGTCCTCGCCGACGCGCTCGCCGGGCGCGTCCGCTCGAGCGGTCGCGCAGCGCACGTCCGGCGCTTCGCCACCGGCGGCATCTTCGTCGCGCTCGGCATCACCGCCGCAGCCGCGCACCGCAGTTAAGAGGCGCGACATGCGGCGTGTGCCCCTGCTGTCCGACTCGCGCATCGTCGTCGCCGACGTCGAGGACGCCGACATCATCCTGCGGCCACCGCCGGCTCGCGAGGCGCTCGAGGACATTTCGGCCGCGGTCGCCTCGGCGCTCGCATTCCCGCTGGCCGGCGCGCCGCTTCATCGGCTCGTGACGCCGGGTGGCAGTGCAACGGTCGTGATCGAGCAGCCTTCGCTGCCGATTCCCGCGACAGCACTTGGCCCCGTGCACGTGGCGATCGCCGCCGTCGCCGACGAGCTCGAGCGACTCCGCGTCTCGCAGGTGACGATCCTCGTCGCAGGCGGATTGCTGCGACGGACCTCACCGCGCGAGATCGGGTTGCTCGTGCCCCCTGAGTTCCGGCGGCGCTTCAAGGGACGCGTGATCGTGCACGACGCAGAGACGGAAGATCTGGTCTCACTCGGAGAGGCGGGCAGTCTCGACCTACGGGTCAACCGAGCGCTCATCGAGACTGACCTTGTCGTCACCGTCACAGCCGCCGAGACCGTCCTGCACGGCGGGCCGGCCGCGCTGCTCGCAGCCACCGGGCGCGAGTCGCTGCGCGCGGCCGGCGCACTCTCGCTGCTCGAGCCGAGCGCGTCGGAGGGTTGGCGACTGGCGGTCACCACCGAGCGGTTGCTCGCCGACCGCGTGCCGGTCACGGGCGTTTCGCTCGTGCTCAACACCCCACGGATCGCAGGCCCATTCGCCGGCTACCCGCACGACCAGGAAGCGATCGACCGGGTGCTCCGGTCGCGCATCCGGCGCGTCTTCCAGTTCGCGCCGGGCCGCCTGCGGCAGAGGATCCTCGAACGCCTCCCCCGCGAGCTCACCGCCGCGGCAGCCTACGGCGGCCGACCGTCGGTGGCTCACGCCGAGGCGCTGCTTCGCGGCACCGTCTTTCGTGGCGCCGAGCTCGCCGAGCCTCTCGACGCGCTCGTGATCGGCATTCCGCCGACGACGCCGTTCATGCCCCGCGAGCCTCCCAACCCGATCAGCGCCGCGTATCTCGGCCTCGGGCTCGCGCTGCGCCTGTGGCGCAACGCGCCGCCGATTGCAGCGGGCGGCACGGCGATCCTCGTGCACCCGTTTCCGCGGCGCTTCCCCCGCCCCACGCAGGCCCCGTATCGCGGGCTCTTCTACGACCAGCGCAACGCCCGCGACAGCGGGGCGATGCGCGACGCCGAGCGGGCGGCCGTCGACGACCACCACGCAATCGACGACTATCGGTCCGGCCGTGCGTGTCATCCGCTGCAGCCCTTCGTCGAGTGGAGCGCGTGCGACGCCTCGAGCCATCGGCTCGGCGCCGTTCTGATCGCCGGCTGCCGGGACGCCACGGTGGCGCGGCAACTCGGGTTCGTCCCCACTCGTAACCTGAGCGCGGCTCTCGAGCTCGCACATGGCCGTGGCGCGAAGCGCATCGGTTACCTGCTTTCACCGCCCTACTTCCCGATCGTCGTCTCGGGGTAGGTTTCGTGCACATGGAATCAGTCATCGAAACGAAAGCGCTTACGAAGAAGTTCGGGAGCCGTGCGGCCGTCGACGGTGTCGACCTGCACGTGCCGGCCGGTGTGGCGTTCGGCTTCCTCGGCCCGAACGGCGCCGGGAAGACGACGATGATCCGCACCCTCCTCGGTCTGACGCAGCCGACATCCGGCGCGGTCTCGCTGCTCGGCCTGCCGCAGCCGGCAAAGCGTCGCGAGGCTCTCGCGCGCGTCGGGGCGATCGTCGAGGAACCTCGGTTTCACCCTCACCTGACAGGTCGCGAGAACCTGAAGATCGTCGCGGCGGCGCGCGACCGCGCAGCCGACGCGCGAATCCCCGAGTCGCTGCAGCGTGTCGGGCTCGCGCAACGGGCAGACGACCGCGTGAAGACGTATTCGCTCGGCATGAGACAGCGTCTCGGCATCGCGCGCTGCCTCATCGCCGATCCAGCGCTCCTGATTCTCGACGAGCCGATGAACGGGCTCGATCCGGCGGGCATCCTCGAGATGCGGCACCTGATCCGCGCATTCGTCGAGGAGGGCCGCACGGTATTTCTCTCGTCGCACCTGCTCGACGAGGTCGAGAAGACGTGCGATCAGATCGCGATCGTCGACCGCGGCCGCGTCATCGTCCAGGGAGGCGTGGCCGACATCGCCGCGACGGGCGACCCGACCGTGCTGCTCGCCGTCGACGACGCGGAGGCCGCGCGCCGTCTCCTCGCGGCCGAGGCGCGGGTGACGAAGGTGGAGGCCGACGCGCAGGAGCTGCGCGTGACCCTCGTCGACGGCCTGACCTCGGCCGAGGTCAACCGCTTGCTCGTCGCCGCGGGCATCGCCGTCTCGCGGCTCGAGCCCGCGAGGGCAAGTCTCGAGGAGAAGTTCCTCGCCATCACCTCCAGGTTGGAGGGCAACGAATGAGACTCGTCCGGGCCGAGATCCTCAAGCTCAGGCGTCGGCGCGGGACGATGATCTGGGCCGCGCTCCTCACGATCGGCGCCGTCGTGATCGCCGAGGTCGTGCTGCTTTCACTGCACGCCGCGAATCCCGCGAGGCACGGCGCTGCCGGGGGCGAGGAGAACCTCAAGAACATGCTCTTCCTGCTCGGCGGCCTTGGCAACGTGGGCGCGATCTTGATCGGCTCGGCTGCGGGGTCGCAGGATGTCTCCGCAGGCGTATTCCGTGATCTTGTTGTCACCGGCCGTCCCCGGCGGACGCTCTTCAGCGTCCGAGTTCCGGGCGCGCTCGCAGTCTTCTTGCCGCTCGTGGCGGTCGGGTACGGCATCGCAGTCGCGTCTGCGTACGCCTTTGCCGGGAGCAAGCCGCAGCCGACAGGAAGCGATGTCTGGCACTTCGCTGCGTATCTGGTGGCCCTGTGTGGCATCGACATCGTGCTCGCGATCGGGCTCGCGGCGTTCGCGAGCTCACGAGTCGTCGTGTCCGTGCTGATCGCGTGGAACGCCATCGTCAGCCACTTGCTGATGACGATTCACAGCCTCGGCGGTGCCCGAACCTTCATCGACGTCGCCGCCGCGGAGCATTTCCTGCCCGCGGAGGTCGACACGAACGCCATCGCCATGGGGACTGCAACCGCGTGCCTCGTCCTCGTTGGCTGGGCCGTCGTCTTCCTGACCGCCGGCCGGCTTTGGACCGAGCGCCGCGACGCGTAGAGGCCCGAGGCGCCTAATTCTCGCCGAGGTAGGTCTTGCGAACCTGCTCGTTGGTCTTCAGGGCCTTCGCGTCGTCGGCAAGGACGATGTGGCCCGTTTCGAGCACGTAGCCGCGGTGAGCGGCATCGAGCGCCATCGCGGCGTTCTGCTCGACGAGCAGGATCGATGTGCCCTGATCGTTGATCTGCTTGATGATGTCGAAGATCCGCTCGACGAAGATCGGGGCGAGCCCGAGCGAAGGCTCGTCGAGGAGCAGCAGCTTCGGCCTCGCCATCAGCGCCCGGCCGATCGCACACATCTGCTGCTCGCCGCCTGACATCGTCCCTGCCTTCTGGGTGCGCCGCTCCTGCAGGCGCGGGAAAAGCTCGAACACGCGATCCATGTCGCTCTTGATCTCGGAACGGTCGCTCCGCTGAAACGCGCCCATCTCGAGGTTCTCGATCACGGTCATCCGCGGGAAGAGCCGACGCCCTTCCGGCGACTGGGCGATTCCGCGCTTCACGATCTCGTGCGCGGCGACACTCGTGATGTCCTTGCCCTGAAACCGAATCGAGCCCTGACGCGGTCGATTGAGCCCGTTGATCGAACGAAGCGTGGTCGACTTGCCGGCGCCGTTCGCGCCGAGCAGCGTCACGATCTCGCCGTCGTGCACCTCGAGCGAGATGCCCTTGAGCGCGTGGATCGACCCGTAGTAGGTGTGCACCTCGGAGAGCTGCAGGATCGGCGTCGCGCCGTTCGAGCTCACGAGAGGCCCTGCCGCTTCATGTCCTCGACGGCCGCCTTGCCGAGGTACGCCTCGATCACGCGCTCGTCCTGCTGCACCTCGCGCGGGGTCCCCTCGGCGATCTTCTCGCCATAGTCGAGCACCGAGACACGGTCCGAGACTCCCATCACGACACGCATGTCGTGCTCGATCATCAACACCGTCACGCCGCGTTCCTCCCGCAGATGCCCCACGAACGACGTGAACTCCGCCGACTCCTGCGGGTTCATCCCGGCCGTCGGCTCGTCGAGGAGTAGCAGCTGCGGGTTCGTCGCCAGCGCGCGCGCCACCTCGAGCCGCCGCTGGTCGCCATACGGAAGGCTCTTCGCAGCCTCGAGCGCCTTGCGCCGCAGCCCCGTGTACTCGAGCAGCTCCAGCGCACGTTCCCGCGCCTCCTTCTCCTCGCGCTTCACAAACGGCGTGCGCGCGATCGAGTTGAAGAGATTCGCCTTCATCCGCGAGTGCATGCCGACGAGCACGTTCTCGAGCGCCGACATGTTCTGAAAGAGACGGATGTTCTGGAACGTGCGCCCGATCCCGCGCTGGGTGATCGCGTGGGGCGGCTTGCCGGTGACGTCTTCGCCGAGAAACGTGATCGAGCCGCCTGTCGGCTTGTACACGCCGGTCAGCATGTTGAAGAACGTCGTCTTGCCGGCTCCGTTCGGCCCGATCAGCGAGATGACCTTGCCGCGCGGAACCGTGAAGCTAACGTCATTCACGGCGACGAGACCGCCGAATTCCTTACGAAGCGAGTCCGCGACGAGAACGTCGCCGTTCGCATTCTCGTGCTGGTCGCTCATGCGTCCGCTCCCGCGTGGGTCGAGTCGTAGAGCGGCTCATCATGCACGCCTTCGTGGAGCTCGGCGGCTCTGCGTCTCGACGGGATCAACCCTTCCGGGCGGAAGAGCATGACGATCAGGATGATCGCGCCGTAGATGCCGGAGGCGAACAGCGGCACGTCGAGCCCGTTGCCCGTGTCGCCCGGTACGGGCGGGAGGTTGCCGATCACCGAGATATGGGTGTTCAGCCACGCCCCGGTGTTCGCAAGGCCCTCCTGGTTCAGGTAGGCGAGGAATCCCGCACCCACGATCACACCGGCGATGTTGCCCATGCCACCAAGGATCACCATGCACAGGATGAACACGGAGATGTTGAAGTAGAAGTCGCCGGGGAACGTCGCACTCTTGAACGCTGCGTAGTACGCGCCCGCGATGCCGCCGAAGAACGCGCCCGTCGCATACGCCCACGTCTTCGTGCGCATGAGCGGAACGCCCATCGCCGCGGCCGCGGTCTCGTCCTCGCGAATCGCGATCCACGCGCGGCCGAGGCGGGAGTACTGGAGGCGCAGCGAGCAGAAGACGGTGATCAGAAGCAGCACGATCGCAGTCCAGAAAAACACGTCCGTCGACTGGATCTGATGCCCGAGGTAGGACGCCTTGCAGCAGGTGAGGTAGTTGGACGGCAGGAAGCCGCCCGTCCAGTTCGAGAGATGGTTGCCGAACCCGAGCGAGTCGAGCGGGGTGATGCCGTTCGGCCCGTTCGTCAGGTTGAATCCCGTGCCGAACAGGCTGTCTCCGTTGCGGGCGATCTGCGGCAGGATCTCGCCGAAGCCGAGAGTCACGATCGCGAGATAGTCGCCGCGCAACCGCAGTGTCGGCAGGCCGATGACGATGCCCGTGACGGCCGTGAGGATCCCTGCGAGCAGTAAGAGGAGCCAGAGCGTGATGTGGATGCCCGGCAGATGGGGGTCGATGCCGACCGCACCGAAGTGGAAGGTCTGGTGTGGGAACTGGAGCGACGAGAACCAGGCGGCCGTGTAGGCGCCCATGGCATAGAACGCGACGTAGCCGAGGTCGAGGAGCCCTGCGTAGCCGACGACGATGTTCAGGCCGACCGCCATCATGATGAAGACGAGCATGTAGACGCCCGTGGCGATGTCGGGCCACACGCCGAAGACCGGGATCGTGAAGAGCTTCGGCTGGTAGAACGGATAGAGAATCGCGGCGGCGAGCGCGACGGTGGGCAGGAGCCACTTGCGCTCGCGCGGCGGCGCCATCAAGACCCCGAAGACGACCGCCAGCATGGCCGCAAGCGACCGAGGGCCGAAGATGAGGAAGAGCAGGACGAGCGCGACCTCCCCGGCCACGCGCGGGTAGAACGGCAGCCGCCGCAGCCAGTAGATCGCGGAGACCGTCAGGAGGGCGAAGCCGAGCGCGTGGTCGAGCGTGAAGTAGAAGAGCAGCGCGATCGCGATCGTGACGGCGATCGAGAACGCCGCGCGGTGCAGAGCGGGCACCGCCTTCCAGCGCGCCCGCAACTGGTTGCGGAAGCCGACCTGCTCGGGCGGAGGGCCCGATGCGCCGAGCTCGGTGCCCGGCTGGGTGCTCACCCGCCCTCCGGTGTGCGTTCACCGAGGAGGCCCTCGGGCCGGAAAACGAGGATCAGGATGAGAATCGAGAAGACGATCGACTGTGTCCAGTCGGAGCCGGGTACGTGCCACGGAAGGCCTTCGTTCCAGGATTGGATCAGGCCGATGAGCACCGCGCCGAGCACCGCGCCGGGGAGGTTGCCGATCCCGCCGAGCACCGCGGCCGTGAACGCGATCAGGCCGAGCTGGAAGCCCTGGTCGAAGCGAACGGTCGTCACGTAGAGCGAATACAGGAGACCCGCCGCGCCGGCGAGCGAACCGGCGATCATGAACGTGAAGGAGATCGTCCGGTTCACGTTGATGCCCATCATCGCCGCGGCGTCCTTGTCCTGAGCGGTCGCGCGCATGGCCTTCCCCTGTCTTGTCCGCTGCACGAGATAGAGCAGCCCCAGCAGCACGGGGATGGTGATCAGCACGACGATGAGCTTGTTCCAGGTGTAGTCGACGCCGCCGATCGAGAACACCTTCGTATGCGGGAACACATCCGGCGCCGTCACGTAGTTCGGCCCCTTCCAGGCAAGGCCGACGTCCTGGATGATGAAGCTGACGCCGATCGCCGTGATCAGCGGCGCAAGTCGCGGCGCACCGCGCAACGGCCGGTACGCGACGAATTCGATCGCTGCGTTCAAGACACCGCACGAGAGCATTGACAGGAGCAGGGTGGCGAAGACGATCGGAACGATCGTGAAGCCCTCCCCATGGTGGAGCCCGAAGATGCTCGTCGCGTAGGTGATCGTGAACATCCCGCCGAGCATGAACACGTCACCGTGCGCGAAATTGATCAGCTCGAGGATGCCGTACACGAGCGTGTAGCCGAGCGCGACGAGGGCGTAGACGCAACCGGTCGTGAGCCCGATCAGCGTCACCTCGACGAAGCGCGAGGGCGAGACGGTCAGGTTCTTCACGAGGAGCGCGACGGCAGCCAGCACCACGAGGAGCCCGATGCCGCTGATCAGGCCGGGGCGCGGGATGCGAGCGGAGAGCGACGGGGCGGATGCGTCTGCTGCCACGGTTCGTGCGACTTTACTGCGTTCAGGGCAAAAGTCCTATCGAACCGGCGAGTACGATTCCCCCCGCAGGCCGAAGTGGCGGAACTGGCAGACGCGCCGGACTCAAAATCCGGTTCCCTTCGGGGAGTGTGGGTTCGATTCCCACCTTCGGCATCCACCCGCGGGGAGGTCGCGGCGGGGGAAGGCGGAACTGAAGCTCGCTCGCTCAACTCGCCGCGCAGAATCTTCGCAGCGTCGCCGCCCGCCCCACCGTGAGGACCCCGAGCATGGCGATGCTCAGCGCGAGCCGAAGCTGCGCTGCGTCCCGCTGAGGCGAGTGCCGAGCGACCCGAGTGCGAGAGCAACCGTCGGAATCAGCAAGAGCAGGACCAATCCGCCCCCGAGGTTGTCGCTGACCGCGTAGGTGTCGAGATCAGGCGAACCGCTCGTCTGGAAGTCCCTGACGAGGCCGGGTTCGTACGGGCCGCCGGCATTTGCGTAGGTCAGGGTCACCCAGACGATGAACACAGTCAGGCCGCCGACCAGCCCGCTCCAAAGGGCCGCGAGAGTCCCTGTCCGCGAATCGTGAGCACGGCGTCCGGCGACGGCGGCAACGATCCCCGGACCAACCAGCGCAATGACGAGCGGAAGGAACACCCATGCTTTGACGGCGGACGGCGGGGCGATGCCAAGCAGCCAGCCAACTCCCACGGCGATTCCTCCCGTCAAGCCGTAGCGGCGCGCGGCAACTGATCCCTGGGTCGCCCCTCGCGAGAGAAAGAACGTGAGCGCGATGTAGAGCGACAGGGTTGCGAGAAAGACGATCATCGAACCCCAGAGATTGGGCGCAGACCGCAATCCGGGGTACTGCACAAGACCGTAGACAACGAGCGCGACAGCAATTGCAGCACAGCCGAGCACGACGACCCGCAGGGCGGCGCCACCCGGTTCGGCGGACTGGACGCGGATACGAGCTGCCGCCCACGCGCAGCCAAGACTGAACTGCCAGCGCTCTCGCCGCCCCTCAACGTGATCGAGCTCGATGAGCATCGCTTGCGCCCAGGCCACCCGATCAGCCGGCAACCCGCGCAATGCCAAGACAAGCAGGACTCGAGCCCGATCGCCGTCGGCCTCGCCGGGGGCCCGCAGAGCACGCACGATCCCTGGAACCGCGAATGTGACCGCGACGATGAGGAGCGCCAAGACAAACAGCGCGGCTATGACGCACCCCGAAGCTCGGGCTGCCGCCGTCCTCGCCGCTGCGAAACTGAACGAGTCGCATACGTTGCCGCGTGCTCGAGACCACTCGAGGTCAAGCGATAGAGATGCCGAGGTGGCCGACCAAGCGGTGACCCCTCCTCCCACCTCGCCTCCAACAGGTCACGGTCGCAAAGCCGCACCAGAATCGGATAGAGCGAGCCCGACCGCAGCCCGACCTCCACCCCCAGCTCATAGCCATACCGCCAGGTCGACGGATCCGCGACCAGAGCGTCGAGCACCTTCATCGTCTGAGGGGAAGGGCGGCGAGAGCGACTCACCTTTGAAACTCTATCTATGTAGAGCTTGAAGTCAACGGCGACTGACCAGTGTCGGTGTCTCGTCGCGGAGAGCGACAGATGGAGGTGTTGGATCGCTCAGCACCGCGTACACGCTATGGGTGGCGTATTCCTGTAAGCCGGGCAACCTCGCCGCGAGCGTTGCGATCCGAAGGGCGGGATGGCGCCCAAGGTTGATCTCGAACATGGACGGCTGCAATCCGGTCGAGGCCGCGATGTCGCGAAACCGCCGGAGCGTCATCCTGTTCAGTCCGCCAACGATGTCCTGGTAGCGCTCCGCGTGCTCGTGGGGGCGGAACCGCCGCCGTTCGGCCAGCACGACTCGCTCGGGGAAGATGAGATGCGCCCAGGGAAGCCGCGTCATGTAGCTGATGTGGCCGCCGAGCGGGCTCTTCCAGAGTGGGGCAAAGCCGATCACGATCGAGCCGCCGGGCGCCAGACGGCCTTTCAGCACCCCGACGAATCTCTCCGGATCGGAGTAGTGCTCGAAGCTGTTCTGGGAGACCACGATGTCGAACGTCCGGTCACCCAGTTCACACAACGACCCATCCGTGGCGATGAACTCGACGCGGTCGCGCAGATCGGGATAGTCGTCGCGCAGCCGGGCGTTCCCCTCGGCCACGCCTTGTATCTCGACGCCGACCGCACGCTTCGCGCCGCGGACGGCCGCTTCGATGCAGAGCGCGCCGGTTCCACACCCCACATCGAGCAAGGTCCTGTCGGCAACGTCGAGCCTGTCACCGAAGCGAGAGATGAAGGTGCGCGCCCTGCGGAAGTCGAGAGCGTCGTCGACCTTCACCTCGCCCGCCCACGTGTAGTTCTTGACGCAGACCGAGTGAAAGAGCCAGCTCGCGATGCGATCTGACGACCCGGAGGGATGGCTGAGGGTGTGCGATCTCATCCCAGAGTTTTATCGCCACTCGCCAGGTTCAGACAAGAGGGCGGTCCGCGCAAAAGGGCACGCTTCGCACATCGCTCAGTTCTCGGACAGCACGTAGTAGAGCGCGTTGACGATCAGCCAGCGCTCGCCAAATCGCGCAAGATGCAGGTATTCGACGAACGGCTCCGACCGGACAACCACAGTCGCGATGTCGCGAAACACGTCCAGGACCGTCACTTCTTGCGACGGATCGAACTCGGATCCCTCCCCGCCCGCCGTGTCCGCGACGAGCGACTCGGTCGGGTCTTCGTGGAGGACCAGCAGCTCTGTCCCAGGCTGGCGCGGGGTGCGCTTCGCAAGTGCCGGATGGAGGCAGGCTCGGATCCGGTCTCCGTCGCCTGCGAACCATCCCTGGAAATACTCCGTCGCTACACGGGTGACCCGCTCGACATCAGCAGGAGACGCCTCGCTCGAGCTGCTCATCGCACGTTCTCCTGCTCACGCCGAGCGTCTACAGGCTGGGAGCCTGGACCGGCTCGCCGGCGTGCTCTTCCTGCGAGTAGACGAGCCACCCGCCGAAGCCGACGGCGAGCGCGAGGACGAGACCGAGCCACTCGGGCCAACGGCGCAACTGGCTCGCGGTCAGGAACTTCAGCACGCCGATGACGAGAACGGCACCGGCGAGGCCCGCAGAGACGAGCTTCTCGGGCACCGAGATCCTCCCGCGCACGTCGGCGGCTCGCTCACCGACGAGCAGCAGGATCTCCCAGGCGAGCAGCGCGATCGTGAGCAAGCCGAGGAGGACGCCGTTGAAGCCGTGCCAGCCGCTCACTCCGACCGTCGTGCCGAGGATGCTCACACCTTGCCAGGTGAAGAACATCACGATGAAGAGCGCAGCGGCGCAACCGAGCAGGATCCGGTGTCCAAGGCCCAGGCTCTTCAGATCGATCTGACCCACGTGTTCACTCCCTCATTTGATTGTCGGAAGCGACACTAGAGCGTCTGAGGGCCTAGGTCTAGTACGCCCAGAGGCTTGATGTGGATTAGAGGTGCTTGCGGGGATGGCTCTGACCAAGCAGGTCGCCCGGGTCGGGCGCAGGGCATAGCGGTGCCTACGTTCAAGCCCGACCCGGGCGAGATGCGCCGCGTCTGAGCCACCATCCGTGAGCGCCAATGATCCACACCAAGCCTCCAGGGTCGATGAGGTCTGCCTCCGGCAACCGTGGCCGGCTGCCGGAGGCAATCGAGACTCGCAGCCCTTACTTCGTCGACTTCGAAGCCTGCGCGACGCACTTTCCGAAGGCATTGCGATCCTTGCCGTACTTGACGGCGAAGTCGGCTGCGTTCGCCGCCAGTGCCGCCTTGCAGGACTTGGCCGCGGCGGCCGTCGCCTTTGCTTCGGCTTCGACCGCGGTCGAGACAGCCTGCGAGACGCACTTGCCGTAGGCGTTCGCGGCCCCGCTCTTCCCGTTCGAGACCTTGCCGTAGTACTGATCGAAGGTCTTCCCGCCGTGGGTCGTCGCGAAATTCGCATCGACCTTCTGGGCCTTGCACGTCTTCGCGGCATTACTCACGTCACGCTGAGCTGCGGCTGCATTCTTCGACACGCACTTGCCGAATGCATTTGCACCGTAGGTCTGCCTGAAAAGCTTCGCACCCATCGAGGCCTGAGCGGTCTTGCAGAGTTGGTTCGCGGGCGAGGCCGGGGTCGGCGCTCCGTCCGCAAACGCAGCGACCGGCGCAACGAGCGCGGCAATCACTCCAGAAAGCACCAAGATTCTCATATGTCCGACTACCTGCTTTCGATCGCTTGAACGAACAGTCAGACTCATCCTTCCTGCCAAGATCAGCGGCAGGCCGTCGGGATGTAAAGGCCACGTAAGGAAGGCGATCTTTCTCGCAGCTAGCGTCCGAGCGCGGCGGCGATCGCCGCGATGTGCTCCGGCGTCGAGCCGCAGCAGCCTCCCACGATGCGTACGCCATGCTGCACGTAGCCCGCGAGATGCGCCGCGAGGTCGTCGGGGCCCGCGTCGTAGACGACGGTGTCCGAAACCATGCGTGGCACACCCGCATTGGGCTTCACCCAGAGCGGCAATCCCTCCGCCGCAACCAGCAACTCCTCGACGATCAGATCCGTGTCGAGGAGCGACTTCCCGCAATTGGCGCCGATCGCCGCAACTCCAAGGGGGGCGAACGCCTCGACGACCTGCGTCGGTGTGAGGCCCATCATCGTCTTCGTCCCCTGGTCGAAGCTGTACGAGACGACGAGCGGCAGGTCGGAGGCGCTCCTCACGCCCTCGAGCGCCCAGAGCCCCTCGTCGAGCGAGAAGAAGGTCTCGAGCACGAGCAGGTCGACCCCGCCCGCCGCGAGCGCCTCCGCCTGCTCGGCGTAGGTCGTGACCGCAAGGTCGTGGGTCAACGGCCCGAGCGGCTCGGTCAGGTGCCCCGTCGGCCCGAGCGAGCCTGCAACGAGCACCTCGTGTCCAACCGCCTCGCGCGCGAGCTCCGCGGCGCGGCGGTTGACCTCGACCGCGCGGCCCGCGAGCCGCTCGTCTGCGAGTCGCAGCGACGTGCCGCCGAAGCTGCAGGTCAGCACCAGCTCCGAGCCGGCCGCGGCAAAACGGCGATGCAGCTCTTGTACCTTGGCCGGCTCGTCGACCACCCACTCCTCGGGTGCGACGCCGGGCTCGATGCCCATGTTCTGGTAGTTCGTCCCCGTCGCGCCGTCCGCAAGCACGACGGTGCCTTCAGCGAGGCGCTCGCCGAACGACGCCATCAGGCGTTCACCTCGGCCAGGCGGCGGGCGACACGGGCTGCAGCTCTCGCAAGCTCCCCACCGGCCTCGGCGTCGCCTGCAACCGAGGAATGAAGCTGCGCGCGAACCTGCTCGGCGAGCGCGGCCGTCTGGTCGGCAAACGAGGCGATCTCCTCCGGGACGGCGATGATCCGCGCACGGGTCTCATCAGACCGTTCGGCCATGAAGGCCGTGTACGCCGCCGAGTCTTCGTCGGCGAGCTCCGCGAGCCGCGACCAGAGCGCCTTGGCGCGCACGACTGCGGGCTCGTCACCCGCGAACCGCGCCGCCAGTTCGACGAGAGCGGCCGCGAGCGCAGCGGTCAACGCGGTCGCCGCGCCGCTCGCAGGTGCCGGCGTCCGCTCGCCGAGAGCGGCAAGGAACTCACCGATTTGGAGTTGGCTGTAGCTCATGCCGGTAGAACGGCGCCTCCTCCGGGGGCAGCGGTGTGTTGGCGCGGATCAGGTCCGCGGCCTTCTCGGCGACCATCATCACCGGCGCGTAGATGTTGCCGTTCGTGACGAACGGGAAGACGCTCGCATCGACGACGCGCAGGGCCTCGACACCGTGCACGCCCATCGTGTCGGGATCGACGACGGTCCCGTCGCCCACACCCATCTTCGCCGTGCACGACGGATGCAGTGCGGTCTCGGCATCGCGAGCAACCCAGTCGAGGATCTCGTCATCGGTCTCGACGCTCGAACCCGGCGACAGCTCCCCGCCGTTGAACCGGCCGAACGCCGGTTGGGCGAGGATCGCGCGCACGGCCCGGACAGACTCCACCCACTCGCGACGGTCCTGATCGGTCGAGAGGTAGTTGAAGCGAAGCGCGGGGTGCACGCGCGGGTCGGTCGAGGTGATCTTCACCGAGCCCCGCGCGTCGGAGTACATCGGGCCGACGTGCAGCTGATACCCGTGACCCTGGGGCGCCGTGCCGTCATAGCGAACGGCGATCGGCAGAAAATGGAACATCACGTTCGGATACGCGACCTCGTTGTTCGACCGGATGAACCCACCGGCCTCGAAATGGTTCGTCGCCCCGGGGCCCGACTTGAAGAGCAGCCACTTCGCACCGACGAGCGGCCGGTTGCGCCACTTGTACGCCGGCGCCACCGTGACCGGCAGCTTGGATCGGCACTGGACGTACACCTCGAGGTGATCCTGGAGGTTCTCCCCGACGCCGGGCAGGTCGCGAACGACCGGTAGGTCGAGCGCCGACAACTCGTCGGCGTTGCCGATGCCGGCGAGTTGCAGCAGTTGCGGCGAGTTGATCGCGCCGCCGCAGAGGATCACCTCGCCCGCCCGGATCGTTACGCCTTTGACCTGCACGCCGACGGCGCGAGTGCCCTCGAAAACGACGCGCTCGACGAAGGCGCGCGTGCGCACCTCGAGGTTCGGTCGACCCATCGCCGGATGAAGGTAGGCACGAGCCGCGCTGATCCGGCGACCTTTGCGGATGTTGCGGTCGAACTTCGCGAAGCCCTCCTGGCGGTAGCCGTTGACGTCGTCCGTCAGGTCGTACCCGGCTTCCTGAACCGCGTCGAAGAACGCGCCGAAGAGCGGGCCGTCGGCGGGACCACGCTCGAGTGATAACGGCCCGTCGCCGCCCCGCCACTCGTCCGCACCCGCGAAACACGTCTCCATGCGCTTGAAGTACGGCAGGCAGTGGGCGTAGTCCCAGCGTTCGAGGCCGGGCTCGGCGGCCCAGCGTTCGAAGTCCAGCGGATTCCCGCGCTGGAAGATCATCCCGTTGATCGAGCTCGAGCCGCCGAGCACCTTGCCGCGGGCGTGGTAGATGCGGCGGCCGTTCATGTTCGGTTCCGGCTCCGACTCGTACTTCCAGTCGTAGAAGCGATTGCCGATCGGAAAGGAAAGCGCGGCCGGCATGTGGATGTAGAGGTCCCACCACGAATCCATTCGACCGGCCTCGAGCACGAGCACGCGCGTCGAGGCGTCTTCCGTCAAGCGCGCAGCCAGCGCGCAGCCAGCAGAGCCGCCGCCCACGATGATGAAGTCGTAGGTCACGCGAACGTGACGGTCTGCAGCTCGGTGAACGATTCCATCGGCGCACTGCCGCCGACCCGGCCGATGCCGCTCGCTGTTCCCGACCGCCCACCGAACGGCAGATGAGGCTCCCAGTAGTTCGAGCTGTCGTTGATGTTCACCCAACCTGTCCGCACCTCGTCGGCGAAGCGAAGCCCCTTCGCGAGGTCGCGGGTGAAGATCGCCGAGAGCAGGCCGTAGGGTGACGCATTCGTCAGCTCGATCGCATGCTCGAGCGAGTCGATCGCAACGACAGGGGCAATCGGCCCGAAGGTCTCCTCGACGGCGACCAACGCGTCGGGAGGGACACCGTCGAGAACTGTCGCCTGCCAGTAGAGCCTCGTCGGGAACCCCTCGGCACGCGCACCGCCGCTCACGATTTCTGCGCCTCGCTGCAGCGCGTCGGCGACGTGCTCGTCCATCTTCTCGGCGACGCCTGCGTTGTTCAACGGGCCCATCGTCGTCGTCTCCGCGAACGGGTCACCGAGCACGACCCGTTCTGTGACGAGCGTCCGTAGCTTCTCGACGAACGCCTCGCGCACGTCACGGTGCACCAGCAGCCGCTCACCGGCCGTACAGCTCTGGCCTGCACAAAGGAAGCACGCAGTGACGGTAGCCTCGGCCGCGAGGTCGAGGTCGGCGTCGTCGAGAACGACGACGGGCCCGTTCCCGCCGAGCTCGAGCACCGCAGCTTTTCCGGCGGCCGCCTCCGCGACCTTGCGCCCGGTCTCGGTCGAGCCGATGAAACCGATCCCGTGCGTGCCGGGGTTGCGCGCGATCTCGTCGCCAACGGTCGAGCCCGGCCCGGTGACGAGGTTGAAGACGCCCGGCGGGAGATCGGCCTCGACGACGCACTGCGCGAGCGCGATCGCAGCGACCGCGGTCGAGGAGGCCGGCGTCCAGACGACGGTGTTGCCCGAGGCGAGCGCCGGGGCGATCAGCTCGGCCGGCATCGTGTACGGCCAGTTCCACGGCGTGATCACGCCGATCACGCCACGCGGCCGGCGCACGAGCAGCACGCGCTTGCCGGCGGACGTCGAGTTCGCAAGCCGGCCCTCGAGGCGCTTGCCGTCCTCGGCCGCGTTGCGCCAGTACGCGATCAGCTCCTCGACCTCGTCCCGCGATTCGCTGAGCGGCTTGCCCTGGTCGAGCGTCAGCGTGTGCGCCAGCTCGTGGCGACGCCGCTCGATCGCGTCGCCGACGCGGTTCATCGCAGCCGCTCGCTCGAAGACCGTTGCACGCGACCAACTGGACGCCGCGCGATTCGCCGCGCCGATCGCGAGCTGCGCGTCAGCCCGGGCGCCTTGCGGCACTTGGCCGATGTCTTCCCCCGTCGCCGGCGAGTCGGCCGTGAACGTCTCGCCCGAGAGCGCCCCCGTCCAGCGGCCGTCGACGAACATCTCAGTCACCAAGCTCGGTCCGCCTCCGGTCGACGTACGCCTTCAGTTCGTCCTTGAGATCGCCGTCGAGCGCAGGTTCCTGGTACTCCTCGATCGTCTTACGCCACACGTCGGATGCGCGCGCTGCGGCGTCTTTGCCGCCGTTTCGATTCCATCGCTCGTAGTTCTCCGTGGATGAGAGCAGCGGCCGGTAGAAGCACTCGCGGAACCGTTCGAGCGTGTGCACCGCACCAAGGAAGTGACCGCCCTGCCCGACCTCCTGGTGGGCGCTGTACGCAAGCGTCTCCTCGTTGATCTCGAGCGGCTGGAAGACGTGCTGGAGCATCCGCAGCATCTCGACATCGACGATGAACTTCTCGTAGCACGAGACGAGGCCCGATTCGAGCCAGCCGGCGGAGTGCATGACGAAGTTCGTGCCGGCGAGGAATGTCGGCCACAGCGTCATCGCCGCCTCGTACGCGGCCTGAGCGTCGACCGTCTGCGAGGCGGTGAGCGCGCCGCCACCGCGGAACGGCAAACCGTAGTGCCGCGCGATCTGCCCGGTGCAGAGCAGCCCGACGGCCGACTCCGGCGTGCCGAAGCTCGGCGAGCCGGACTGCATGTCGGTGTTCGAGAGGAACGAGCCGAAGACGACCGGGGCGCCGGGGCGGATCGTCTGCACGAGAGCGATCCCCGCGAGCGCCTCCGCGACCTGCTGTGCGAGCGACGCGGCGACCGAGACGGGCGACATCGCGCCCATCAGCAGGAACGGCGTCACCACGAGCGCCTGGTTCGCGCGTGCGTAGGCGAGCAGCGCCGAGAGCATCCGGTCGTCGTAGCGAAGCGGCGAGTTGACGTTGATCAGCGAGATGATCGCCGGCGTCTGCTCGAGCGACTCCTTGCCGAACACCAGCTCGGCCATCGCAAGCGTGTCGATTGCGTTCGGCCCGGACGTGACCGACCCCATGAACGGCTTGTCGGAGAGCGTCAGCAGCGCGTAGACCATGTCGAGGTGACGTGAGTCGAGCGGCTTGTCGTTCGGCTCGCAGATCGTGCCGCCGGGGGTGTCGAGCTGTGGAAAGGATTGCGCGAGCCGGATCAGGTTCTCATAGTCGGCATAGGTTGCCTCGCGGCGCTCGATTCCCTCGCGCACGAACGGGCAGCCGTAGACCGCGCCAAACGCCATGTGCTTGCCACCGACATGGATGTTGTTCGCCGGGTTGCGCGCCTGGAGATCGAACTCGCGCGGCGCCTTTGCAACCTGCTCGAGGATCCAGTCGGGATCGAACTTGACGAGGTCCCCCTCGACGTTCTGGCCGGCGGCCCCGAGTGCGGCCAATGCCTCTTCGTGCTGGAAGTCGATGCCGAGCTCGCTGACGATGCGCCGCCACCCTCGCTCCAGCTCCTGGATCGAGTGCTCGTCAAGGATCTCGTAGCGCGGCAATTCGTTGATCAACAAAGGGCTCAGGCCTCCTGGAGGAGTTGTTCGAGGGCGGTTTCAAGTCGGTGATCGCCGGTCTCACGCACTTCGAGCGGCAAGCGGAGCTTCGCCGCCGCCGCCTCCGCCTTCGCGCGTAGTTCGGTGGTAGGCACCTGCGCGAGCCAGACGACGCGCTCGTAGTGGCGGAAGTAGTCGTCGCGCAATTCCGGATGACGATCGAGGCCGAGGCCACGCCAGACGACGCGGTCGAACGAGCGGACGAGAAAATCGGTGAGGTAGTACGTGCCAAGCTCGTGCTCCATTCCGCCGAAGAGCTGGTAGCAGTCTGCGCCGGTCAGGCGCGGCAGGTCGTCGAGCGCACCGCGCGTGCCGCAATCGGCGTAGGCGACGACATCGCCGCCGGCCTCGTCGACCGCGGCGCGGATGCGCTCGGGCCGGTTGTGCAGCTCGGGCGGCAGCGGCCGGACCTCGATGTCCCAGCCGCGCCGCTTCGCAATCTGGTCGATGTGCAGCGCCAAGGCGCCACAGGCCACGACAACTTTCGTCACGAGGGGAACGACAGCTGGTCGATGAAGAGGTCGTTGAAGTCGGTGCGGCCCGACAGCTCGACGTAATCGACCTCGTCGAGCACGGCAGTCGCGGCCGCACGCTCGGTGACGGAGAGCGCCGCGATCTTCGCGCCTTCGCCCGCGACGTTTCCGGCCGCCACGATGCGCGTGAGCGGCAGCTTTGGCACGAGGCCGATCTTCACCGCGCTCGCCGCCGTCAGATACGAGCCGAACGAGCCGCCGAGCAGCACCTGCGAGATCTCCGCAGGGTCGACGCCCAGGTCGTTGCAGAGGATCTGCCAGCCGGTCGCGATCGACGCCTTCGCGAACTGCAGCTCACGCACGTCGCGCTGCGAGAGAAAGACGTCGTCGTGAAGGTAGAAGACATTCTCTTCGCCGATCTTCGCCAACCGCGGCGACGAGCCGAGCACGAATCGACCCGAGTGGTCGAGGATCCCCGCGCCGACGAGCTCGGCGACCGCGTCGACGAGACCCGATCCACAGAGGCCGACGGCCTCGACATCGCCGATCACCGTCAGCTGTACGTCGCCGTCGACGATCCGCACACCCTCGATCGCCCCCTCGGCCGCGCGCATCCCGCAGCGGATCTGCGCAGCCTCGAATGCCGGGCCGGCGGGTGCGGCCGTTGCAAGGGCACGCGCCGACGAGCCGAGCACGATCTCCGAGTTCGTGCCCACGTCGATGAAGAGCCGGGTGCGCTTGTCGAGGGTGAGGCCGGTCGCGAGGATCCCAGCGACGATGTCCGGGCCGACGTACGCGCCGAGCGCCGGAAAGAGCACGGCAGGTGCACGCTCGTGGACATGCACACCGAAGTCCGTTGCTCTCGCCTCCGGCAGGCGCCGCGAGATGATCGTGAACGGGGCCATCGAGAGGGGCTCGGGATCGATGCCGAGCGCGAGTTGCAGCATCGTCATGTTCCCGGCGACGACGATCTCGTAGACCTTCGACGGATCGACCCCCGCCTCGTCGCAAACCTCCGTGGTGAGCGTCATCAAGGTCTCATGGGCGCGGTCGCGCAGCGTTTTGAGGGCAGTCTGGTCCATCATCGTCGCGCTGATCCGAGTGATCACGTCCGCGCCGAACGGCTGCTGCGCATTCAGCATCGAGCTCACCGCTGCCGGCTGGCCGGTCTCGAGGTCGATCAGGGTCGCGACGACGGTCGTCGTGCCGAGGTCGTAGGCGATCGCGTGCCGAGTCGCCGACGTGTCGCCCGGCTCGACATCGACGAGGACGTCGTCGACGAGCACTGCCGTGACCTTCCAGTCGGCGCCACGCAGGGTCCCGCCGAGTGACCGCAAGAGCTCCATCGGAACGCGAAGCTCGACGTCGTCCATCGCCTGGAGGACACGCTCGAGGTCCGAGACCTGATCCTCGAGGGTCGGCTCGCTCAGCTCGAGGTAGCGCTTCTGCACCGCCGGGCGCAGGATCACGTGCCGGCCGACGCCGGCGAGCGCCGCCTTCGGCCTGGTTTCCAGCGGCGGGACCTCGACGACGAGATCCGCCTCGGCCTGTGCGCGGCAGGCGAGGCGCCAGCCCGCCTTCAGCTCCTCGGGCGAGAACGCACGCGGGTCGACGGTCGAGATCAACTGCTCACCGGTCGTGACGCGCACCTTGCACTTCTTGCACGTGCCGTGGCCGCCGCAGGTCGAGTCGATCGCGACCCCGTTCCAGCTCGCGCCGTCGAACAGGGTGGTGCCGGCGGGCACGCGCGTCTCCTTGACGGCGCCGTCCGCTTGCTCGAAGACGAGCCGAACCCGATCCGGGTGAACCTGGTCGAGCGAGACCTTCGGCTCGGCGCTCACGCGGCGGCGGCCGCCAGCTTCGCGCGGTAGGCCGCGATCCAGGCCGAGCCCCACTCGTCGTGCCCGAGCAGGAAGTCGGTCGCGCGCACCGCCTCGACGATCTCCCGCGAGCGCGCGTCCATGATCGCACTCGTCAAACCGTGGCTCGCCGCGATTGCGAGAAAGGCGGCTCCGAGCGTCTCTCGGCCGGGAAGGCCGAACGACGTGTTGGACGCACCGCAGGTCATGTTCACGCCGAGCTCGTCGCGAATCAGGCGCACCGTCTCGAGAAAGAGCGTGA
Source organism: Gaiellales bacterium (assembly GCA_038328165.1). Taxonomy (GTDB): domain Bacteria; phylum Actinomycetota; class Thermoleophilia; order Gaiellales; family Gaiellaceae; genus PALSA-600. The sequence continues at coordinate 35,775 of JBBQLT010000004.1, forward strand.
CCGCCCGTGGTTCGGCGCCCACCGGCATCGCGAGCGGATCGATCAGCACGTTCTCCGGCGGGATGCCGAAGTCGCCCGCAACGGAGACGATCTTCCGCGCGACCTCGAGGCGCCGCTCCGGCTCCATCGGGATCTCGTCGTCGTTCGCGAGCCCGATCACGGCAGCGCCGTGCTTCGCGACGATCGGCAGGATCGCCTCGAGCCGCTCGTCTTCCCCGGTGACGGAGTTCACGAGTGCTTTTCCCTGGTAGGCGCCGAGACCGGCCTCGAGGGCCTCGATCACGGACGAGTCGATGCAGAGCGGCACGTCCGTGAGGCCCTGCACGAGCGGGATCGCCGCTCGCATCAGCTCGATCTCATCCGCGAGCGGATCTCCGACGTTGACGTCGAGCAGGTCCGCCCCGCCCGCAATCTGCTGAGCGACATCGAGCTCGATGCGCGAGAGATCTCCCTGTTGCAGCTCCGCCTGGAACTTCTTGCGGCCGGTCGGGTTGATGCGCTCGCCGATCACGCAGAAGGGGCGCTCAGGCCCGATCACCACCGTCCTAGACGGCGACTGGAGAACTGTTTCCACTCAACTCCCTTTCTCGACGGGTCGGGATGGCGAGGCGGCGGCACAAGCGGGCAATACCGGCCTCCTTGCGAAAGCTGATCAGGTGCAGCCCGCGCACGCCCGGCAAGGAGCGCGCATGGTCGGCAAGCTCGCACGCCACCTCGAAGCACTCGACTTCCGGGTCCGCGGCGCGCTCACAGCGCTCGATCACCTCGAGCGGCACGGAGATACCCGGGACCTTCTCGTCGATGAAGCGCAGCGCCTTCGGCGAGCGAACGAGGCAGATCGACGGCAGGATCGCCGCCTGCTCCGCGAGGCCGGCCGCGACTGCCTGCGCCATGAACCGCTCGAGCGGGGCGCGCTCGAAGCCAACCTGTAGCTGCAGGAAGCGCGCCCCCGCGCGAACCTTCTTCAGCGCCCGCTCGACGCGATAGTCGACCGGCGGCGCCGAGGGATTCTCGACGGCACCGAGGAACAGTCTCGGCGCGGGCTCGATCTTGCGGCCCGAGAGGTAGTGGCCGCCACGCATCGCGTTTGCGGTGACGAGGAGCTGGATGCTGTCGAGATCGAACACGCGGCGTGCCTCGGGCTCGTCGCCTGCCGTCACGTCGTCGCCCGTGAGACAGCAGATGTTCTCGATGCCGTGCAGACCAGCGCCCGCGATCTCGGCCTCGAGCGCGAGCCGGTTGCGATCACGGCAGACGAGCTGCATCACGGGCTCCATGTCGAGTTGCTGAAGGGCGATCGCGACTGCGAGCGGCGATGCGTGAGCGTGGGCAGCCGTGTTGTCGGTCGCATTCACGGCGTCGACCCAGTCCCCGTATGGCGCGAACCGCTCGCGCACCGCGTCGAGGCCGCCACTGTTCACCGTCAAGAGCTCGGCGGTGAGCACGAACCGCCCGGAGCCGACGGCTTCCTCAAGCCTCGACACGCCACCCCTTCGGCGCGACGCGATCGCGCTTGCTGAAGTAATTCGCCCACGACGACGTGTTCCAGAGGCGGTTGTCGACCGGCTTGCGGATGTCGTTGATCTCGTGCGGCCAGGGCGTCTTCGGCGCACGCTCGACCGCCTTCAGCCACACGCAACGCATGCCGGGATCGACCTCACAGTTGCCGTCGGGACGCACCCCGCCGCACGGCCCGTTGCGCAGTGTCTTAGGGCAGTTCATCGGGCACGTCAAGCCGGTCGAGTGCAGGACGCACTGGCCGCACATCTGACAGCCGAAGATTGGCTTCTTGACCGCAGCCTCGATGACCGCCAGGGGGCGCATCACGCAGGAACGGCCGAGCGGCGCTTCTCGATCAGTTCCTTGGCCAGGCGAACGGCGGTCGACGCGTCGGCGGCGTAGCCGTCGGCACCGACCGCATCGGCGTACTCCTGGGTCACGGGGGCCCCACCGACCATGACGATCACGTCGTCGCGAATCCCGGCCTTCTGGAGTGCGTTGATGTTCGCCTTGAACATCGGCATGGTCGTCGTCAGGAACGCGGAGAACCCGACAACGTCGGGCTGGTGCTCCTGGATCTGTTGCACGAACGTCTCGGGTGCGACGTTTACTCCAAGGTCATAGACGGTGAAGCCTGCACCCTCGAGCATGATGTTCACGAGGTTCTTGCCGATGTCGTGGACGTCGCCCTTGACGGTGCCCATCACGTACGTACCGATCGGCTTCGCGCCCGTCTCGGCGAGGAGCGGGCGCAGGATGTCGAGCGCGCCCTGCATCGCACGCGCAGCGATCAGCATCTCGGGCACGAAGTAGTCGCCGCGTTCAAAGCGCGCTCCGACCTCCTCGAGCGAGGGAATGAGCGCGTCGTAGAGCATCGACTCGCAGCCGAGGCCGTCCGCGAGCCCCCGGTTCACCAGGTCTCTCACCTCGGGAGCGTTGCCGACGAGCGTCTCGTCGTACAGCGCCTTGAGAATCTCTTCGTGGGTCATGCGGCACCTCGCTGGTCGTCGTGGTTTCCAAGACGCGCCGAGAGCAGACGCGCCTGCTCGAGCAAGGCCGGCGCGAGCTCGGCGATGCGCTCGGGCGTCAGCCGGATCGTGGGGCCGGAGATCGAGAGCGCCGCGACCGCGACACCGTCAGGGCCGAAGACGGGTGCCGCAAGCGCCGACAGGCCGCGCTCGAGCTCGTCGACCGCGGTGGCGTAACCGCGTGCGCGGATGTCGCGAGAATCGTTCGCCCCGGGCCGCAGGGAGCCGAACGCGCGCAGGACCTTGCCGTTCGCCGTCTGCTCGTAGGGAACGCGACGGCCCACCCAGTTCGTGCCCCCGACGAAGTGGCGCGTGTCCTCCTGTGCGAGGTGCTCGACGCCGAGCGGGGTCGGCACGCCGAGGTTGATCGTCTCGCCGGAGAGCTCGGAGAGCGCACGGAGGGCCGGCGTCGCGAGGTCGACGAGGCTCGCACCCGAGTCGCGGTGGGCGAAGCGAAGCAGCACCGGGCCCGGCGAGACGCGACGGTCACCCGCGCGCTGCAGGAGGCCACGGCGCTCGAGCGCGCCGACGAGGCGCGAGGTCGTCGACTTCGGCAGGCCCGAGGTCTCCGCGAGCTCGCCGACCCCAAGCGGGCGGGCGGATTCGACCACGCTGACGAGGAGCTCCGCCGCGCGGTCGATTGCCTGGGTCCCGGACTCGGCGGCCATCGGCCCACATTGTGGAACACGCGTTCCACGCTTGTCAAGCCGGGACCGCTACTTCAGGCCAGTCGCGCGTCGCGGCTCGCGGCGACTTCGAGCCGAAACCCGTCGGGGTCGAGGAAGAACGTGGCGTAGTAGTCCTTGTGGTACTGCGGCCACAGGCGCGGCGGGTGCAGCACCACCGCACCGGCCGCGCCCGCGGCCGCATGCGCGGCGTCCACATCGGCTTCCGTGTCGACTGCGAGCGCCAGATGGTGAAAGCCCGGAGCGTAGAGGTCGAACTCCTGCTCGGCCTGCGCCTGCCGGAGGCCGAGCGACCCTGAGCCGCGACCGGGGAAGCGGAGGTAGTGGATCGCCTCGCCGCGCTCGCCCGCAAAGAACACCGGCGGCTCGAGGCCGAGGGGGCCGAAGACGGTTGCGTAGAACGTCAGCGACCGCTCGAGGTCGCGGCAGACGAGATCGACGTGACCGAGGCCGACGAGCACTACTCCTCCATCGACTCGACGAGCAGCGTCGAGACGTCGACGACACGGAGTTGCTTGCCCATCGAGCGAACGCCGTCGTCGAGCATGACGGTGCAGAAGGGGCACGCGACGGCGAGCGTTCCCGCGCCCGTCTCTGAAGCCTCGCGCACGCGCTCCTCGTTGATCGGAGTCCCCCGCTCCTCCATCCACATATGCGCGCCGCCCGCGCCGCAGCAAAACGTGCGCTCGCGATTGCGTGCCATTTCGACCGCCGTGCCGACGGACTCGACGAGCTCGCGCGGCTCGTCGCGCACGTCGTTGTGCCGCGCCAGGTAGCAGGAGTCGTGGTAGGTGATCTCGCCGCCGCCCTGCTTCGGCTGCAGCTTGCCTTCGCGCACGAGCTCCGCGAGCAGCTGCGTATGGTGCATCACCTCGTAGCGCCCCCCGAAGTCCGGATACTCGCTGCCGAGCGAGTTCAGGCAGTGCGGGCAGCTCGCGACGATCTTCGTCACACGCGCCTCGTTCAACGTCGCGACATTCTGCTCGGCGTACTGCTGGAAGACGTATTCGTTGCCCATGCGCCGTGCCGGGTCGCCCGTGCACGCCTCACGCGCGCCGAGGATCGCGAAGTCGACGCCGGCTTTCTGGAGCAGCTTCGCCGTCGACTCGGCGGCGACGCGTGCGCGCTCGTCGTACGCGGCCGCGCAGCCGACCCAGTAGAGAACCTCCGGCGGCTCTTCTCCCTCCGCGAGCACGCGCACGCCGAGCTCCTCGGCCCACGAGGCACGATCGCCCTGCGGCTTTCCCCAAGGATTGCCGACGCGCTCGACGTCACGCAGCATCGTCTCCGCCTCCTGCGGGAAGCTCGACTGCATCATCACGAGATCGCGACGGAGATCGACGATGTGATCGACGTGCTCGATCGAGACCGGGCACTCGTGCACGCAGGCACCACACGTCACGCAGTCCCACACCATCTCCTCGGGAACACCGTTCCCGACGATCGGCCGCAGTTCCCCACCGGCAAGCAGGTTCGCTCCTTCGGCAAAGACCTGATCGCGAATCCCCATGATCAGGAGCTTCGGCGAGAGTAGCTTTCCGGTCGCATACGCAGGGCACACGTCCTGGCAGCGGCCGCACTCAGTACACGAGAACGAGTCGACCATCTCCTTCCAGGTGAGATCGCCGATCGTGCCGGCGCCGAAGCGAATCTCCTCGTCGGGAAGGTCGAACCTGAGTGGCTCAAGCCGACCGCGGTTGCGCGTTCGTGAGAAGTAGACGTTGATGCCCGCAGTCGCGATGTGCAGGTGCTTCGAGTGCGGCAGATACGCGAGGAAGGTGAGGATCACGACGACGTGCGCCCAGACGAAGATGCGCTCGAGGACACGCGGGGCCGGAATGGCGCCGGAAACCCAGTTCGAGAGGAACGAAGCGTGCGCCGGCCACTCGTTCAGGCCTGCGGCGATCCGCGACGCATGCCAGCCGAGGAGCGTCAGGACGACGAGCGCGATCATCGCGAGGATGAAGTCGGCCTCCCTGAGGTGCGAGCCGCGGAAGCGCGCCGGCCGAACGACCTTGCGAATCCACGCTGCGGCGGCGACGCCGGTGAGCACCATGAGCACGAACACATCGACGGCCGCCATGAACCAGCCCTGTCCGCCGAGCCACGGGAACGACCACTCGCGGTCGATGGCGCCGACCATCGCCATCACGATCGTCGGAAAGAGGACGATGAACCCCCAGAAGATCAGCGCGTGCACGAGCCCGGGCAGCAACCGCTGAAAGAGCTTGCGCTGGCCGAGCACGATCACGGCCTCGTTGCGCACGCGGCCGGCGACATCGTCGGTTCGGTCGAGCGGCTTCGCAGCCCGAACGAGCCGCGTGAGGAAGAGTGCCCGGCGCGCGAAGGCGAGGCCCGCGACGGCGAGCGCGGCCGCAAGCGCGAGCGCACCGGCGAGCGTCGCTATGTCCCTCGCACCTTCCGAAGCTCGGCGGTGATCGCAGGGACGATCTCGTGGAGATCACCGATCACCGCGTAGTCGGCGTGCGCGAAGATCGTCGCCTCGGGATCGTCGTTGATCGCGAGCAGCGCCTTCGCGCCCTTGCAGCCGGCGATGTGCTGGGTGGCACCGCTGATCCCGCAGGCGATGTAGAGGTCGGGCGAGACCTTCGTCCCGGTCTGGCCGACCTGGTCGGCGTGCGGACGCCAGCCCGCGCTCGTGACGACGCGCGAGCAGCCGACCGCACCCCCAAGCAATGCGGCGAGCTCCTCGAGGATCGCAAAGCCCTCGCTCGAGCCAACACCGCGACCACCCGAGACGACCACCTTCGCATCGGCCAGGGAGACGCCACCGGTGCTCGTGGAGACCACGTCGACGACGCGCACCACCGTATCGGCGGGCGCCAGGTCCGGGACGAACGTCTCCACCTTCGTCTCCACCACGTTGTCACTCGGTGCGAAGGCGAACGGCGCGGCGCTCAGAAGCTTGAGGCCGGACTCGATGCGCGCCTCTTCGAAGAGCGAGCCGCCCCAGCGCTGGCGCGTCAACTCGTCGCCTCGCACGTCGGTGACGTTCGCAGCCATGGGCAGATCGAGGCGCGCGGCGACGTGTGCGAGCACCTCGTTGCCGCGATCCGATCCAGGCGCGACCACCGCGGCCGGCGCGAGTCGATCGATCAACTGCGTGATCGCAGCCGCCCACGCGCCCGGCGCGTACGAGCCCTCGATCTGCGCGACGTGCAGAACGTCGACCGGAGCGTCGACTGCGCCGACCGAGATCCCGTGCAGCTCGCCGCCGAGCGAGCGCGCGAGCGTGACGGCCTGCAGCGACAGCTCGTCGTTCGCCTCGACGAAGACAAGGACGGTCATGCCACTCCCAGCTTCTGCAGCACGCGGATCACTTCCGGAGCCGCCTCGGGGCCGCTGCCGAGGACCTCCGCCTGCTTTCCCTGCCCCTCGGGCACGACGAGCCGGAGCTTCTGCAGGCGCGCCGCGGGCGGCACGACCGGCTTCAAGTCGACAGGCTTGCGATTGGCCCGCAGCTTGGCGGGCACTGACGGGTAGCGCGGCAGGTTCAGGCCTTCCTTGACGGTAACGACGGCCGGCAGCGGGACGTCGTAGATGTCGCGCCCGTTTGCGACCTCCTGCTCGCAGCGCGCCCGTCCTTCCGCGAGCGTTAGTCCCTTCAACCCTGTGACGACGGGCAAGGAAAGCGCGTATGCGACACGGATGCCGACCTGGTAATTGCCGGTGTCGGCCGACTCGTTGCCGAAGACGATCAGGTCGAAGGGCGCTGCCTCCGCTCGGATCGCCTCGACGATCGCACCGGCGGTCGCCTGGGCATCCCACTCCTCCTCGCTCTCGAGGTGGATCGCCCGGTCAGCGCCGAGCGCCATGCACTCGCGCAACTGCTCCGCTGCTTCGGCGGGCCCGAGTGCGAGCACGACGACCTCGCCTCCGCCGGCCTCGACGATGCGCACCGCCTCTTCGACCCCGCACTCCTCGTGCGGCGAGATCGTGAAGCCGAGGTGCCGGGTCTGAAGTGCCTGCTCGTCCTCGGTGAGAACCATCTTCCCGCCCGTGATCGGCACCCGCTTCACACAGCAGAGAATTCTCACGTCCCTGGTCGCCTTGGGAACGTGAGCAAGCTCACGACTTCACCCGCGTATTTTCCGGATCGAAGACCGGCGTCGAGTCGTTCGTCGCCACGACCACCGGATACTGCTCGCCCATGTACTCGACGAGGAGCTCCTCGCCCACGCTCGCGTTCTCGGGCGGGAGGTAGCTGAGCAGGATGTGCTTGCCGATCGACGGGCCTGCCCCCGCGCTCGTTACGTAGGAGCGGCGTCTCTTGGCGTCGAGAAGCGGCGCTCCCGAGCGCGACAGCACCGGCTCGCGGCCGAGCGGATAGCGCTTCACGCCGCTCCGTGAGGTGTGATCGTCGACGGTCAGCGTGCAGAGCACTGCAGCGGGCTCACTCTCGCGCTGCCAGACGTGCGCCTCCTTGCCGACGAAGTCGGGCGACTTGACCCGTCCCCACGCCATGCCGGCTTCGACGACATCGAAGTCGGCGTCGAGCTCGAAGCCGAAGGCGCGGTAGCACTTCTCGAGCCGGCCGGTCGTCCCGTAGACACCGATGCCGGCCGGCACGGTGCCGTGTGGCTCGCCTGCCTCCCAGACGAGGTCCCAGAGCTTTGCGCCCTGCTCGATCGGCACGTAAAGCTCCCAGCCGAGCTCGCCGACGTAGGAGATGCGCGAGGCGAGCACGCGCAACGAGCCGAGCTCGATCGTACGACAGGTCGCGAACGGGAATGCCTCGTGCGACATGTCGTCGGCGGTGAGGCTCGCGAGGATCTCGCGCGACCGCGGCCCCCAGAGGCCGAGTGTCGTGTACGCCGACGTGAGATCCGTGATGCTCGCAGTGCCGTCCTCGGGCCGGTGATCGGCGTACCACTTGAGATCGGCCATCCCGTGCGCGCCGCCCGTGACGACGCGGAACTGCTCGTCGCCGAGCCGCATCACGGTCAGGTCGGATTTGAACGTCCCGCTCGGTGAGAGCACCGGCGTGTAGACGACCTTTCCGACAGCGACGTCCATCTGCCGCATCGAGACCTTCTGAACGGTTTCGAGCGCGCCGGGACCCGTGATGTCGAACACGCAGAACGCCGTCAGGTCGAACATCGCAGCGCGATCGCGCATCGCGAGGTGCTCGGCGTTGATGATCGGCGACCACCAGCGCGACTCCCATTCGGCCTCGCGGCGGTTGATCCGGTCGCCGTACTCGTCGAGCAGCTTCGCGTTCGATTCGTACCACTGAGGACGCTCCCAGCCCGCTGCCTCGAAGAATCGGGCGCCAAGCTCTCGCTCGCGCGGATAGAACGGCGAGAGGCGGACGTTACGGTTCGACTCCCATTGCTCCCCCGGATGAACGATGCCGTAGGTCTTGTTGAAGCCTTCGGCCGCACGCGCCCTGACGTGCTCGCGCGAGCGCTGATGCTCGTAGAACCGTGCGATGTCCGACGACTGCAGGTCGATCTCCGACTCACCACGAGTCATCCACTCGGCCACGGCCTTCCCGACGCCCGGTCCTTCCTTCACCCAGACGGCGGCCGCCGACCACAGGCCTTTTACCTCGGGCGTTTCGCCGAGCAGCGGCAACCCGTCGGGAGTCAACGAGAGCAGGCCGTTGATCGCGTACTTGATGCCGACAGATTCGTCGTTGAGCACGTCGGGGATGAGCTCGAGCGCGTCCTCCATCTGCTGCGTGAAATCGTCCTGTGTGAACGGGAACTCGGTGGGCGAAAGCGCCGCTTCCTCGTTGGAGGGGATCTCCTCGGGGTCGTGGAGGATCGGGCGATGCGCATAGGAGCCGATCTCGAGCCCACTCCCGTCCTGACGCTCGTACATGTTCGTGTCCATGTCGCGCACGATCGGGAACTCGATCACGCCCTTCGTGTTCTTGAAATGCGGAACCGGGCCGACGTCGATCATCTGATGGACGGCAGGCGTCAGGGGAATCGAGGCTCCGGCCATACGCGCGATCTTCGGGCTCCAGACGCCGCAGCAGATGACGATCACCTCGGTGACGATGTCACCGCGCGAGGTCCGAAGGGCCTTGACGCGCCCCTGCTCGACCTCGATCCCGAGCACCTCCGTGTTCGCGAACACGCTGAGAGCGCCTGACGCCTGCGCGCGCTCGCGCGCGATCGTCCCGAAGCGAAGCGAGTCAACGATCCCGACGGACGGCGTGTAGAAGCCGCCGACGATCACCGACTCCTCGACGAAGGGAACGAGCTCCTTCACCTCGGCCGGCGTGATGAGCCGCGTGTCCTCGATTCCCCACGCCTTTGCCGACGCGACGCGCCGCCGCAGCTCTTCCATTCGCGCCTCGGTCCGGGCCACCTCGATCCCGCCGCTTTCCGTGAAGACGTCCCATTCGCGGTACTGGCGCACCGAGTCGAGCGTCAGCTGGGTCATCTCCTTGGAGTGATCGACCGGGAAGATGAAATTCGACGCGTGGCCGGTGGAGCCGCCCGGGTTCGGGAGCGGCCCCTTGTCGAGAAGCACGAGCTCGGTCCAACCGAGCTCTGCCAGGTGGTACACGAGGCTGTTGCCGACGATGCCGGCGCCGATCACGACCGCGCGCGCGCTCAACGGTAGCTTGGCTGTCTCAGTCATACGACTGATATATCACGTCAGCGGGCCAGCAGCACATGCCGCATCGCGGTCTCGAACTGCTGGACATGGTCGCGCATGATCCCGGCCGCCACCTCGCCGTTGCCCCGTGCGACGGCCTCGAGGAGGCCGCGGTGGGAAAGGACCGCGGCCTGCAGCTCGCTGGTCTCCTCGAGCGCGAGTATCCAGATGCGCAGCGCGAGCGCGTAGTACTCCTCGAGGGTCGCCTCGAGGAAATGATTGTGAGTGCACTGGTAGATCGTGCGATGGATCCGCTGGTCGAGGTCGATCAGCGTCCTGTCGTCACGCACCTTCGCCGAGCCGAGCTCGTTCAGAAGCTCGCCGAGGACGTCCAGATCGAGCTCGGTGGCCCGCTCGGCCGCCAGTCGAGCGGCTTCCGGCTCGAGCACCGACCGCACCTCGCACAGGCGGCCGAGGTCGCGCACATCGACCGTGGTCACGAAGATGCCGCGGCGCGGATAGACCTCGACGAGCTTCTCCTGCGCAAGCCGGCGAAGCGCCTCGCGCACCGGGGTGCGGCCGATCTCGAGCTGCTCGGTCAGCTCGCGCTCGTTCACGACCGCGCCCGGCGCAAGCTCCAGCGTGACGATCAGCTCGCGAATCGCGAAGTAGGCCTGGTCAGCGAGCGAGAGCCCTTCCCGGCCTGCCGGTGTCAGAGGGCGAGCGAGGCCTGCCCTAGTCATGGAGATATATTACTCGTATCCTCGCGTCGAACCGAGAGACGACGAAAGGACCACATGCACTCGACGATGCCCTCGTCGCTCCAGATCGCACAGCAAGCGACGCTCCGCCCGATCACCGAGATCGCCGCGGCCGCCGGGCTCGAGCCCGATGAGGTCGAGCCGTACGGCCGCTACAAGGCGAAGATCGACCTCGGCGTACTCGACCGCCTCGCGGCGAAGGCCGACGGGAAGCTGATCGACGTCACGGCGATCACACCCACCAAGGCCGGTGAGGGCAAGACGACGACATCGGTCTCGCTCACGCAGGGGCTCGGGCACATCGGCCGCTCGGTGGCCCTGTGCTTGCGCGAAGCCTCGCTCGGGCCGGTGTTCGGCATCAAGGGCGGCGCCGCCGGCGGCGGCTACACGCAGGTCGTGCCGATGGAGGACCTGAACCTCCATTTCACCGGCGACATTCATGCGATCGGCGCGGCGAACAACCTGCTTGCTGCCATGATCGAGTCGCACATCCTGCATGGCAACAAGCTCGGGATCGATCCCCTCTCGGTGAGCTGGCGCCGCTGCATCGACATCAACGACCGCGCGCTCCGCGACATTGCCGTCGGCCTCGGGGGCAAGGCGAACGGCTATCCACGGCAGACCGGCTTCGACATCACCGCCGCGTCCGAGGTGATGGCGATCGCCGCCGTTGCAGCAGACCTACGCGATCTCCGCGAGCGTCTCGGCGCAATCACCGTCGCGCACTCCTACGAGGGAGAGCCGGTCACGGCCGAGCAGCTACGAGCCGCCGGATCGATGACCGTCCTCCTGAAAGAGACGATCAAGCCAAACCTCGTTCAGACGCTCGAGGGCCAACCGGCGTTCGTGCACTGTGGCCCTTTCGCGAACATCGCCCACGGCAACAACTCGGTCGTTGCCGATCGCGTCGCGTTGAAGCTCGCCGACTACGTCGTCACCGAAAGTGGCTTCGGCTCCGACATGGGCATGGAGAAGTTCTTCGACATCGTCTGCCGGCTCGGGAACCTCAGGCCCGACGCGGTCGTGCTCGTCGCGACGGTGAAAGCGCTGAAGCACCACGCCCAGGATCCTGACGGCGGCGCCGGGGCCATCGAGATCGGAGCTGCGAATCTCGCGCGCCACCTCGCGATCGTGCGCGAGTTCGGCCTGAACGCCGTCGTCGCTGTGAACCGCTTCCCGGACGACATCCAGGACGAGATCGAGCTCGTCAAGCGCCTTGCCCTGGAGCACGGTGCCTACGCGGCCGAGGTGAATGACGGCTTCAGCCGTGGCGGCGAGGGTGCCGCCGCGCTCGCGGAGGCGGTCGTCGCCGCAGCCGACGAGCCGGCCCACTTCGAGTTCCTCTACCACCTCGACGCGCCGATCGAGGACAAGATCGACGCGATTGCAAAACGTGCCTACGGGGCCGATGGGGTCTTCCTTCAGCCGGCCGCACGCGCGAAGATCAAGGTATTCAACAAGGCAGGCCTCGACCGCCTCCCGATCTGCATGGCGAAGACACACCTCTCCCTCTCCCACGACCCGCTGCTCGCGAACGCACCGACCGGCTTCACGGTCGGCGTGCGCGACCTGCGGGCCTATACCGGGGCCGGCTGGATCGTCGCACTCTGCGGCGACATGCAGACGATGCCCGGCCTCGGCCGAGCGCCGGCGGCCTTCGACGTCGACATCGACTTGAACGGCGAGACAGTTGGCCTCTTCTAGCCCTCACCTCGTCCCCACCCCGCTGATCAAGGCGGAAGGGATCTGGAAGATCTTAGGCAAGAACGCCGGCAAGGTGATCGGCACGCCCGATGCCGACCTCTCTCGCTCGGAGTTGCGCGAGAAGACAGGTTGCGTCGCCGCCGTGAAGGACGTGTCATTCGAGGTGTACCCCGGAGAGGTGTTCGTCGTGATGGGTCTCTCCGGCTCCGGAAAGTCGACGCTCGTCCGCACGCTGATTCGACTGATCGAGCCGACCGCCGGCCGGATCGAGATGGACGGGCAGGACGTCACGGCGGCGAGTCGCGACGAGCTGCTGCAGCTTCGCCGGCACACCTCGTCGATGGTGTTCCAGCATTTCGGGCTGCTCGCGCATCGCAGCGTGATCGACAACGTCGCGTTCGGGCTCGAGGTGCAGGGCAAGCCGAAGGCCGAGCGCCTGGAGCGCGCCCGCGAGATCCTGCGGCTCGTCGGTCTGGAGGATGCGGGCAATCAGTTCCCCGACGAGCTGTCGGGCGGCATGCAGCAACGGGTTGGCCTCGCCCGTGCGTTCGCCGTCGACCCGAAGGTGATGCTCTACGACGAGCCGTTCAGCGCCCTCGACCCGCTGATCCGCCGCGACATGCAGGACGAGGTGATCCGCCTGCAGCACGAGACGGGCAAGACGATGGTCTTCATCACGCACGATCTGCCCGAGGCGCTGCGCCTCGGTGACCGGATCGCGATCATGCGTGACGGCCGCGTCGTGCAGCTCGGGACGCCGGAAGATCTGGTCGGCTCGCCCGCCGACGAGTACGTCACGAACTTCGTGCGCGACATCCCGCGCAGCCACGTCCTGACCCTGCGCTGGATCATGCGCGACGCCGTGCCGGGCGAGGACCAGGGGCCGAGGCTGGACGTGGCGACGACTGTGCGCAAGGCTGTCTCGGTGATCGCAAGTAGCGAACGCCCGGTTTGCGCAGTCGAGGACGGCCGCGTGGTCGGCGTCGTCGACAAGGCCGCAGTCCTGACCGCAATCGCGGGCGAGGGAGACTGAGGCCTCGCGTGGCAGTCGCCGAGACGGTTCACCGCCTGCCCCGCCCGCTGCCGGCGCCGTGGTGGCGCGGCAAAGCGGGCGTCGCGGTGCTCGTCGTCGTCGCGATGCTGATCGCGTATTTCGGCTGGAAGAACCACTGGGCCTGGCCCGCAGCCCTCACCTGGAACTCGCTCTCACCGCACCTCGACCGCTTTCAGGTGTGGCTGTCGAACAACCGCAACCTGCCGCACCCGAACATTGCCTTCCGGATCTTCAACGGCTTCGCGAACTTCCTCGACCATCTGGTGGCCTGGCTGACGCGACTCTTCTACTACCTCAAGTGGTCCGGCTCGGCAACGCTCGGCACACTCGTCGTCCTGCGATTCGGAGGGCGCAAGGCTGCGCTCGGGACCCTCGGTGCGTTCGCGAGCTTCGCGGCACTCGGGCTCTGGGACGACAGCATTCAGACCTTCGCGTTGACGTTCGCGGCCGTGAGCATGTCGCTCGCAGTCGGAGTCCCGCTGGGTGTGCTCGCGGGCCGCTCCGCTCGATTCAACCGGAGCATCACCCCGGTTCTCGACGCGATGCAGATCATCCCGGCGTTCGCCTACCTGATGCCCGTCGTGATCCTCTTCTCGGTCGGCCCGGGAGCCGCCGTTGTGACGACGATGATCTACGCCGTCCCGCCTGCAATCCGGATCACTGCCCTCGGCGTCCGCAGCGTCGCGCCGAACACCGTCGAGGCAGCTACGGCACTCGGCGCGACGCGGTGGCAGGTGCTCGCGAAGGTGCAGCTTCCGCTCGCGCGCCGCATGCTGCTGCTGGCCGTGAACCAGACGATCCTGTTCGCCCTGTCGATGGTCGTGATCGCCGGCCTGATCGGCGGCGCCGGGCTCGGCGACGCGGTCACGAACGGCCTGTACACCGACCCGGCCTTCGCGATCTTCGCAGGAGCCGCGATCGTGATCATGGCGATCGCGCTCGACCGGGCGACCGAGGCGATGGCGAACCGCACCGATCCTGCCGCTCGGCATCTGACCGCGCAAAAGACGAAGTCCCTGCGTCTCTACACGGCCGGTTGCGCGGCTACAGTCGTGCTCGCCGCGGTTCTCGGCCACGTGCTCGATGCCAACACCGTCTGGTCTCGCTGGACGGCACAGGACTGGCTTCGTGGCTATGTCCAGCGCGCGCTCGACTACATCCAGAACCCGGGGACCTTCCTCGTCCGCGACCTCACGAGCCCGACCGGCGACTTCATCGTCCGGCACGGGATCGAGCCCCTCCGCACGTTCTTCATCTCGACACCGTGGCCGGCAACGCTTGTCGGGCTCGTACTGATCGCCTTCCTCTTGAGCGGCCTGCGCCGCGCGGTCGTCGCTGCGCTCATGCTCTTCGTTGTCGGGCTCCTCGGCGAGTGGGCCAACGCGATGGATACGTTCTCTCAGGTGCTCGTCGCGACGGTGCTGACGGTGATCGTCGGGCTTGCGTTCGGGGTGTGGGCGGCGGAGAGCCGCACGGTCTCGCGCATCGTCCGGCCGATCAACGACGTCCTCCAGACGCTGCCGCAACTCGTCTACATCATCCCGTTCATCTATCTGATGCCGGTCTCGGGCGTTCCGGGTGTCGTCGCGTCCGTGCTCTATGCGTCGCCGGTGATGATCAGGCTCGTCCAGCGGGGCATCGAAGGTGTTTCAGCCGAGTCGATCGAGGCGGCAACGTCGTTCGGGGCGACCCGCGCACAGGTGCTGCTGAAGGTCAAAATCCCGCTCGCACGCGATGCGATCATGCTAGGCGTCAATCAGGCGATCATCATGGTGCTCGCAGTCGTCGTGATCGGCGGCCTCGTCGGCTCAGGCGCACTCGGGTACGAGGTTGCACAGGGTCTGCAGCGAAACGCATTCGGGCAGGGGGTCATCGCCTCGGTCGCGATCCTCGCGCTCGGTATCGCCCTCGACCGCGTCACGCAGGGGCGGGGCGTCGCACGTGCACGGAGCGAGAGTTAGCAAGCCATGAATGCTACGAAGGAGGAGCGGATGTCGAAGGGCTTCAAGGGCCGCAAGCTCGCGGCGGTCGTAGGCGCGCTTGCGGTCGTAACAACGGTCGCGGCCGTGTTGGCCGTCGGGCCGGCCGGCGCGCGCAGCAAGTCGGGTTGCGGCACCGTGACGCTGAACCAGCAGGCATGGGCCGGCTCGGAGGCGAACACGTATGTCGCGAAGGCGGTACTCGAGGGGATGGGCTGCAAGGTGAAGATCTCGCAGATCGCAGAGATCCCCGTCTACCAGGCGCTCGCGAACGGCAAGAGCGACGCCGTCCTCGAGGATTGGCAGCACGTTGCGCAGTACAAGCAGTACATCGCCCAGCAGCACACCGTCGTTGCGGGAGGCCCGAACGGGGTCATCGGCCACATCGGGTGGTACATCCCGACCTACCTGATGAAGGCGCACCCCGCGTTCGCCACGTGGAAGGGGCTCAAGGGCAAGGAGTCCCTCTTCAAGAGCCCCGAGTCGGGCTCGCAGGGAATGTTCCTCGGCGGCGACCCGTCCTACGTGCAGAAGGACGTGCAGCTGATCAAGGCGCTCGGACTGAACTTCAAGTTCGTGAGCGTCGGCGCCGAGCCCGCACAGGTCGCGCGGTGGAGCTCGTTGTACAAGCAGCACAAGGCGGTCATCTTCTACTGGTACACGCCGCAGTTCCTGAACACGGAGTACCAGCTCTCAGAAGTGAAGCTGCCGGCTCGCTTCAAGGGCTGCCAGGACGACTCGAAGTCGGGCGGCGACGTCAAGCAGTACCGGTGTGCGTACGACAACACCGTCATCGAGAAGGTGTTCAGCAAGAAGTTCGCAACGGGCGGCTCGCCGGCCTACCCGGTGCTGAAGCGCTTCTCGTGGTCGAACAAGGACCAGGAGATCGTCGCCAGATGGATCGCCGGTGACCATATGAATCCGGACAAGGCCGGACAGAAGTGGGTCGCTGCGAACAAGGCGAAGGTCAACAAGTGGCTCGGCAAGTAGTCCGCGCCTGATCTGGCTCGAAGGCGAGGGGCGCCCATGGGCGCCCCTCGCCTTCGACGACGGCGCGCGGTCGAGCTACTCGGGCCAGGACGCGCCGCGAATGCCGTCGTGGGTGGCAAGCGCGCGCACCACGACCTCGCGCGAGATCCCGCGCGGCAGGTGCAACTTGACCTCGACGGTGCGATCGTCCTCTCCGACTTCGAAAGACTCGAGGTGCACTCCGAGCCGTTCGACGGCCTCGACGACGAGACGCGGGCTGCCGCCGGGCGCGAGGTTGACGTCGAGCCGGTGAACGTGGTCGCGGTCGAGCAACTTGCCGACGAACCGCAAGGGCCACAGCATGATCAGGACGAGCAGGGTGGTGATCACCGCTGCGGCGTACGACCCCGCGCCGGCGGCCATGCCGATGGCTGCGACGGCCCACAGCGTTGCCGCCGTCGTCAGGCCGCGGATCGATAGGCCCTGGCGGATGATCGCGCCCGCGCCGAGAAAGCCGATGCCGCTGACGATCTGCGCGGAGATGCGTGACGGATCGAGGCGGACGAAGGCGCCGCTCCCGCTCCCGAGCACGTCGCGGAAGCCGAAGGCGGAGACGACGGTGAAGAGCGCGGCTCCAACCGCGACGAGCATGTGCGTGCGTAAGCCTGCTTCACGCTCACGAAACTCGCGCTCGATGCCGATGATGCCGCCGAGGAGCGCAGCGAGCCCGAGCCGGAGAAGCTCGTCGTTCCAGCTCAGCGTCGGCAGCGAGGCCGCGATGGTACTCACAAGAGACCGGTTTCAATCCAGGGGCCGCGTTTCCTGCGCGGCCTACCGGGCGAGCAGCGCCACACCGGCGACGACGAGCGCCGCCCCCGCGACGCGCCCCGGCCCCACGCGTTCCTTCAGCACGAAAGCGGCGAGCGCAGTCGCGACGACGACACTCGTCTCTCGCACTGCCGCGACCGATGCCGCGGATGCGCGTTGGAGCGCCGCGAGCACAAGCGCGTATGCGACAAAAGTCGCCACGCCGGCAACAACCGTCGCCGGGCCTGCGGCGGCACGCACGGCCGCGGCGCCCTTGACGCGGATCACCGCTCCCGAATAGACGATCGCCGGCCCCGCCATCGAGAGCTCGAGATACGGGATTGGCCCCGCATGCGTCACGCCCTGCTTGTCGACGAGGGTATAGCCGGCGATGCACGACGCGATCGCGACCCCGAATGCGACCGCTCCCGGGTCAGTGTGCCGCACCCCGCGGACGCTCAACACGCCGAGGACGACGAGCAGCACGGCGATCGCCTGGCTCCACGAGGTGCCGTGGCCGAGGGCGACGATCCCGATGAGGAGCACGAGTACGGGCGCGCCGCCCCGCGCGACGGGGTAGACAACCGAGAGGGGTGCCCTGCGATAGGCCGTCGCGAGCAGCGCGAAATAGGCGATCTCGAGGAAGCCGCTGCCGAGAAGCCACGGCCAGACACCAGCCTCGGCATGCCAGGCAGCGACCGTCACCGGCAAGAAGACGAGCTCGGCGACGAGGAGCGCAACGGCCGTCGCCGACTCGATGTCGGGGGCGCGCGCGAGCAGCACGTTCCAGAGAGCGTGGAACCCTGCAGCTCCGAGCGCAAACGCGAGAGCTGACGCCGGCATGTGCCGACGGTACGCTCATCTGCGGATGCACATCAACGCCGTCGTCTTCGACTTCAACGGGACGCTGTCGGATGACGAGCCCGTGCTGCTTGCCGTGTACCAGGAGCTCTTCGCAGCGGAGGGCCGTCCCCTCACCGAGGCCGAGTACTACGAGCAGCTCGCGGGCCACACCGACGAGGAGATGTTCGCCCGCTGGCTCGGCCGAGCCGACCCCGCGCTGATCGCCGAGCGAGTCGCGCGCTACATCGCGCGGGTCTCCGACGGCTCGACGGTCGACGATGACACTCGCGCAGCCGTGCGCTTCGCGGCGTCGCGGGCCCCGGTGGCCATCGTGTCGGCGGCCGTTCGCAGCGAGATCGATGCGGTCGTGGCTGCGGCGGGGATCCGCGAGGCGATCTCGCTGATCGTCTCGCAGGATGACGTCGCGAAGGGCAAGCCTGATCCGGAGTGCTATCTCACCGCAGCGCGCCTGCTCGGGGTCGCACCGGGCGGGCTTCTCGCCTTCGAAGACACGGATGTCGGCCTCGCTGCGGCACAGGCCGCCGGGGCGCGGGTCGTCGGGCTGACGCGCACGCTCGGCGCCGAGCGCATGGCTGCAGCCGACGAGCTCGTCGAGCGCATCGACGTGCCTCTGCTGGAGCGCCTGTTGTGCTCGTGATCGCCCACCGCGGCGCCTCGTTCGATCGACCGGAGAACACACTTCCGGCGTTCGAGCTCGCGATTGAGCTGGGCGCGGACTTCGTCGAGCTCGACGTGCACATCGACCGAGAGGGCAGCCTTCTCGTCACCCACGATCCACCTCGAGGCGTGCACCCTCGGCTCGAAGAGGTGCTCGACCTGTGCCACGGGCGGATCGGGGTGATGGTCGAGTTGAAGCGCCCAAGCCGCTACCGCGCGATCGTCCCGCGTGCACTCGCGCTGATGCGTGACGACGACGTGCTCGTCTGCTTCCAGCGCGCGGCGCTCGAAGAGTCCCGGGCTCTCCGCCCCGCGATCCGCACCATCCAGCACGTCGGCTTCGGGGTCTCGATCCGCCGCGCCGCCGGCGCGTGGGCGGCCGGGTTCCAGAACGAGCGCGTGACCGCCCGCGGCCTCGCCGCGGCGCGCCGCCTCGGCCTCGAGACGACCGTCTACACGGTGAACGACGAGGAGCGGCTGCTCGAGCTCGAGCGGCTGGGCGTCTCGGGCGTCTTCACTGATCGTCCGGATCGAGCACTGGCAACCCTGGGCCGTCATCCGGCAGGCTGATCAGCTTCGCGCCCTCTGACGGGATCTTTGCGACCACCGAGGAGCCCACCGGAAGCGCCGCTGCGCGTGCGGTCGACATGTCGGCGATCAGGCTCGTCCCGCTCCCACTGACCTTCAGGCGCGTCACCGGGCCCAGGAATGTCTGCGTGAGCACCTCGCCGGCGAAGGAGTTCGGCTGCGTCCCGTTCGTGGCCGCTTCCAGCTCCAGTGACTCGGGCCGGATCAGCACGAGCACGCGCTCGCCGTTCCGGCGGCCGCGCGCGGCGTCGACGCGCAGGTGGAGCCCGGCGTGCTCGACCTCGCCCGTCTCCCCATTCAGCACCTTGGAATCCAGGCGGTTCATGGTGCCGATGAACTCCGCGACGAACGCCGTCGCGGGCGCCGTGTACATCTCGGCCGGCGTCCCCATCTGCTCGATCACCCCGCCGTACATCACGGCGACGTGGTCGGAGATGGCAAGGGCCTCCTCCTGGTCGTGCGTGACGTACAGCGTCGTGATGCCGAGCTCGAGCTGGATGCGCCTGATCTCCTCGCGAAGCTGAACGCGAACCTTCGCGTCGAGCGCCGACAGTGGCTCGTCGAGCAGGAGCACGCGCGGCTCGATCGCGAGCGCGCGTGCAAGCGCGACACGCTGTTGCATACCTCCGGAGAGCTGGTGCGGATACCGATCGACTGCGTGTGAGAGGCCGACGAGCTCGAGGAGATCGTCGACGCGGCCGCGCCCGTCGCCCTTGTGCTTGCCGCGGATCTTCAGCCCGAACTCGACGTTCTGGCGCGCATTCATGTTCGGGAACAACGAGTACGCCTGGAAGACCATCCCCATGTCGCGCTTGTTTGGCGCGACGCCGGTGACGTCCTTGCCGTTGACGACGATGCGCCCCTCATCGGGCCGGTCGAACCCCGCGACGAGGCGCAGTGCCGTCGTCTTGCCGCAGCCGGACGGGCCGAGCATCGACAGGAACTCGCCCTCGCCGAGCGAGATGTTGATGCCGTTCAACGCTTTGACTGTGCCGAAGTTGCGGTGCAAATCCTGTAGCTCCAGGTAGCTCATCTCGCTCCCGCGATCGCGGCGCCACGTGCGCCTCGTTTACGGCCTACAACGAGCAGCGACAGCATCGCGCCCCAGGTGATGAGGAAGGACAAGAGCGTGAGCGCGCCGGCCGGGAAGCCCTGAGACTCGTTGACGTACTGCAAGAAGATCGGGAAGGTGTGGAACGCTGCGAGATTCGCAATCGTGAACTCGCCGAGGACGATCGCGAGCGTCAAGAACGAGGCGGCGAGCGCCGCCGACCGGATGTTCGGAAGGATGACACGGAAGAGCGTCGTCGGCCATTTCGCGCCCAGGCTCTGGGACGCCTCGGTCAGCGTTTGCACGTCGATCGACCGGAAGCCGGCGTCCAGCGAGAAGAACATGTACGGGAACGCAAGGATCACGTACGCGGCTGCGAGGAACCCCCACGGCTCGCCGTAGAACCAGTGCGGTGTGCCGCGGAACGTGCGCAGCAATCCGACCACCATCACGATCGGGGGCACGACGAACGGGACAAGTGCCATGAACGCGATCACCGGGCGCAGCCTTGGCAGCTTCAGGTGCACCAAGTACATGGTCGGCACGAAGAGGAGGAGTGAGATGACGATCGTCTCGATCGCGAGCAGGAACGAGATCTTGATCGTGTGCCAGAAGTCGCCGTTATGAATCACCCAGCTGTAGTTCGAGAGCGTGCAACAGGGAGTGCCCACCTTGTTCTCTTTGAGCGAGAACTCGAGCGTCGCATAGAGCGGAACGAGGAAGTACGCCGCGGCGAGCAGCAGCCACACGAACGCGCTCGGTGCCATGCGAGGCCGCCTGAACCTCACTTCGCCCACCTGGCGGCGCGGCGCTGCAACGGGATGTAGAGCAGCATCATCACTGCGAGGACAGCGAACATGCCAAAGGCAAGCGCTTGCGCGAGATGCGGGTTATCGAGCACGTTGCCGGTGTAGTAGTTGCCGATCAGGATCGGGACGATGTTCTGACCCTGGTTGAGGCTGTACGCCGTCGCGTAGGCCGCGAACGCATTCCCGAAGAGCAGGATGAACGCTCCGAGGAATGACGGCATCAGCACCGGGATGCCGACGTAGCGCCAGAACTGCCAGCCCTTCGCGCCGAGGTTCGACGCCGCCTCGCGCCACTCGCGCTTGAGACCGTCGAGGGCGGGCGCGATGACGAGAACCATCAGCGGCAGCTGGAAGTAGATGTAGGCGAGCTCCACGCCGCGCTCGGAGAAGAGCTGGAACTGCGGCCAGCGCACGCTCAGGTCGTAGCCGCCGTTGCGAAACCAGGTCGTGACGAGGCCGAGTGGCCCAAGCGTCGCGATGAACGCGAAGGCCAGCGGGATGCCGCCGAAGTTTGCGGCCACGCCGGAGAAGGTGGTGAGCACCGAACGGATCCAGCGAGGCGTGCCGTCACGGACCGCGGCGTACGCGACGAGCATCCCGAAGAGTGCTCCGGCGACTGCGGTGATCAGACTGATCCTGAGGCTCCCCCAGTAAGCGTCGATGTAGGGGTGCTGGAGAAGCTCGTGGACGTTGAAGAACGTGGCGTGATTCGCTTTGTCCTGAAACGCACCGACCATCACCGAGACGGCGGGCACGAACAGGAACGCAATCACGTACGCAAAGAACGGCAGCGTCGCGAGCCACCCGAGCGAGAGGCGCCTCCGGCCGGACACGGGGTCCGGCCGGAGAGCCTGAGCTGCCACGTCGGTCGCTATCGGAGCGCTACCCGACCTTCGTCGGCCACGTCGTCGCGATGAGCGCCTTCGCCTTGGCCTGCTGACCGAGGCTCGCGAACTTCACCTTGTTGTAGATCGCCGCTGCCGGCAGCGATGCCAGGACCGACTTCGGGATCACCTTGCGTGCGACCAGGTCGGCGAACCGCGCCGGGTGCGCGCCGCCCTTCAGCCAGATGATCTGACCCTGGTCGGAGTACATGAACTCCTCCCAGAGACGAGCGGCGTTCGGGTGCGGCGCTTGCGCGTTGATCGCCTGCGCGTAGTACCCGCCGTACACCCCATCCGCAGGGATCGTGAACGCCCAGTTCGCTGCCGGGAACTCCTTGATGTACGCAAGGTTGTTGTAGTCCCAGTCGAGCGAGATGGGCGTCTGCCCCGAGGCGACGGTCTGAGGCGTGGTCTGAACCGGGATGTAGTTCCCCGACTTCTTGAGCTGCGACCAGAAGTCGATCCCGGCGGACACGTCGCTGAGCGAGCCGCCGTTCGCGAGCGCTGACGCGATCACGACCGAGACCGCGGAGTTCGACGCGAGCGGGCTGCCGTTGATCGCGACCTTGCCCTTGTACTCGGACTTGAGCAGGTCCTTGAACGTCTTCGGAGGGTTCGAGACGAGGGTCTTGTTGTAGCCGATCGAGACGGCGCCCCAGTAGTCGCCCATCCAGAAGCCGCGGGTGTCCTTCAGTGCGCGCGGGATCGTCTTGTAGTTCGAGTTGAAGTACTTGGCGTACAGGCCCTCGTTGGCGCCCGAGATCGCGAACGAGACACCGACGTCGACCACGTCAGGCGCGCGAGAGTCGCCCTTCAGCGACCGAAGCGCTTCGTTCTCCTGCGCGGAGCTGCCGTCCGGGTTGTCGTTCGTGATCGGGATCCCGTACTTGCGCGGGAAGTTGTGCAGCGCCTCCTTGTAGTTCGCCCAGTCGGGCGGGAGGGCGATCGTGTTGAGGTGCCCTTCCTTCTTCGCAGCTTTGACGAGCTCGGCGAGCCCGGCAGCCGTTTCCTTCGTCGGCGGCGACGCGAGCCGCGCCTTGGTCGCGCCGAGCGCGGTCGATGCGTTCCCGACGACTGTCAGGCCGATGGCGGCCGCCGCGCTGCGCCGCAGCATCGACGAGCGGCTCATTCCTTCTTCCTCGAGCTTGGCCCAGAACTCGATTTCTTGGGCCTCGTAGTCCTCCATGCAGTCTGCCTCCCGGTTGGTGGTAGACCTAGAAGATCACGCCGCAGCCTGCATTTCAATAGGTGACCCCCACAAGTTTCACCATATGGACGAAGCCTCGAAACCAAGCGGGGCTGTGAGTAGGCTCGCTCGAATGAGCCCGTTCGATGCCCCCGGCACGTGGTTGCGCTGCGCGCTGCATGCCCATACGACGAACTCCGATGGAGAGCTCGCGCCCGAGTTGCTCGTCCGCCATTACGACTGGGCCGGATACGACGTGCTTGCGATCACCGACCACTGGGTGCGAACCGACGCTCCATCGTCTGACCGCCTGCTCGTGATCCCGTCGGTCGAGTTGAATGCCCGTGCGCCCGACCGGAGCAACGACGCCCACGTCCTCGGGATCGGTCTCGAGGCCGACCCCGAGATTCCGGAGCTCGACTTCGAGCCGCTCGAGGACGTCGTCGCGTGGATCGCGGGCAATGGGGGCGTCCCGTTTCTCGCCCACACGTACTGGAGCGGTTTGCGAACCGAGCAGTGGGAGGAGTGCGAAGGACTCGTCGGCATCGAGGTGTGGAACACCGGCTGCGAGCTCGAGGTCGGTCGCGGCTGCTCATCGACCCACTGGGACGAGGCACTCGAGCGCGGTCGAGACATCTCGGCGCTCGCGACGGACGACTCGCACCACCCGGGGTACGACAGTGGGTTCGCCTGGACCTGGGTGCGCGCCGCCGAGAAGTCCCGAGCCGCGGTGCTCGACGCGCTCCGCGCAGGCTCGTTCTACGGCTCGACCGGCCCCCGCATCGACGCCGTCGGACTGACTGACGGCGACGTGACCGTGCGCTGCAGCCCCGCCGCGAGTGTCACGCTCTACACGGGCCGAGCTCGAGGCGCGCGCGTGAATGCGGGGCGGCTCGGCTATCCGAACAAGGGTGAGATCCTCGATCGCAACGAGCTGGGCCTGATCACCGCCGTCCGCCTCGAACGGCCCTTCCGCCAGCCGTACGGCCGTGTCGAAGTGGTCGCGGGCGACGGAACGAAAGCCTGGACGAACGCGCTGTGGATCGCCTAGCCGCGATCGAGCAACTCGGCTCGCGCCGCTTCGAACTGCTCGTGATCGGCGGCGGGATCATCGGCGCCGGGATCGCGGAGGCTGCGAGCGCTCACGGCCTCGATGTGGCGCTCGTCGAGCGCGGCGACTTCGCATCGGGCACCTCCAGCGCATCATCGAAGCTCATCCATGGAGGCCTGCGGTACCTCCAGATGGGCGACGTCCGCCTCGTGCGCGAGGCGCACGAGGAGCGGCGCGCGCTGATGAACGTCGTGGCGCCGCATCTCGTCCACCGCCTCCCGTTCGTCTTCCCGCTCTACGCCGACGGCCCTCACCGGCCGTGGTTCGTGCGAACAGGCGTCCTCCTCTACTCGGCGCTCGCTCGCGCGAAGCTGAACGGGCGTGTCAGCGAGGCGCGGGCGCTCAGGCTGGTGCCGCAACTGCGCACGGAAGGGCTGCATTCCTCGGCGCTGTACGCGGATGCGTGGACGAATGACGGGCGGCTCACCCTTGCGAATGTGCGCGGCGCGGCGGACCGCGACGCGATCGTCCTCAACTACGCCGAGGTCGTCTCGGTGCACGACGGCGGTGCCGAGGTGAGCGTTGAAGGGACGACCGTTTTCGTGAACGCGCGCTCGATCGTGAACGCAACTGGGCCTTGGCTCGATCGGGTGCGCCGGCTGGAGGATCCGTCCGCTCAGGCGTCGATTCGTCTCTCGAAAGGCGTGCACTTGATTGTCGACGGTGGTGAAGACTGGAGCGCCGCGGTCACGATCCCCCACGACAAGGTGCGCGTCAGCTTTGCGATTCCGTGGGAGGGCAAGCTGCTGCTCGGCACGACCGACACGCTGCACGAGGGTGACCCAGAGCTGGCGCGCGTGTCCGACGACGACGTTCGCGCGGTTCTCGCCGAGGCCGCCGTAGGGGTCGAGGGGATCGGTGAGGTGCGCGCCTCATTCTGCGGGCTGCGCGTGCTGCCGGGCGGGCCTGGCGCGACGGCGAACGCGCGGCGTGAGACGGTGTACACCACGGGCAGCGCCGGGATGCTGAGCGTCGCCGGCGGCAAGCTCACGACCTACCGGCGCATCGCACTCGACGCGCTCGAGCAGCTTGGGGTGCGCAACCTCGATCGCAAGCCGCGCCCGCTGCCGGGAGCGTCGGGCCTCGGGGCGATCGCGTGGCCGGTCGAGCTCGATGCGCGGACGCGCACGCACCTGCTGCACCTCTACGGAGGGCTCGCGGCCGACGTCCTCGCCCCGACCGTCGAAGATCCGTCACTCCTCGAGCCGCTCGTCGCCGGTCGCCCCGACCTGCGCGCACAGGATCTCTACGCGCGAACCCACGAGTGGGCCCGCACCGACGAGGACGTCCTCCGCCGCCGCACGACGGCGTGGCTCGCCGGCCAATCGGTGCCAGGCACCGTTACGGCTGTGTGACGATTCGCCCACAGCCCTTTCGAAGCGGTGGCGGCTTCGGCATGATCGAGCTCAGGGTCGAAGAGAGCCGGTGCCAGGCACCGTTACGCGGGATGCGTCACAAGGGCCAGGGAAAGCATCGGCATTAGAGCCACCACGGCGGGATGCCGGCGTTGCTCGAGGAGCAGCGGGACGCGGCCCAGATGTGAGACGTACGTGCCGTCGGGAAACGCCTCGACTGGAGGTTGGCGACCCGGAAAACGTAACGACCGCCCGGAGCCCACCGGTCTCCGCCGACCCTCGCGGCTCGGATCGACGCCGTGCGGGCGTCTATATTCGGTTCATGCCTCCGCACTACACCAGGCTGACCGAACCGCTCGTCCGTGAGAACGGAAAGCTGCAGACCGCAAGCTGGGACGAGGCGCTCGAACGCGCCGCGGCCGGCTTCCGCCGCGCGCGCGCCAGCGGCGCAATGACCGGTCTCTTCAGCTGCTCCAAAGCCACGAACGAGCTGAACTTCGCAGCACAGAAGTTCTCGCGTCTAGCCCTCGCATCGAACAACATCGACAGCTGCAACCGCACCTGACACGCTCCTAGCGTCGTCGGTCTGGCGACGGTGTTCGGTGCGGGCGGCGGGACGAGCTCCTACGAAGAGCTGCGCGAGTGTGCGGACCTGATCGTCCTCTGGGGTTCGAATGCACGCGAAGCGCATCCGATCTTCTTCCACCATGTACTGAAAGCGGTGCGCCGAGGTGCAAAGCTCGTCGTCGTCGATCCCCGTCGTACCGCGTCTGCGCAGTGGGCCGATCTGTGGCTCGGCCTCGACGTCGGCACCGACATCGCCCTCGCGAACGCCGTCGGCCGGGAGATCATTTCCGCTGGACTCATCGACGACGAGTTCATCGCGCGCGCGACCTCGGACTTCGAGGCGTACCGCGAGTCGGTGGAGCGCTGGACGCTCGCCGAGGCCGAGCGCGTGACCGGCGTCCCCGCCACCGCGATCCGCGAGCTCGCCCACCTGTGGGGCAATGCAGAGCATGCGCAGATGTGCTGGACGCTTGGCATCACCGAGCATCACAACGGCGTCGATAACGTCTTCGCGCTGATCAACCTCTCGCTCCTCACCGGTCAGGTCGGCAAGTACGGCTCGGGCCTGCAGCCGCTGCGGGGCCAAAACAACGTGCAAGGCGGCGGCGACATGGGCGCGCTTCCCAACAAGCTGCCCGGTTTCCAGGATGTCGAGAACGATGCGCTTCGAGCTCGTTTCGAGGAGGCCTGGGGCGCCTCGATCCCGGCGCACGACGGCCTGCATCTCTCCGGGATGTTCGACGCGATCGAGCACGGGGCGCTGAGCGCGCTGTACGTGATCGGCGAGAACCCCGCGCAGTCAGAAGCCGATCGGACACGCGCCGTCGGGCTGCTCGAGCGGCTTGATCATCTCGTCGTACAGGACATCTTTCGCACCAAGACAGCTGAGCTCGCCGACGTCGTCCTCCCCGCTTCCGCGTCGTGGGCCGAAGCCGAGGGCACCGTTACCTCGAGCGAGCGGCGGGTGCAGCGTGTGCGCAAGGCGCTCGACCCGCCGGGTGAGGCGCGCGACGACGTCGAGATCGTGCACGCGCTCGCGGAGCGGCTTGGCGTCGACCTCGGCAGCCCAAAAGCGGAAGACGTGTGGAACGAGCTCCGTTCGCTCTCACCGATGCACGCAGGCATGTCCTACGCGCGACTCGAGGAGCTCGGCGGCATTCCGTGGCCCTGCTGGGACGAACAACATGGCGGCGAGCAGTTCCTGCACGCTCGCCTCTGGGACGAGGTGGTCGAGATCCGCGCGCCGTTCACCCCGGTCCTGGACGATCCACCCGTCGACCTGCTCGATGACGAATTCCCGGTGCGGCTGACGACAGGACGGCGGCTCGAGTCGTTCAACACGGGCGTGCAGACAGGCGGGTTCAGCTCGCCACTGCACGTGGGGGGTGAGGCGCTCCGCGTCTCCCCCGAGGACGGCGCGCGCTACGGCCTCGTCGACGGCGGTCGTGCGCGCGTCGTCTCTCGACGCGGCTCGGTCGAGGCGCCGGTCGCGTTCGACGGCACGCTCCGGCAGGGTCTCGCCTTCATGAACCTTCATTTCCCGGATATCGTCGAGACGAATGTGCTGACGATCGACGCGACCGATCCGAAGAGCGGCACGGCAGAGTTCAAGGCGACGGCGATCCGCATCGAGGCGGTCTAGATTGCCCGACCTCCGGCTGCTCGACGCGATCCCGAGCACGAGCGAGCGAGAAGCGATCGATGCCGTGCTCGGTGCGCCGGGCGCCGACGACGGCCGGACCGCGCACGACGACCGCACACAACGACACCTGCTTCTCCCAGCACTCCGCGCCGCGCAGCTGCGCCGGGGGTTCGTGAGCGACGGCGCACTCGGCTACGCGTCCAGGCGACTCGCGGTGCCGCCGGCCGAGGCTTTCGGCGTCGCGAGCTTCTACGCGCTGATTGCGCTCGACGAGCGGCCGGCCGACGTGACGCACGTCTGCAACGACCTCTCGTGCCTGCTTGCCGGCGCCCAGGTCCCCGAGGGCGCCTACCCGAGCCCGTGCCTCGGCCTGTGCGAGCGCGCCCCCGCCGCGTACCGCACGATCGCGGGCGAGCAGCCGGTCGAGCAACAACTGCCGGAGGCGTCGCCACCCTTGCCGCAGGCTGGCGACCCGTCACTGCGGCTCCTGCGACGCATCGGCGCGGGAGTCGATCCCGACTCGCTCGAGGCGTATCTCGCGGCGGGCGGATTCGAGGGGCTCAACCGCGCGCGCGAGCTCGGTCCGGAAGCGGTTGTACACGAGGTGGTCGAGTCACGCCTGGTCGGCCGCGGCGGCGCGGCGTTCCCGACGGGCACCAAGTGGGAGGCCGTGGCGCGCCAGCCGGCGCTGCCGCACTACGTGGTCTGCAACGCCGACGAATCGGAGCCTGGCACGTTCAAGGACCGCATCCTGATGGAGAGCGATCCGTTCGCGGTCGTCGAGTCGGTTGCCGTCGCGGGGCTCGCGACCGGCAGCACGAAAGGCTTCCTCTACGTCCGCGCGGAGTATCCGCTCGCCCACCGGCGGCTCGCCCAAGCAATCGAGCAATCCCGGCCGTTCCTCGACGGGTTCCAGATCGAGCTGCGGATCGGCGCCGGCGCCTACGTCTGCGGCGAGGAAACGGCGCTCTTCCAGTCGATCGAGGGCTTTCGCGGCGAGCCGCGCAACAAACCGCCGTTCCCCGTCGAGGTCGGGTTGTTCGGTAAGCCGACGGCGGTGAACAACGTCGAGACGCTGCTGAACGTGCTCGAGGTGCTGCGCGAGGGCGCCGTCGCCTACGCAGCGACCGGCACCGAGGGCTCAGCAGGCACGCGCCTCTTCTGCGTCTCAGGCTGCGTGGCGCGGCCGGGGCTCTACGAGCTGCCGTTCGGCGCGACGCTGCGGGAGCTGCTCGACCTGGCCGGCGCCCGGCCGCCGAAAGCCGTTCTCCTCGGCGGCGCGGCGGGAGCGTTCGTCTCGGCAGAACAGCTCGATCTGAAGCTGACGCACGAGGACACGCGTGCCGCCGGGGCGACGCTCGGCTCGGGTGTTGTGATCGTGTACGACGACGACGCCGAGCTCGTACCGGCGCTGCTGCGGATCGCCGAGTTCTTCCGCGACGAGTCGTGCGGCCAGTGCGTCCCCTGCCGGGTCGGCACGGTTCGGCAGGAGGAAGCGCTGCATCGCCTCGCAGCCGGAACGCCGCACGAGAACGAGCTGCAAACGCTCGCGGAGCTGGCGCAGGTGATGAGGGACGCGTCGATCTGCGGCCTGGGCCAGACCGCCGCCAACGCGGTAGCCTCGGCGATCGTGAACCTCGGAGCTTTCGCGTCGTGACAACGACAACGCTGCTCGCCGCGCCGAAGAAGATGGTCGAACTGACAGTGGACGGACAGCCGGTGCGGCTCCTCGACGGGTCGACGATTCTCGACGCGTGCCGGATACTCGGAATCGACACCCCGACGCTCTGCTACAGCGACACATTGACCCCGGTGAACGTCTGTCGCGTCTGCGTGGTCGAGGTCGAGGGCGCCCGTACGCTTGTCCCGGCGTGCTCCCGGAAAGCCGAAGCGGGAATGGTCGTGCTCACGGACTCGGAGCGCGTGCGCACGAGCCGCCGCCTCGTGCTCGAGTTGCTGGGTTCGTCGGTGGATCTGTCGCTGGCCCCCGACGCGCTCACCTACATCGAGACCTACGGTGCGAATCCGGACCGGTTCGGCCCCGATGCGGCGACGGTCGCGCAGGAAGTGAAGGTCGACAACGACCTGTACGTGCGCGACTACTCGCGCTGCATCCTCTGTTACAAATGCGTCTCGGCTTGCGGAGTCGATCACCAGAACACCTTCGCGATCGCCGTCGCCGGCCGAGGCTTCGGCGCCCATATCTCGACGGAGCTCGACGTGACGCTTCCGGATTCTGCGTGCGTCTACTGCGGCAACTGCATCGCCGTGTGCCCGACGGGCGCGCTCATGTCGGTCGCCGAGTACGAGAAGCGACAGGCTGGCACCTGGGACGAGAAGAACGAGACCGTCGTCTCGACGGTCTGCCCGTACTGCGGCGTCGGCTGCAACCTCGAGCTCCACGTGCAGGAGAACGAGGTCGTCAACGTGACGTCTCCTCACGACCACGATGTCACCGAGGGCAACCTGTGCATCAAGGGACGGTTCGGCTACCAGTACGTGCAGAACCGGAAGTAATGCGCGTCCAGGTCCTCTACTGGCAGGAGATCCCGTCGGTCGTCAAAGTCACCGGGGACGACGGCGCCGAGGTGCGCCGCCAGCTCCCCGACTGGTTCCAGCAGGAGATCGACCGGCTCGCGATGGAGCAGGGCCTGATCGGAAGCGATGCCTACCTCGAGCAATGGGCCTGGCGCGACGTCGAATCGCCGGCCGGGAGCCCGAGTGAGGTCGCAGAGGCTGTGGAGACCGGCCTCATGCAGCGCCACGACCGCTGAGCGCGGACTACAATGGCCGCGGGCGCGCTTCGGGCGCCCTGGCAATGGCGTCGAGGAAGCTTTGCTTCCGCGACGCTTTTTTGGTTGGCGAGACAGGGAGAACGCATGACGACAGTGCTCATAGCTGAAGACGAGCCGATCATCCGTCTCGACATTCGAGAAACGCTCGAGGCTGCCGGTTATGCCGTCTGCGCCGAGGCCCGCAACGGTGTCGAGGCGGTGGAGCTCGCGCGGACGACGCAGCCTGACATCGCCGTGCTCGACGTCAAGATGCCGAAGCTCGACGGGACCGAGGCAGCGCGGCAGATTCTCGAGCACCGATCGCTGCCGATCCTCCTGCTCACAGCGTTCAGCGACGAGAAGCTCGTGCGCCGCGCGACCGGGGCCGGAGTGTTCGCTTACCTCGTCAAGCCGTTTCGCACGAACGAGCTGATGCCGGCGATCGAGACGGCGGTCGCCCGGCACGGGAATTGAGCGCCGTGCGCGACGAGGCTGCGACCCTCGCCGACGCGCTCGAGGCGCGCAAGGCGATCGAACGGGCGAAGAGCCTGCTGATGACGCGCGAGGGGCTCAGTGAGGGAGACGCGTTCGCGCGTCTGCGACACGCAAGCCAGGTGAGCAGCCAGCCGTTGAAGGTGATCGTCGACGCTATCGTCGCGGCGCTCGAGACATGAGAGCTGCGGTGACCACCGAGACGCGTGAACGTAGACTCAGACCGATGCGGATCGGCGTTCTCACCGGCGGCGGCGACTGCCCTGGCCTGAACGCCGTTATTCGGGCGGTCGCTCGGCACTCGTGGGCGCGCGGTCATGAGGTGGTCGGCGTGCGCGAAGGGTGGCGCGGGATGGTGGAGCAGCTCTTCGTGCCGCTCGGGCCGAGCCAGATCTCCGGGATCCTGCCGCGTGGCGGCACGATCATCGGCACCACGCGCACGAATCCCTACAAGGTCGATGGCGGCGTCGCGCAGGTGCGCGCCTCGTTCGATCAACTCGACGCGCTCGTTGCGATCGGCGGCGAAGACACGCTCGGCGTTGCCGCCAAGCTGCACGCCGAGTTCGAGGCGCCGGTCGTCGGCGTCCCGAAGACGATCGACAACGATCTCTCCGGCACCGACTACACCTTCGGGTTCGACACTGCGGTCGCGATTTGTACCGAGGCGATCGATCGTCTGCACACGACCGCCGAGTCGCACAACCGTGTCATGGTCGTCGAGGTGATGGGGCGTCATGCAGGCTGGATCGCCGTGCACAGTGGCATCGCCGGGGGCGCCGACGTGATTCTCATTCCGGAGCGGCCGATCGACCTCGACAAGGTCTGCGGCGAGATCAAGCGCCGCCACTCGAGCGGCAAGAACTTCTCGATCGTCGTCGTGAGTGAAGGATGCGAGCTTCCGGGTGCGGAAGACAAGGGCGAGGTCGACCAGTTCGGTCACAAGCTGCTCGCGAATCGCGGGGTCGGCGAGACGATTGGTGAAGAGATCGAATCCCGTACCGGTTACGAGACGCGCGTGACGGTGCTCGGGCACGTTCAGCGCGGCGGCTCCCCCACTCCACGCGACCGCATTCTCGCGACGCGGTTCGGGCTGAAGGCTGCCGACCTCGTCGAAGCGGGGGCGTTCGGGCAGATGGCTGCGCTCCGCGGCGATGATGTGATCAGCGTCTCGCTCGTGGAGGCGACGGCCGAGCTGAAGACGGTGCCGGACGAGTGGTACGACGTGGCGCGCCCCTTCTTCGGCTGACGAGGCTGCGCTCGTCGAGCCTCAGGCGAGCGGGAAGCTGCGGTGGCGGCGTGGTGGGACGAGGAAGTTCTGGCGGTGGGTCGTCGAGAGCACCTCGTTGAAACCCTGGCCGCGCGCGCGCGGCTTGAACGCGATCTTCCCGCCGGGAAGGGCACCGTCCATGGCGTGCCGGTTGCGGAAGAAGTCGTCGCTCGTCGGGTTGAACACGACGAAATGCACACCTGCCGCCGGAGTCGCACCGATCTCGTCCGGCCGCACCGACCAGTTGAAGGGGTTGTCGAGCGTGTTGAAGTCGGCGCGCACCGGGATGGCGGTGCCCTTCGGATACACCGTGCCGTCAACGGCGACGACATCACGGCCGAGTCGGGAGGTCGTCTGGATGGCAGCGCTGTGCCCGATCCGCCCCGACCGTCTGTACCCATGGCGGACGTCGGCTTCGGTCGAGACGTCCTCGGGACCCTGGTGCACGGTCTGTGTGTCTTGCTTCACGTTCAGGTTCGGGCGAAACGCCGTCGCCACCCGCTCGTCGAAGTCGAAGTTCAGGTACCACGCTTCAAGGTCTTCGTGAATGTGAGAGAGGTGCATGTGCGTCCCATGGCGAAAGTAGTCGCTGCCCCGTAGATCGACGTAACCCAGCGTTTCGAAGTTTGCGATCGGTCCCGGGCCCATCCCCGCCTTCTGCGTCGAGGTGAAGCCGAGAAAGAGCTCGGAGGTCTCGGGAATCAGGTCTGCGCCGGGGACGCCGGCTGCGAGCGCCATCTGCTTCGGCAGCGACCGCGCACCCTCGAAGCCACCGCCGGCAAAGCCGCGGCGGATCGAGGTGAGCGTGAAGAGCTTCGAGTCACGAATGCGCTTCGTCGCATCATCGATGTGCGCGCGCACGTCGGAGCGCAGCAAGATGGCGACGTCGTTTGCCTCGAGCCGGGTGTCACCGGGGTCACTCTGGAAGCGGATCGCGTCGAGCAGCACCGGCTTCCCCGCCCGCCGGTCGTGCGGTAGCCGCTTCGCGGCAGCGTCAGGCACGAGGCGGTCGAAGTACGGGAGACCCCACGCCACGGTCACGCCCAGCCCCGCGGGGTTCGGCGCATAGTCACGCTCGAGGCCCGCGAGAAGTTGCTCGAGCTCGCCCTGCGCCGAGGCGAGGCTCGCTCGGTCGGCCGCGACATCGGCGGTGACGATCTCGTGATGTAGCGGCGGAACGAGCACTTCCACATTGTCCGACTGCACGACGCGAATCCCGACGAGCAAATGCTGCTCGGGACGGGCCACGCCCCCAACGCTGCGCGGCGGCGAACTGCCTGTCAGCTGGTCGACGAGCTCGTAAACCCCGGCCGCGCCGACAGCGCTCGCGGCCGCGCCGGCGAGAGCCTGCCTGCGCGTCAGTCTCATCAGGCGGGCTTGATCAGCACGAGAGCCCCGAGCTCCTGCTTGAGGTAGCGAAGGACATGCGTGTAGGTGAGCGGCGGCGCTCGATGCTCGGAGAGCGTGTAGAGGTTGCCGAAGCGGTGCCAGAGGACAAGCAGGTGCCACTGGTCGGCGTCCTGGTTCACGACGTAGAGGCGCGCCGTGATCCCGCCTGCCGAGATGGTGCCCTGCGGCGAGTCGAAGCAGGGAACGTTGCGACTGTCGGAGCCGCCCGTGCGGCACGTGGGGATCTTCGACACGCCCGGATACGCGCGCAGGTTGACGTGCAATTCTCCGCCCGCCGCTCCTCCGCCCGTCTCCTGCCAGACGAAGCTCTCGAGGTAGCTCCGGTCGGGTGAGACCGAGTTGATGTTGTTCCACGGTCCGCCGACCTGACCGATCAACGGATCGGGCAGCCAACCCGGGCAATAGACCGGCGCCTTGATCCTATCGGCGAGCTTTTGCCAGCCCGCGACGTGCGCGCAGCGCGCTTTCGGCGCTGCCGTCGGCGCCGCGGCGCTCGCCTTCTTCGCCTCGCCGCAGCCGCTTGCGAGGAGCACAGAGACGGCGAGAAGCAGGCAAGACATGAGGGGCCCTCTCATGAGGGCCATGGTAGCCGCGGCCCGTCGATCAGACGTCGAACGGCCGGTGGCCGACGAGGTCGGTCACGTGACCGCCGGGAACGAGGACTGCGTCGATCCCCGCGCGCTCCAGGGCGAGAACCTCATCGCGGCTCGTTACGTCGACACGGGCGATCGCAAGCTTGCCGGCCGGTACGTCCGGCAGCAACTCGAGCACGGCATCGAGCGGATCGACCTCGTCGTCGATCTCCTTCGCCGAGAGCAGGAAGATCTCGGGATCGAGCCGTTCGAGCGCCAGCTCGAGCTCCTCCTCATCCCGCACATCGACGACGGCTTCGAGCGGGCTGTCGAGCTGATCGTCCAGCGGACGCGTCGTCACGGCGTCGGCGTCGTGCGGTTCGCCGCGCCCGATCCAGAGGAGCGGCAAACTCGTCGCGTCGCGGATACCCTCGATCACGCGCGCCACCGCGAGCGCTTTTGCCCCCTCTCGCTCGGCGTCGCGTGCAGCGTCCGCGTCGTCGACACAGACAATGATCGCGATCCCATCACCCTCGGAGATGCGCT
Source organism: Gaiellales bacterium (assembly GCA_038328165.1). Lineage (GTDB taxonomy): Bacteria > Actinomycetota > Thermoleophilia > Gaiellales > Gaiellaceae > PALSA-600. Next base: position 70,614 of record JBBQLT010000004.1, read on the forward strand.
GACTGAGCTTTCGTGACCCGGGCACCTGCGTCCGCAGCGTAACGGTCACGGCTCGAAGCCGGTGGGCGGTCCCGGCTCGAGCCGCTCGAGCCCACCCCAATCGGCACGGGGCGGCGCGAACAACTCGACGAGGAAGGCGCCCTCGGCGCCCGCGCGAACGGAATGCGGGACGTCGGCCGGGATGACCCAGGTCGAGCCAGGCTCGAGGTCTTTTGCCTCGTCTCCGATCCGGAACAGGAGGGAGCCGCGGAGCAGGATGCCGGTCTGCTCGTTCACGTGGTGATGCTCCGGCACCTCCACGTTCGGATCCAGCTCGAGTGCGGCGAGCGTCGCTTCCTTGCCGGCGACGGCACGCGCGATCACGCCATCCCAGACCTTCAGCGGCACGATCTTGCGGATGTCGTCGAATGCGCTCATACGCCGATCGGGTGCCATACCGTCTTCAACTCGAGAAACGCGGAGATTTCCCAGAGGGACTGCGCGTCGGGCTCGGCGATCACCACGCGCTTGACGTTCTCGGCCGCAGTCCGCTCGAGGTCTGCACGCAGGCCGTTCGCACTCGCGCCGGTGATGTCGATCGCATTCACGTCCATGTGCCCGGCGAGCCACGGAGCGAGCTCCTCGCGCTGGCCGGTCAGCAGATTGACGACACCCCCGGGCACGTCGCTCGTCGCGATCGCCTCGGCGAGCTCGATCGCTGCAAGCGGTTGGGTCTCGGAGGCAAGTGCGACGACGGCGTTCCCGCCGGTGAGCGCGGGCGCGATGCGCGAGACGAGCCCGAGCAGGGGTGGATCATCGGGGGCGACGATCCCCACCACTCCGGTCGGCTCAGGGATCGTGAAATTGAAGTACGGGCCGGCGACAGGGTTCGTGGAGCCGAGCACCTGCGTGAGCTTGTCGGCAAAGCCCGCGTACCAGACCCAGCGGTCGATCACTCGCTCGACCTCGTCGCGGCCGGTGCAGAACGAAGCGAACTCATCGATCCGCGCCTCCATCATCTCGGCGATGCGGTACAGCACCTGGCCGCGGTTGTACGGGGTCGCGGATGCCCACTTCGGCTGTGCGCCGCGAGCGGCCTGCACAGCGTCGCGCACGTCCTTTCGCGATGCGCGCGCGACATTCTGCCCCTCGGCCTCGTACGTACGGCCGCTCTCGCTACGCGGGAACGCCCCGCCGATGAAGAGCTTGTACGTCTTCGAGACTGGCAGGCGCTTAACCACCGAACGTCTCCGTCTCGAAAGCGAGATAGGGCTCCAGCCCGTGCCGGCCACCCTCACGGCCGAAGCCGGACTCCTTGTAGCCGCCGAACGGGCTCGTCGGGTCGAAGCGGTTGAAGGTGTTCGCCCACACGACGCCGGCTCGCAGGTTCTGCGCCATCCAGAGGATGCGTGAGCCCTTCTCGGTCCAGACGCCGGCCGACAAGCCGTACCGGGTGTTATTCGCCTTCTCGACCGCCTCTTCGGGCGTGCGAAACGTGAGGACGCTCAGCACGGGCCCGAAGATCTCCTCCTGCGCGATGCGGTAGCACTGCGCGACGTTCGTGAAGACCGTGGGCGCGAACCAGTAGCCCTTCTCGGGCAGGGTGCACGGCGGCTGATAGATCTCCGCGCCTTCGGCCTTGCCCGCCTCCACAAGCTCCTCGATCCGGTCGAGCTGCATGCGGCTGTTGATCGCGCCGACATCGGTGTTCTTGTCGAGCGGATCGCCGACACGCAGAGTCGCCATGCGTTGCTTCAGCTTGTCGATCACCGGCTCGTAGATCGACTCCTGAACGAAGAGGCGCGAGCCTGCGCAGCAGACGTGGCCCTGATTGAAGTAGATCCCGTTGACGATTCCCTCGACCGCCTGATCGATCGCGCAATCGTCGAACACGATGTTGGCCGCCTTGCCACCGAGCTCGAGCGTCAGCTTCTTACCGGTGCCGGCAATGTGACGTTGGATCGCCTTGCCGACTTCTGTGGAGCCGGTGAAGGCGATCTTGTCGACGTCCGAGTCGACGAGCGCGGCACCCGTGCGGCCGTCGCCGGTGATGATGTTGACGACGCCCGCTGGAAGCTCGGCCTGCCGAAGAACGTCGCAGAAGAGAAGTGCGGTGAGCGGCGTCGTCTCGGCGGGCTTCAACACCACGGTGTTGCCGGCAGCGAGCGCCGGGGCGATTTTCCACGCCAGCATGAGCAAGGGAAAGTTCCACGGGATGATCTGTCCCGCGACACCGAGCGGCTTCGGCCGCCGGTTCGGGAACGCGTACTCGAGCTTGTCGGCCCAGCCGGCGTAGTAGAAGAAGTGGGCGGCCGCGAGGGGCAGGTCGACGTCGCGCGACTCTTTGATCGGCTTGCCACCGTTCAGCGACTCGAGCACGGCGAACTCGCGCGCGCGCTCGGCGAGGATACGAGCGATCCGGAATAGGTACTTCGATCGCTGCGAGCCGGGCAGCTTCGCCCAGCTCTTGAACGCCTCACGCGCGGCGGCGACCGCAGCCTCGACATCCGCGACGCTAGCCTGGCCGATCTCGGCCAGCGGCGACTCGTCGCGCGGAGAGATCGTCGTGTACCGCTCCTTTGCCTCGAGCCACTCGCCGCCGACGTAGAGGCCGTAACGATCGCGCAGCTGCACGATGTCGGTGCTCTCGGGTGCGGGCGCGTACGTCCAATCCCTGGGCACCGGCGAGCGGTCCTGGCGCTTGGAGACCTCAGTCACTCGGGGCCTTAGTCGACAGTGAAGTAATCCTTCGACTGGTACGCCCCGCTTTTCTCCTTGCGGAGCTGCATCAGGATGTCGTTGACGAGGCTCGACGCGCCGATCCGGTAGAGGTCGGGTGTGAGCCAGTCGGGGCCGAGAGTCTCGTGCACCTGCACGAGGTACTGGATCGCGTTTTTCGAGTTGCGGATCCCGCCTGCCGCTTTCATGCCGACCTTGCGGCCGGTCTCCTCGTAGAGATCGCGGATCGCTTCGAGCATCACGAGCTGCACGGGCAACGTCGCGGCACCGGGGAGCTTGCCGGTTGAGGTCTTGATGAAGTCAGCGCCCGCGGCCATCGCGAGCAACGATGCACGCCGCACGTTGTCGTAGGTGCCGAGCTCGCTCACCTCGAGGATCACCTTCAGGTGAGCAGCGCCGCAGGCTTCCTTCACGCGGACGATCTCGTCGAACACCTGCGCGTACCGTCCCGAGAGGAAGGCGCCACGGTCGATCACCATGTCGATCTCGTCGGCACCCATTGCGACGGCGTCCTCGACGTCACGCACCTTGACATCGAGCGGGCTCTGGCCAGAGGGGAACGCAGTCGCGACGCTCGCGACCTTGACGCCGCTACCGGCGAGGCGCTCTTTCGCTGTCGGCACGAGATTCGGATAGACGCAGACCGCTGCGACCGACGGGACGTTCGGGTCACTCGGGTCGGGACGGATCGCCTTCGAGCAGAGCGCTGCGACCTTGCCGGGTGTGTCCTGGCCCTCGAGGGTCGTCAGGTCGCAGCAGCGAAGCGCAAGCTCGAGCGCCCAGACCTTCGCGTCCTTCTTGATCGAGCGCTTCGCAAGCTCGGCGGCGCGCACCTCGACCCCGACCTGGTCAATCGAGCCGATGCGTGGCAACCGCTTGACGAGCGGCAACTCGAAGCCTCGTGGAAGAACGGGCGCTTGCGCCATGCCGCGAGTGTAGCTTTGTGATCTTGGGCAAAGAGCCGCTGTGAGACCCCTTGGATCCGGATCGGAGTGCCGGCACTCGCCGGGATCCTCTGGCTCCTGATCAGCATCTTCTTCTCGATCCACACCGTCGGGCAGCGTCAAGTGGGAATCGTCTACAACTTCTCCGGCACGATCAGCGGTAACTCGGCGAAGTCGCCGGGCGTTGTGACGACGTGGCCGTGGCAGAACATCCGCAAGGAGAACGTCTCGATCCAGAAGGACACGTTCGTCTTCGCGGGATCCGATTCAGCCGTCTCGAAGGATCAGCAACCGATCACGGCGACGATCGTCGTGAACTACCAGGTCGAGCCTCAGCATGTTGCGAGCCTCTACAAGAGCGTCGGGCCGAACTGGAAGACCGTGCTCCTCGACGTACGCGTTCACAGGACTTCAAGGAGACGACCGCACAGTTCCCATCGCCGGAGATCACCCTCAATCGGCCCGCGCTCCGGAAGATCACCGTCAGGCGGCTGCGCGACGAGCTCGGTCAGTACGACGTGCGAGTCGTCGATGTCTTCGTGAACAACGTGGCGTACTCGCGCGCCTATACGGACGCGATCGAGTCAAAGCAGGTGCAGGTGCAACAGGCGCTCCAGGCTCAGGCGAAGGTGGCCTAGTCGAGAGCCGAAGCCGAGCAGGCGATTGCGAAGGCACGGGGCGACGCGGAGTCGATCGCGCTGAAGGGGCGTGCTCTCCGCAACAACCCACAGGTGCTTCAGCTCGAGTCGATCGACAAGTTGAACCCGAACGCGCAGCTGATCATCTGCACCGGCACGACCGGCCCGTCGATCCTGCCCGGCAACCTCGTGCAGCCGACGACGAAGTAGGCGCGCCGGCCAGAAGAGGCGGCATTTTCGTGCACCGCCTGTCTCACTTCCATCACGGCGGCTGCCGCCGAACGCGCCACCGGACGCGGCGGTGAAGCAAACGTGGCTGGTGGCGGTAGCACCCACGTTGCAACGGCCGCCGGGGACATCCATCCGAAGCGGATTCGCAGTTCTCATCATGACGCCGACTGTCTCAATCCGCACCTCCCGTGGCCAGATTCGGCGCACTGTCCTTTCACTTTCGCGACGACGGCTGCCGCCGGACGTGGCCTTTCGTGACGATGGCTGCCGCCGGATGTCGCTCGACGTGTGGCTGGCTGAGGGTAGGCGCAACGAACGCCGGCGGTGCCGCTACAGGCCGAGACGTTCGAGCATCGTCTCGTTGCGCCGCCACTTCGGCGACGCTTTGACCTGCAGCTGCAGGTAGATCGGATGGCCGACGAGCTGCTCGATGAACGGCCGCGCCGTGCGGCCGATCTCGCGCACCATCGTGCCACCCTTGCCGATCAGGATCTGCTTCTGGCTTTCCGTCTCCGTGTAGAGCCGCACGTGGATGCGCTTCTCGTCGATCCCCACCACCTCGGCGGTGACCGCATGCGGTACCTCCTCCTTCGTGACGCGCAGCGCCTGCTCGCGCACGAGCTCGGCGATGCGGGCCTCGAGCGGCATATCGGTGTCTGTCTCGGCGGAGTAGTACATGGGACCCTCGGGAAGCAGCGAGATCAGGTCGCTCCGCAGCTCGCCGATACCGTCTCCCGTCTTCGCACTCACCGGATGCAGTGCGTGAAAGTCCCCGAGCGTCGCCGCCGCCTTCATCTGCGTCGCGACATGCCCGGCTTTCAGCCGGTCGATCTGGTTGACGACGATCACCACCGGCACGCCGATCCGAAACACGTTGCGCGCGACGTACCGGTCCCCGGCGCCGATGCGCTCGCGCGCGTTGACGACGAGCAGCAGCGCATCGATGTCGTCGGCCATCGTCTCGTCGACCGTCACCTGCATGCGCTCCGTGAGCCGGTCGATCGGACGCTGCCAGCCGGGCAGATCCACCAACACGAGCTGGGCGTCGTCGGTGGTGTGCACGCCGCGGATGCGGTGGCGAGTCGTGTGCGGCTTATCGGAGACGATCGCGACCTTCGCGCCCGTGAGGGCATTCACGAGCGTCGACTTGCCGACGTTCGGCCGTCCTGCGACGGCGACGAATCCGGACTTCATCCGGGCAAATCCCAGGTGTCGGGCAGGAGCTCCGACGCCTGCGCCTTGCCGATCGAGCCGTCGGTGCGGCGATAGCTGACCTCGGGGATCCTCCACTCATGGAGCCACTGCCTGCAGCCGCCGCAGGGCGAAGCCGAGATCCCGATCGCCTCGACATCGCCCGGCTTGTGGCCCGCGGTGGCGGCGGCTGCGAGTGCCGATTTCTCGGCGCAGATGCCGAGTGGATAGGCCGCACTCTCGACGTTCACGCCGGAGAACTCCTGGCCGTCCCTGGTGCGCACAACGGCGCCGACGAAGTAATTCGAGTACGGCGCATACGCCTGCGCCGCCACTTGTTCCGCCTTCTCCACGAGCGCACTCACGAGAACACCTGGAAGATGACCAGCGTCGCCAGCGCGCCGACGAGGCCGCCATAGGTCACTTCAAGCGCGGAGTGAACGCCCGACTCCACGCGCGTCTGAGCGACAAGGAGCGCCATGATCAGTGCGATCGATGAGATCAGGAAACGGTGGTCGGCTCCTGCGACGTACGTGGCGGCCATCCAGCCCGCAAAGGCGAGCGCGGCGTGACCCGACGGGATACCGCCGCGGAGCGGCGTACCGCGCCCCGTATAGGCCTTGGTGGCGATCACGAGGAACACCGTGAGGACGAGCGCGACGAGCGTCAACTCCGCCGGAGCCTCGCGCAGCCGCTCGAGCAGGCGAGACGAGCGGTCGGCGACCTTGCCTGCGAACACGAGGTAGCCGACGGCGATCGCGTTGACGGACGCGATCAGCACCGAGCCCGCCGCAATGTCCTTCGCGAGCTTCGCCATCGGGTCGAACGACGTTGTCGCGATGTCAATCGCAGCCTCGACCGCGGTGTTGATCATCTCCGCGATCAGGACGAACGTGATCGAAATCAGAAGCGCGATCAGCTCGAGCTTCGTCACGTTCACGATCAGGGCGGTGATGAGCACGATGAACGCAACAGCAAGGTGGATGCGCATGTTCCGCTGCGTGCGCAGCGTGTGGATGATCCCCTCGAACGCGTAGTTGAACGAGTCGAAGATGCCTGGCGCGCGGCGCGTGCTCATGCGAGCAACTGCTCCTCGCGCGCTTCCATCGCGGCTCCATGGTCGTAACCGAGGAGATGCAGCAGTCCATGCGTGAGTGGCCAGCGCCACTCCGCCCCCACCACCTGCGGGCAGAGGACGACGTCGCCGAGGGCACGCGGGACGTCGGACGGAACGATGTCGCGGCCGTCGATCGGGAACGAGAGAACGTCCGTCGCCTCGTCGATACCGAGGTACTCCCGTTTCAGGGCGCGCATCTCGTCCGGGCCGACGAATGCGAGCCCGAGCTCTCCATCCTCGACGCCCTCCGCCTGCAACACGCGCGAGGCGAAGTCGCGGGGACCGGTCTCGTCGATCTCCAACCCGCTCCGGTTGTCGACCTCGACCGAGATCATCGGTTGCGCTCTTCGGTGTGCTCCTTGTACGCCTCGACGATGCGCTGGACGAGCTTGTGGCGAACAACATCTCGATGGCCAAACTGCGTGAACGAAATGCCGTCGATCTCCTGCAATACGTCCTGCACGTGCACGAGACCCGAGCGCTGCTCGCGCGGAAGGTCGATCTGGGTCACATCTCCGGTCACGACGACCTTCGACCCGAAGCCGAGCCGCGTGAGGAACATCTGCATCTGCTCGGGCGAGGTGTTCTGCGCCTCGTCGAGGATGATGAAGCTGTCGTTCAGCGTGCGACCGCGCATGAACGCGAGCGGCGCGACCTCGATCGTCCCCCGCTCCATCAGATTCATTGCCTTGTCGGGCTCGAGCATGTCGTAGAGCGCATCGAACAGTGGCCGCAGGTACGGGTCGACCTTCGCGAGCATGTCGCCCGGCAGGAACCCGAGGCGCTCGCCGGCTTCCACGGCGGGCCGCGTGAGGATGATCCGGGCAACCTCCCGCTCGTGCAACGCGGCGACCGCACAGGCCATGGCGAGATACGTCTTCCCGGTGCCTGCGGGACCGATCCCGAACGTGACGGTCGAGCGGCGGATCGCGTCGATGTAGCTCTTCTGGCCGAGCGTCTTCGGCGCGATCTTCTTGCCGCGGTGCCGCCAGACGACGGCGTCGAAGACCTCGCGAACGTCGTGCCCGGCCTCGACGGCGCCAAGTACAGCGTCGACCGTGTGCGCGCCGATCTGGTGGCCGCCCTCGACGAGCTCGACCAGCTCGTCGACGAGCGCCCGGGCCTGGGCGACGTGCTCCTCCTCGCCCTCGAGGGTAAGTTGGTTGCCCCGCAACCGGATCGTGCAATGCATGCGTTCGCGGATCGCGGTGAGTACCCCGTCGGAGATCCCCGCGAGCTCGGCCGCAACGGCATTCGGGACAGCGAGCGTTTCCTGCACTGGTGCAGTGTAGGTTGCCTCCATGGGGCGGAAGTGGTGGACATTGCTCACCGTCTGCGTGGCCACCTTCATGCTCCTCCTCGACATCACGATCGTGAATGTCGCGTTGCCCGCGATCGAAAAGGCGTTACACGCCTCGTTTTCCGACCTTCAGTGGGTGGTCGACGCCTATGCGCTTGCGCTTGCGACCTGCGTGCTGACGGCCGGCTCGCTGGCCGATCTCTTCGGGCGCAAGCGGCTGTTTCTCATCGGGATCGTCCTCTTCACGATCGCCTCGGCAGCCTGCGGTCTCGCCGGAGACCCGCTCTTCCTGATCATCGCGCGCGGGGCCCAGGGAGTCGGCGGCGCGACGATGTTCGCAACGGCGCTCGCAATCCTCTCGCAGGAATTCCACGGCAAGGAGCGGGGGACGGCCTTCGGGATCTGGGGTGCGACGATCGGCCTGGCGGTCGCGATCGGGCCGCTTGTCGGCGGGATGCTCACGTCCTGGCTCTCTTGGCGGTGGATCTTTCTCGTGAACATCCCGATCGGAGTCGTCGCGGTCGCTCTGGCGGTCGCACAGCTACGCGAATCGAGTGACCCCGAGCACAGCAAGGTCGACCCGGTGGGTCTCGTCACGCTGACGAGCGGCCTTTTCTGTCTCATCCTCGCCTTGATCGAGGGAAACCCGCACGGCTGGTCGAGCGCACCGATCGTTGCGCTCCTTGTCGCTGCGGCCGTGCTGTTGACCGCCTTCGTCGCCTCGCAGGCACTGCAGGAGACCTCGATGGTCGATCTCACGCTCTTCCGGCGCCCGGCGTTCGTCGGCGCGCAGATCACGGCGTTCGCCATCTCGTCCACCCTCTTTGCGATGTTCCTCTACCTCACGCTCTACTTGCAGAACGTGCTTCGCCTCTCGCCGTTGCAAACCGGAGTTCGCTTCCTGCCGTTGAGTCTCGTCTCATTCGTCGCGGCTCCTCTGGCCGGGCGCCTGTCAGCGCGAACGCCGATTCGGCTGCTGCTCGGCGCTGGGCTCGCGCTCGTCGCGCTCTCGATGTGGCTCATGAGCGGCATCACGGTCAGCTCCGACTGGACGACTCTCCTCCCGGGCTTCATCGTCGGTGGCATCGGTGTCGGGCTCGTGAACGCGCCGCTCGCCACAACCGCAATCTCGACGGTGCGGCAGGAGCGAGCCGGGATGGCCTCGGGCCTCAACAACACCTTCCGCCAGCTCGGCATCGCAACGGGCATCGCCGCGCTCGGCGCGATTTTCCAGAGCAAGGTCGGATCGCACGGCCTCGGCCCGCCGGGCCATCTGCCCAACGCTGCCCGGGCGGGCTTCGTGTCCGGGCTCAACTCGATCCTCCAGGTCGGCGCGGTCGTCGCGGCGGTCGGTGCCGTGCTCGCCTTCGTGCTCGTGCGGGGAAAGGACTTCGTCGCAAGCGGGCCGTCGCAGGCCGCCCAGAGCTGACTACGCCAGTTTTTCGCGGACGATCTGGCTGACCGCCGAACCGTCCGCCCGGCCCGCGATTTGCGGCATTACGTCCGCCATCACACGGCCCATGTCCCGCATGCTCGTCGCCTTGTTCTCGGCGATCGCATCGTCGACGATCCGCTCGATCGCTTCCTCGGCGAGCGGCTCGGGCATGAACTCCTGGAGGATGGCGAGCTCGCCCTCTTCCTTCTGTGCTTGCTCTTCCCGCCCGCCGCTCCTGAATGCTTCGGCAGCCTCGTGCCGCTTCTTGCGCTCGCGCTGGAGCACCTGCAGCTCTTCTTCGTCGGAGAGCGGCCGCTGCAGATCCTTCTCGGCCGAGCGAAGGCTCGAGAGGATCAACCGCAGAGCGTCTCGGCGGTCGTTGTCACGCGCGCGCATCGCATCCTTGACCTCGTCCTCGAGCTGGGCGAGGACGCTCATCGCTCGGCCACCGCCGTAGCGACAGCGCTCGGGACGTCGGCGCCCGGCTCTTCTCCCCCACCGAGGATGTGCCAGTGCAGATGGAAGATTGTCTGGCCGGCGCCGGCGCCCACGTTCACGAGCACACGGTAGTCGGTAAGTCCCACCTTTTCCGCGGTCTCCGCGACGAACTCGAGCATGCGCTTCGTCTCCTTCGCATCGAAGTCCGAGATCTCGCGGAAGGTATCGACATGTCGCACCGGCAGCACGAGGACATGCACCGGGGCCTGCGGGTTCAGATCGTTGATCGCGACGAATCCCTTTGCCCGGTGCACGTAAGCGCCGTCGCGGGCGATGCTGCAGAAGAGACAGCCCTCATGTTGCCTCGGCACGCACACCCTCCTCGGTGACGGCCGCCCCGCGCACCCGCACGAGGGCGCCCACCGGAGCATCGACGAGCCATGGCGTGTAGTCATCGCCGTAGCCGCGACCTGGACGATCGACGAGCACCGAATCCTCGACACCGAGCTTGCCCTCCCAGCGGCGCACGCAGAGCTCGTGCGAGAGCGCACGCAGCCGCGCGCCGCGGTCCTTCTTCGTCGCAGGCGGAACGGGATCGGCGGTAGCCGTGGCGGTGCCGGGGCGCGGTGAGTACGGGAAGACGTGCACCTTCGTCAGCCCTGCGCGCTCGACCGTTCGCAGCGTCCGCTCGAACGCAGCGTCGTCCTCGGCCGGAAAACCGACGATCACGTCGGAGGTGAGGTTGAAGTCGTTCGCGAGCGACTCGAGACGGCGAAGGTACGTGGCGCTCGTGTAGCGGCGACCCATTGCGGCCAGCACACGGTCGTCGCCCGACTGGAGTGGCACGTGCAGATGCTTCGTCACGGATGGAGTCTCGCGCAGCGCCGCAGCGAGAGCAGCGTCGACATGGTTGATCTCGATCGAGCTGAGTCGCAAACGATCGAGCCCGGGCGTCGCGCCGGCCGCTCGCACGAGCCGTGCGAGATCGAACCCCGCGGCGCGGTCCCGGAAGCAGCCGAGATTGATGCCGGTGAGAACGACTTCGCGGTGGCCCTGGCCGACACGACGCCTGATCTCACCGAGCACGGCGCCCGCAGTCCGGCTGCGAGACGCGCCACGCACGAGCGGGATGACACAGAAATGACAGTTGAACGAGCAGCCGTCCTGGATCTTCACGAACGCTCGAACGCGGTCGATACGCGCGTCCGCCTGAACGCAACCGATCGCGCCGACGTCACCCGCCACGAAGGCAGCGGCCTCCTCGCTTTGCTTCGCGACAACGGTCACGTTTCCCAGATGCCCTGCGAAAGCACCCTCGAGGCTCGCTGCGCAGCCGGTGACGTAGACACGGCGATGAAGACCCGCCGCGCGCCGAACGGCCTTACGACTCTTGGCGACGGCCTCGCGTGTCACGCAACAGGTGCTGATCACCGCGACGTCGCCGCCCGGTTCGCCGCGCTCGGAATGGCCGTCGCGAAGCAGCGCTTCGCGGACCTCGTGCACGTCGGCGTGCGAGACCTTGCAGCCGAGGAAGTCGACGTGGAACGTCGCCACACCGTGGATCGTAAGCGCTCAGACCCTGCGGTGCACGTCAGCGGCCCATCCGTCGACGGCGGCGCGCTCGACGTGCTCGTATCCCGGGAGTCGAGGCTCCTCCGACATGAGGTAGCCGGACGTGACGAGCACATCTGCGCTCGTGCGACCCGGCAGCGCAAGCACCGCCGGGAGTGAGATATTTGCGACGACCGTCCTGGCGGACGGGAGCGAATCCTCGGGCCCGACGAGCCGCGCGTTCACCTCGGTACCGTTCGCGCGGGCATTTTCGAGCGTTGCCTCGATCGAGGCCGTCTCGACGTCGACGCCTGCCACCGGGCCGAATCCGAGCACGGCGGCGGCGATCGCGAGAACACCGGAGCCGCAGCCCACATCGAGCAGGGAGCCGGGCTCGAGCCGCTGCAGGAGCTCGAGGCAAAGCTGCGTCGTCGGATGGGCCCCGGTTCCGAAGGCGCGGCCCGGATCGACGACCACGAGCAGCGCGTCGGTGGGCGCGGTTTCCCACGGCGGCCCGATCCACAGACGCCCGACGCGCACGGGCTGGTGGAACATGCGCCAGCGCTCCTCCCAGCCACTTTCGACATCCGCGCTCTCCGCCGCACCGAAGAAGTGCCAGATCTTCTCCTCGCCGGCCGCGTCGGTGTAGGCGACCAACTCGACGCCGCCGTCGCGCTCGACCTCTTCGAATCCTTGGGGGAAGAGCTCGATCATCGTCGCGCGCGCCTCCTCGGCACGCCGCTCGAGCACCTGCACCGAGACGCGCCGCAGCTCGCTCAACGAAACGTCGATCTCAGCTTCTCGAAGAAACCCTCGTCGTGGCGATAGGTGTGCTCATCGCTCGCAAGCTCGAACTCCTCGAGCAGGCGCCGCTGACCGGGGCTGAGACGGCGCGGCACCGAGACGTTCACGAGCACCCGCTGGTCGCCGCGGCCAAAGCCCTGCAGGACGGGCATGCCTCGACCGCGCAGGACGCGGACCTCGCCCGGCTGCACCCCCGCCGGGAGCTCGAGCTCGATCGGGCCCTCGAGCGTTTCCACCGTCATGGTCGCGCCGAGCGAAGCCTGCACGATCGTCAGGTCGACCTGCGAGTAGATGTCGTTCCCCTCGCGCACGAATCGCGAGTCGGGGCGCACGCGAACGAGCACGTAGACGTCACCCGCACGCCCGCCGACGGGGGCTGCGTGCCCCTCGCCGGAGACCCTGATGCGCTGTCCGTCGTGAATGCCGGCGGGTACGTCCACCTGCAACGTGCGCGTTTCGACCACGCGGCCCGCACCGTCGCAGGCCCGGCACGGATGCTCGATGATCTGACCGCGCCCGCCGCACTGTGGGCAGGCCTGTGCGCGGACGAACTCGCCGAAGATCCCGCGGGAAACCTGGTGCAAGCGGCCGGAGCCCTCGCACCGATCGCATCTGGTCGGCTCGGTGCCGGGCTCGACACCGTCACCTCCGCACGTCGTGCACGAAGAGGCTGCTTCGAAGGGCACGTCGACCGTGATGCCGTGTGACGCGTCGACGAGGTCGATCTGCACCTCAGCAGCGACATCACCCCCGCGTTGGCGCACGCTGCCGCCGCGCATCGCCGAGCCGAAGATGTCGTCGCCGAAGAACGCGCTGAAGAGATCGTTGAGGCCGCTGATGTCGACGTGCGAGGGCGTGAAACCACCTGAGCGCAGACCCTGATGCCCGTAGCGGTCGTAGAGGGCGCGCGTCTCGGGATTGGACAGCACCTCGTAGGCCTCACTGACCTCCCGAAAGCGAATCTCCGTCTCCGGCGCATCCGAGACGTCTGGATGGAGCTGACGCGCGAGGCGGCGGAACGATTTCTTGATCGCCGCGTCGTCGCAATCGCGCGCGACGCCGAGCAACTCGTAGTAGTCGCGGTTGGTCGCGCCCATCAGTCGTCCCCGTAGGCTTCTTCGACGAAGCGGGACAGCTCGTGTGCCGCCGAACGCACCGAACGCAGCGCCTTGTCGTAGTCCATTCGAAGCGGCCCGAGCAAGCTGACGGAGCCGAGTGTCTGATGCGTAAGGCCATACGTCGCACCGACGAGCGCGAGCTCGCGCAGCCCGGGTTGCTCGAGCTCCTCGCCGACACGCGCGAACGAGCGGCGCGGAAGGCCGCGCTGGGCGAGCACATCGAGCAACGCCACACGTTTCTCGAGCGCATCCATCAAGCTGCGGTACGCACCGATCTCTTCGGCACGCATCTCGTCGAGCAGTCCGGCCGTCCCGCCGACGAAGAGCCGACGATCTTCGTCGGCAGCTTGTTCGAAGGCACCTCGGATGACGAGGAGGAACGTCCGTTCGCGGATGCCCAGGCTCGACTCGTCAAAAGCGTGCTTCACGGCCCGCGAGCCGATGCGCGACCCGGCGAGGCGCTCGTTCAGATACTCGGCAGCCCACGTCGCGAGGCCGGGGTCGACTGGATCGGTGAAGACGTACCGGAGCTTCGTGACGCCTCCCGCCGACGTGATCACGACCACCATCACCACGTTGGGCTGGAGAAGCAACACCTCGACGTGACGCACGGTCGCGGCCTCGAGCGCAGGGGCCGAGACGAGCGCGAGCAGCCGCGAGACCTGCGACAGCATCTCCGTCGTTGCCTGGAGCGCCTCCTCGATCTCCGCGCGCTCACGTGGCAGGCCGAGCGGGAAGTCGGCCGGCTTCTGCTCCTCGTGGCTGAGCAACTCGTCGACGAACAGCCGGTAGCCGCCCTCGGTGGGAATGCGACCGGCGGACGTGTGGGGGTGCGTGAGCAAGCCCATTCGCTCGAGCTCGGCGAGCTCGTGGCGCACGGTCGAGGGCGAGAAGCCGAGCCCCGCTCGCTCGACGAGCGCCCGTGAGCCCACGGGCTGGCCCGTCGCGACGTACTCCTCCACGACGAGGCGGAGGATGTCCCGTTGTCGGTCTGAGAGCAGCATCTGCACCTCCCATGGTAGGGAGTCCGTGAGGGGTCACCGCTCGGCGGGCCGTTTCTACACGAGCAGGCGAGCGGTGACGCCGCCGCCGAGGAAGCGACCGCGCGCGGTCAGCGTCAGGCCACCGTCTCGGCGCACTGCAAGCCCGAGCCCCTCCATGCGCTCGAGCTGCACCGGATCGAGCGCACCCGTGAGACCCGCGAGCGGCAGGGGCTCGTCCAGGCGGAGTCCGAGCATGATCCGCTCGGTGTCACGGACGCTCTGCGGCAGGGGCTCGACCTCATGCGGCGGCAGCTCCCCACCTTCGAGCGCCGCGAGATACCGCGGGAGTGACGGGGCGTTACGGAAGCGCCGGTCCTCGATTGTGCTGACGGCACCTACGCCGAGGCCGAGGTAGTCGTGCCCGAGCCAGTAGCCGAGGTTGTGCCGCGCCCGCAGATCACGACCGCCCGAACGGTCTTCTGCGCGGCAGAAGCTGGCCGTCTCGTACCAGCGGTACCCGGCGGCGGTCACTGTCTCGACGACGCGCTCGAAATACGTCTCCATCGACTCGGCCTGGCGCTTCAACTCGGCCCCGTGGGCGTGCGTGAAGCGGGTGCCCGGCTTGGCTTCGAGCTCATACGCGGAGATGTGCTCCGGGTCGAGCGCCAGTGCCTCGGCGAGGTCGCGGTCGAGGTCGGCGGGCTCCTGGCCCGGGATGCCGTAGATGAGGTCGAGCGAGCTGTTGTCAATTCCGGCATCGCGTAGACGATAGAGCGCACGCCGGACGTCGTCCGGCCGGGCAACGCGCCCCAGCGTGGAGAGGAGCCGAGGGGCAAACGTCTGCGCGCCGAGCGAGACCCGGTCGACGCCGGCGCGCACGAGCAAGCCAGCGACCTCTGCCGTCACCGTCTCGGGATTCGCCTCGACCGTCACCTCCGCGGCGGGTGGCACCGCGCCGAGCAGCCGCTCGAGCTCGGCAGGAGCGGTGAAGGTCGGGGTGCCGCCACCGAGGTAGACCGTCTCGACCACCGGTTCGAGCATGTGTTCACGCAGGGCGAGCTCGCGGAGAACCGCGTCGACGTAGCGCCGGTGCTCCCCGCGCCGGCCGACGACGGTGACGAAATCGCAGTAACCGCAACGCGACGAGCAGAACGGCAGATGAATGTAGAGGTGCCGCGCCGGCACTGAACTCACGCTTTGCGGCGTGGGCGCGGGGCGAGTTCGCCGCCACAGTTCGGGCAGACGTGCATCATCTCGGCCGAGCACACCGAGCAGAACGTGCACTCGAACGCGCAGATTGCTGCCCGCCCTTCGGGCGCAAGTGGCATCCGGCAGCGCTCGCATTCGGTTTTCAGGTCGAGTGCCATTCGCCTACCGCTTCGCCGGTTCGTTCAGGTTCAGGACGGCCAGGAAGGCTTCCTGCGGCACCTCGACGCCGCCGACGTTCTTCATCCGCTTCTTGCCCTTCTTCTGCTTCTCGAGCAGTTTGCGCTTGCGGCTGATGTCGCCGCCGTAGCATTTCGCGAGCACGTCCTTGCGCCGGGCCTTCACGGTCTCGCGCGCGATCACGCGGGCGCCGATCGCCGCCTGGATGGCGACGTCGAACATCTGGCGTGGGATCTCCTCGCGCAGCTTCTCGACGAGCTGCCGGCCGCGCTCGTACGCAAAGTCACGGTGCACGATGAGCGAGAGCGCGTCGACAGATTCGCCGCCGACGAGGATGTCGACACGCGCCAGGTTGCCGGGCTGGAAGCCCGTGATGTCGTAGTCGAAGCTCGCGTACCCGCGCGTGCGTGACTTCAGCTGGTCGTAGTAGTCGAGGACGATCTCGCCGAGCGGAAGCTCGTAGGTGAGGTGCACGCGCTCGGGCGAGAGGTACTCCATGTGGTCGAAGCGACCACGTCGGTCGTTACACAACTCCATCACTGCTCCGACGAACTCCTTCGGAACGATGATCGACGCCTTGATGTACGGCTCCTCGACATCCTCGACGCCTTCCGGAAGATCGGACGGCGTGTGCACCTCAGTCCACTCTCCGTTCATCGGGCGCACGCGATAGGCGACGTTCGGCGCGGTCACGAGCAGGTCGAGATCGAACTCGCGCTCGAGCCGCTCGCGCACGATCTCCATGTGCAGAAGGCCGAGGAAGCCGCAGCGAAAACCGAAGCCGAGCGCCTGTGAGGTCTCGGGCTCGTAGAAGAGAGCTGCGTCGTTCAGCTTCAGCCGCTCGAGCGCGTCACGCAGCTCGGGATACTGGTCGGACTCGGTCGGGAAGAGGCCCGCGAACACCATCGGCTTCACTTCCTTGTACCCGGGCAGCGGCTTTGCAGCGCCGGCACGATCGGAGGTGAGCGTGTCACCGACGCGCAGCTCGGAGACGTCCTTCAGCCCCGTGATCACATACCCGACCTCACCCGCGCTGAGCTCCTGCACGGGGCGGTTCGTCGGCGACATGAATCCGATCTCCTGCGCTTCGAAGCGCGTGCCCTGCGCCATCGCTCGCACCCATTCACGCGGTCGGAACACGCCGTCGACGACGCGTACGAACGCGACAACACCGCGGTATTGATCGTAGGAGGAGTCGAAGATGAGCGCGCGCGCCGGCGCAGTCACGTCGCCTGCCGGCGGCGGAATACGCTCGACGATCGCATCGAGCACCTCGGCGACTCCTTGCCCTGTCTTCGCGGAAATGCGCAAGACGTGATCCGCGTCGTCGCCGATCAGGTCTGCGACCTCGGCTGACGCGCGCTCGGGATCCGCGGCCGGCAGGTCGATCTTGTTCACGACGGGGACGATCTCCAGGTTGTTCTCGATCGCGAGGTACGCATTCGCAAGCGTCTGGGCCTCGATGCCCTGCGCCGCGTCGACGACGAGGAGCGCGCCCTCACAGGCCTGAAGCGAGCGAGAGACCTCGTAGGTGAAGTCGACGTGCCCCGGCGTGTCGATCAGGTTCAGCTGGTGGCCCTTCCACTGCACGCGGACGGCTTGTGCCTTGATCGTGATCCCGCGTTCGCGCTCGAGGTCCATCGAGTCGAGGAGCTGGTCGCGCATCTCCCGCGCCGAGACGGTGTCGGTCAGCTGGAGGATGCGATCCGCGAGCGTCGACTTGCCGTGGTCGATATGCGCGATAATCGAGAAGTTGCGGATGTGTTGCTGGTCCATGGCGTGTCAGCCGCGCGATCGGCGGCTCCGCAAGGAGAGTAGCGCCTGCATCTCGCGCACTCCGAGCAGCTTTCCGGCCAGGAAGTAGGCGAGTGTCGCGGCAGCGAGCGCCGGTACGAGCGAAAGCAGCTGGCCGCCGAGCGAGCGTCCGACGAGGCTGTCGAGCGGCTTCCAGACGGCGAAGGCGGTCCCGCCCGCGACGAGCCCCGCGGCTGCGACACGCAGGAACGAGGCCGCGACGGCGCCGAAGCCGATCCGCCCGAGGCGACGGTTCAGGAGCAGGAGGAGCGCTGCCGTCCCGCCGATATTTACGAGCGCTGTCGCGAGCGGGATCCCCCAGGTTCCTAGCGGCGAGAACGCGACGTCGAGGATGGCGTTCAGAAACAGATTCGCGAGCGCCACCCACGTCGGGACCCAGTTCTCCTGGAGACTGAAGAACGCACGGTTCAACATCAACATCGTCCCGTTGAACGCGAGGCCGGCAGAGAGTGCAGCGAGACACGCGGCGACGATCGGCGTCTGTCCCGAGGTGAAGGCGCCACGCTGATAGATGAGGCGCGTGATCGGCTCGGCGAGAACGGCCGAGACGATGCTCGCGGGTACGAGCAGGAATGCGATCTGCCGAAGCCCCACCTCGGTCGTGCGGCGGAAGCCATCCATGTCGCCGCGGGACGCGAACCGAGCGAGCGAGGGGAAGAGAACCGTCGCGACCGCAACCGAGAACATCCCCTGCGGCAGCATGTAGATGCGGAAGGCGGCGTCGATCTCCGACGGAGCGTTCGAGGTGATCAACCAGCCGCCGATCACGCCGTCGATCAGGGCGTTGATGTTGATCAGCCCGAGCCCGAGCGTAACCGGGAGCATCAACTTGAACACCTGCTTGACCGCCGGGTCCCGCCAGTCGATCACGAGTGTCAGGCGGCCGTCCTTCCCGCGCAGCCAGGGAATCGGAAGCAGCACCTGCACGACCGTGCCGGCGAGGATCGCGCCGGCGTAGACGTACAGCTTGTGGTCGGCGCCCTGCACGTGCGGCACGCCGAAGATGAGCCCCGCGATGATCACGAGGTTCCAGGCGACGGGTGTCAGCGCCGGGATCGAGAACTCGTCGTAGGTGTTGAGGATCCCGACGACGATCCCTGAGACTCCGAGCAGCGCGACGATCGGGAAGAGCACCTGCGACAGCCCGATCAGGAGCGGGTGGTAGTGCGGGTAGAGCGGCGGCATCACCCAGCGTGCGGCCAGCACGAAGAGCGCTGTCACCGCACCGAGCCCGAGCAGCGTCAGCCAGAAGAGACTCGAAGCCACTCGCCATGCGCGCTTCCGCTCGCCCTTCTCGATCAGGTCGCTGAACACGGGCACGAACGCCGATGAGAGCGCAGCGTCGGCGACGAGCGCCCGGATCGTGTTCGGGACGAGGAACGCGATCTGGAACGCATTGACCGGGCCCTGGACGCCGAAATAGTTCTTCGCGACGACTTCTCGGACAAGGCCGAGAACCCGTGAGATGCCCGTCGCAACTGAGAAGATCGCGGTCGAGAGCGCCAGCCGGCGGACAGGGCGCTCTCCGACCGGAGTCGCGGCGGGATCCTCCGTCTCGCCGGGCCCGGGCGTCACATCATCGGCCACGGCGCAGAACGTTACGCGGGCCGTCGGAGGCGCGAGCGCCCTCGTCGCTGCGAAAGGGCTCTGCTACGATCGCGGCGCCCGCCGAGTGGGCTTTTCGACGACCATGCCGAACATTCAGCAACAGCGCAAGCGCGTCCGGATCGCCGCCGAGGAGCGGATCGAGAACCTGCGCTATACGTCGTCGATCAAGACACACGCGAAGCGCCTCCAGACGGTCGTCGCCGAGGGTGACGCGGCGACGATCGAGGCCGAGCACCGGAGCCTCGTGAAGCTGATCGATCGGGCAGTCGCCCGCGGAGCGCTCCACAAGAACGCGGGCGCGCGTAAGAAGTCGCAGGCGGCTCGCCTCGCCGCGACGTCCAGCGCGAAGTCGTAGCTCACCTCGGTCAGAGACGCGCGGTCTCGCGCTCCTGGGTGATGTCGACGAGCGCCCGCTCGAGCTCGAGCTCGTTCGCGAGCCGTGAGCCGCCTTTCAGCGCATGGTCGAGGTCAGCGAGTCGCACCAGCGCGTCGTCCAGCTCCGCCGCGCTGTAGTTCCGCACCTGCGCGAAGAGCTTCTGGGCGGGGAACGGCTTCAGGCCGAGCTTCGCGGCGGCCTCAGCCGGCGCGAGGCCCTGCGATTCGAGGCGGTGTGCGAGGCGCGCGTTCCTGATGTGCTTGTTCAGGCTTCCCACGATGCGCGGAATGGTCTTCGAGAGGGGATCACCTGTTCGGTCGAGCATCTTCTCGGCTTCACGCAGCACGGCACCGACATCGCGGCTCCCCCACGCGTCGGTGAGGTTCCACGGCGGTGAGTCGGCCCGGGGCGCGACGATCGAGTCGATGTCAGCCTCCGTGATCTCCGCCCCGTCGGCCCAGGTCGCAAGCTTCTCCACCTCGCTCGCGAGGTCGTAGAGGTTCTCGCCCACGAGCTCGGCAAGCAGCCGGCAGGCTTCGGGCTCGGCGCGTGCGCCGTGCACCTTGAACTGCTCGGCGATCCACCGAGCGACAGCACGGTGGGCCACGTCCCACAGCAGGATCTCGCCCTTGCCCACGGCCACCGCCTTCGCGATCGGCGCGTCCTTCTTCAGCTCGCCACCGATGAGAGCGAGGGTCGTCCCCGGCATTGGCGCCTTCAGGTAGTCGGCGATCGCCTTCGCATCCGGCGCCTTCCAGACCTGCACCTCTTCGATCACGATCAGCCGCGAACCGGAGCCGAAGAGCGCCATCGCGTTACAGGCTGCGACCGCGTCCTCCCCGCTCACCTCCTCGGCAGCGTGGATCTCGACGGCATCGCACTCGTAGCGCGCGCGCAGGCGGGCTACCGCCCGGTCGACCTTCGGCCGGTCGCTGCCGGCGATCAGATAGGCCGGTTTGAGCTCATCCGCCATCGCCGCCAAGCATAGGCGGACGCGGCGAGCGAGCCGCCGGCCGCGATCGCTGCGCCCGGGCCGGTCGCCTGCGCGAACGGGATCGAGGCGATCACGCGCGCGCAGCCTGCGACATAGGCGGCGACCCAGCCGTTCGCACCTGCAAGCGCTGCCGCCAGTGACGGCGAAACGGGATCGACCGCGGCCGTGACGAGTGCGAGCCCGAGCAGTGGCCCGATCGCAGGCTCGACCAGGGCGTTCGCAAGCACGCCGAGCAGCGGCACCGAGCCGAATTGCAGCCAGAGGATGGGCGTCGTCGCGAGGCTGCACACCGTGGAGATCGCGACCGCCGTCGCGAGCTTCCGCGGGACCGGATATCCCTCGAACGCGCTCGTCAGCCGGCCCGCCGCGAGGAAGATCGCGAGCACGGCAACGAATGAGAGTTGGAACCCCGGGTCGAAAACGGTGTACGGGTTCCAGGCAAGGAGCACGACTGCTGCGACGAGGAGGACGTGCCACCGGTCGCGCTCGCGCCCGGCGAGCCAGGCGAACGACACGGCAGCGCCGGCCACCGCCGCGCGGATCACCGACGCCTGGGGGCCGACCGCGAGCACGTAGGCACCGATCGCGCAGAGCGCTCCGACGTGCCCGGCGGCACGCGAAGCGCCGAGCAGGACACCCAGCCCGAGCACTCCACCGGCGAGCAGGACGACGTTCTGCCCGGAGACCGCGAGCAAGTGGTAGAGGCCGGCGCGGCGGAAGCTCGCCTTCAGCGAGGGAGAGAGCCCATTGTCGTCGCCGAGCAGCACGCCTTCGAGGACCGCGCGCCGCTCTCCCGCGAGACCGGGGGCCGAGGCGCGGCGCAGCCAGCGGCGGAGCTCATCGGCGACACCACCGAGCCCGCCCCGGCGGCCGACGACGTGCCACTCATCGACACGCAGGACGACGTGGACTCCTTGCCGGCGGAGGTACGCGCGGTCGTCGAAGCCGTTCGACGGCCCGGGCGGCAGGCGCACGATCGCGAGGACGCTGACGAGAGCGCCTTGCGGCGGAGCGCGACCGAGCGGCAGATCGAGCTCGACCCGCTCGTCGAGCGTCTTCCCGCCGAAGCGCCGGACCCGACCCGGCAACCGCTGCCCGAACTGCCCGACGCGTGATTCGCCCGTCACCTCGACGAGCGCGCGCTCCGAACGGTCGACAGCCGCGCCGAGCGGGCTTCGGTCGAGCGCATCGAGGCGGACACCGCCCCACCACCACCCTGCTCCGACGGCGAGCAGCGCGAGACACGCAAGCCGTGGTGGACGACGCGCCGCCAGCGCGGTGAGCGAGGCGCCCGCAGCCACGAGGGCCGCCACGGCCCAGAAACCGAACCGGTGCAGGTTCGAGCCGGCGAGCCCGAGCGCCAGCCCCGCCGCAACGACGTGAGCGGGCAGGACACGCGTCATGGCACGACCAGCGGTCGCAGGTCGCCGAGCTTCGCCGGCCCGATGCCTGGAATCGCATCGAGGCCGTCAACCGACGTGAACGGCCCATGCTCCAGCCGGTAGGCAACGATCTTCTGCGCGGTCACAGGGCCGACACCCGGAAGCGCGTCGAGCTCCTCGGCGGTTGCCGAGTTGAGCGACACCGGTGCGCCCGCCGCTCCCGCCGAGGCGGCTCCGCTGCCGGCACCGGCAACCGGCGAACCGCGCGTCGCGACGAGCACCTGCTCGCCGTCTGCGAGCGGCGCGGCAAGATTGACCGCAGCAGGCTCGGCGCGCCGCGTCAACCCGCCGGCGCGCGCGACGGCATCGGCGACACGCGCGCCCCGTTCCAGGTGATAGAGCCCCGGCCTTCGAACAGCGCCGGCGACATCGACGACAAGTGGACGCGCGGCGGACGCGCTCGGCGCGGCGACCGCTCGCGGGGCGATGGGCGCAACCGCAAGGCGCGCGGCGGTCGCATGCGAACCGAGCTGCCGCCACGTGAGCGTGAGCCCGACGAGACAGACGAGCGCGATTGCAGCGAGGCGTCGCTGCTGCACGGTGAAGGGAAGGCTGTCCACGAGCCAACGGTGCCGCAGAAACCGTCACGCGTGGGTGACCTCTTCGCACCGAAATTGCAACAACTTCCTCCCTCAGATGGGAGGCGCGACAAGTTGGCGCGTCGAGGAGTCCCAGCGCCAGTCTGCACCCGGCACGAGGTGCACGCCGCCGACGAAGCGGTCGAGGCCAAGAAGAAGGACACGATCAGCATCGCCCGCGAGAACGCGCCGCCCCGACTCGGTCAGGCGCAGCCCGACGCCGGCAAAGAGATCCCACCGCCCGAGGGGTGGGGGCGCAGGAAGGGGCGTGCCCGCCGCCGATTCGATGAGACCGTGCGAGCCGGCACCGAGCCCGGCGAGCGTACGAAAGAACCACGTGTCGCCGAGAAACGGTGCGGGCTCGTCCTCCTGCGCGATCGCGAAAGCGTCAGCCGGAGAGCGTGCTCCTGCCTGCACGGCGCGAAGCGCCCGTCGCTCGACACCGGAGAGGCCGTCGACCGTCCCAGGGAGCTCCTCGAGCAGCCGCTCGAGCGCAGCTCCGAGGAACGGCAACTCGCGTGAGTCTCGGCCCGCGAGCTTCGCCATGCCGGTCGGGTCGGGCGCACGCACGGCCGTCCAGGCGGCGAGCGCGTCGGCGAGCAGCTCCGGCGTCACGGCACGGCGCTTGGGCCACAACGACTCGAGCTCGGGCGGGGTCAACTCGCCGAGCCCACGGAAGTGCGGCCTGCCGGGAAAGGAGCCGATCACGATCAGTTCGACGCTCGCGGGGGACACGCCCGCGACGAGCGAGAGCGCGTCGATCAGCTGGAGCTGGTCGAAGAGATCGTGCTCGAACCAGAGGACGACTTCTCGCCCGGCTCCGAGCGCGTCGAGCAGCTGCTGGTCTCGTTGCGCGAGCCCGGCGCGGATCGTCGCGGCCGGCCCCCAGCCGCACGCAGCAAGGAAGGAAGCGCGCGCCGCGAGCAGCTTTGTACGGGATCCCGCTGGAACCGGCCCTTCGTGCAGCGCGTCCTGCCACGAGAGCGTGACGCCCTCGAGTGAGCTCTGATGCAGCAAGCGAGTGACGCTGTCCCCGTTTGTCACGTGAAGCGTCGAGCGCTCGTGCCCCGCCGCGTCGCGCTCGCGCGTGCGACGGGCCAGGAAACCGGCGCCGCACGTGCAACGGTCGAGCGAGTCGCAGGCGCAGCCGACCACGCGCGCCAGGTCGGCGCGCATGCGGCCGAGCGCGTCGAGCCGCGCGTCGACCTCGTCGATCTTCGCCGCCAGGCGGACGCGCAGCTCGTGCGACGCGGCGGTCGGTCCGCGCCGTGCGACTCGCATCAACTCCTTGATCTCCGCGAGCGAGAATCCGAGACTCTGTGCCTCTTTCACCGACCGGATGAACTGCACGGTCTCGGCGTCGTAGCGCCGGTGGCCGTTGGGCGTTCGCGCCGGCTCGGGCAAGAGACCGCAGCGCTCGTAATAGCGCAACGTCTCGACGTTCACCCCGGCCCGCCGGGCGACCTCTCCGACTCTCATCCCGGCACTGTAAACCCGTACCTCGGTACGGATGTCAAGCGCGAAAGGCTACGAAACGATGTTGACGAGCTTGTCCGGGACGACGACCACCCGGCGCTCGGCCCCGCTCAGGTGCGCTTGAACCTTCTCCGAGGCACGAGCGTGCTCAACGAGCTCCGCCTCCGAGAGACCCGCCGGCACCTCGATCCGGTCGCGAACCTTGCCGTTCACCTGGAGCACGAGCTGCACGGTTTCGCGCTGCAGCAGCGCGGCGTCGGCGTGAGGCCACGGCTCGTCCATGATCCGCTCTTCGTGACCGAGCGCATGCCAGAGCTCTTCCGCGACGTGAGGCGTGTACGGCTGCAGAAGCGAGACGGCGGTCTGCGCGGCGAAGCGCGCGGCCGGATCGTCGGGCGCCTTCGAGAGCTCGTTCACGAGCTCCATCACCGCCGAGATCGGAGTGTTGAAGACGAAACGCCGGCCGATATCGTCGGTCACCCGCGCAATCGTCTCGTGCGCTTTTCGCGCAAGCGGGGAGTCCACTCCCGCAGGTGACGCGGGCTGCGTCGCCGCCTCGTGCACGACGCGCCACAATCGCCGCACGAAGCGAACCGTCGCCTCGATTCCGTCTGGCGTCCAGTCCATGTCCTGGTCAGCAGGCCCCTGGAAGCAGATGTACACCCGGATCGCGTCGGCGCCGAAGCGGTCGATCAGCTCGTTCGGCGAGACGCCGCCCTGCGACTTCGACATCCGCTTCCCGTCGAGCTTCACCCATCCCTGGTGAAACAGCTTCTGGAAGGGCTCGCGAAAGCCGAGCAACCCGAGGTCGTTCAGCGCCTTCACAAAGAACCGCGAATAGAGCAGATGCCCCTTCGCGTGATCGATACCGCCGATGTACTGGTCGATCGGCATCCAGTAGTCGACGACCGCTCGATCGAACGGCGCGTGGTCGTTTTGCGGATCGGTGTAGCGCAGGAAGTACCAGGAGGAGTCGACGAACGTGTCCATCGTGTCGGCCTCACGCCGTGCCGGGCCGCCACACCTCGGGCACGTGGTCTCGATGAAGTCCCGGTTCGAGGCGAGCGGTGGCTTGCCCTTGGGCCGGTAATCCTCGACCTCCGGCAAAAGCACCGGCAGCTGATCCTCCGGCACCGGAACCATCCCGTCCTGCTCGCAATAGACGACCGGGATCGGGCAACCCCAGTAGCGCTGGCGCGAGAAGCTCCAATCGCGGAGGCGGTAGTTGATCGACGGCTTCCCCTTGCCCTGCTCGCCGAGCCAGGCGACGATCGCATCCTTCGCCTCCCCCGAGGGTCGCCCGTCGAACTGGGCCGAGTTGATGAGCTTGCCGTCGTCGTCGATGACGGGGACGATCGGCAACTCGAAAGTCTCGGCGAACTCACGATCCCGGTCGTCGTGGGCGGGGACCGCCATGATCGCGCCCGTGCCGTACTCCATCAGGACGTAGTCGGCGACCCAGATCGGCAGCTGCACCCCGTTGACGGGATTGGTTGCGTAGCGGCCGGTGAAGACACCGCTCTTCTCGCGTGCTGAACGATCCTCGGTCGGCCGCGCTGCAGAAACGCGCGCGTAGGTCAAGACTTCGTCATTCCCTACGGCAAGCGTCTGCACGAGCGGCGACTCGGGCGCGATGACGAAGAAGGTTGCACCGAAGAGCGTGTCCGGACGCGTCGTGAAGACCGGCACGTCGAGGTCGAGCTCCTCGACGCGGAAGAGAATCTCTGCGCCCTCGGAGCGGCCGATGTGTTGTTTCTGGATCTTCTTCGTGCGCTCCGGCCAGTCGATCGTCGCAAGGTCGTCGAGCAGCACGTCGGCGTAGTCC
Source organism: Gaiellales bacterium (assembly GCA_038328165.1). Taxonomy (GTDB): domain Bacteria; phylum Actinomycetota; class Thermoleophilia; order Gaiellales; family Gaiellaceae; genus PALSA-600. The sequence continues at coordinate 96,582 of JBBQLT010000004.1, forward strand.
CTGATCTTGAAGAACCACTGCTCCATGTTCCGGGTCTCGACGACCGCCCCGCACCTCCAGCAGCGGCCGTCGACGACGTGCTCGTTCGACAGGACGGTCAGGTCGTTCGGGCACCAGTTCACCGGCGCTTCCTTGCGGTAGGCGAGGCCGTGCTCGAGGAGCTTCAGGAACAACCACTGCGTCCAGCGGTAGTAGGTCGCCTCGTGCGCCGAGACCTCTCGGCTCCAGTCGATCGCCCACCCCATCCGGCGCATCTGATTGCGGATCGCCGACATGTTGCGCTCGGTGATCTCGAGGGGGTGGCCGCCGTCCTTGATCGCGGCGTTCTCGGCCGGCAGGCCGAACGAGTCGAAGCCCATCGGGCGCAGCACCGTCGTCCCCTGGCGCCTTTGGAAATGCGTGACGACATCGCCGAGCGTGTAGTTGAGGACGTGCCCCATGTGCAGGCTCCCCGAGGGATACGGAAGCATTTCCAGCATGTAGAAGTGGCGCTCGGGAGCTTGCCCGGGCGCCGGGTTCGGGACCGAGAACGTGCTCTCTTCAGCCCAGAGGGCCTGCCACTTCTCCTCGATTGCGTGGGCGTCGTACTCGTTCATCACGGTGTGTCTCCAGAGACGAAAAAGCCTCTCGAACGAGAGGCCATGGGAGGTCGACGCGGCGTTTCGCCGCGGTGGCCCCTTGCGCTAGGTAAGCAGCAACTCCATCACCTGGATTCTAGCGTCGAAAGCGGCGGAGCGGGGCCGGCGCCCACCAGTTCCAGTCGCCGAGAAGCGCCATCAGGCTCGGGACGAGGAGCGCGCGAACGAGCGAGGCGTCGACGGCGACAGCGAACGCGATCCCGAGCCCCAGCTCCTTGACGAGGAGGATCGAAGAGGTCGCAAACGCGCCGACCGCGACGCAGAAGAGGAGCGCCGCCGAGGTGACGACGCGGCCGGTTCGCTCGAGCCCGAGCGCGACGGCTTCACGGTTCGCCAAGCCGGCATCGTGCGCCTCCTTGATGCGCGAGAGCAGGAAGACGCCGTAGTCGGTCGCGAGGCCGAACGCGATCGCGACGAGCAACACCGGCTGCGTCAGGTCGAGGGCGCCCTGGCTTCGGTAGCCGAGCAGGCCCTCGAGACGACCATCCTGGAACACAAAGACGAGCATCCCGAACGCCGCGGACAACCCGAGGACGTTCATCACAAGCGTCTTCAGCGGTAGCACGACCGACCGGGTGACGATGAAGAGCAGCACGAGCGTCGAGAGCACGAGGACGACGAGCGCCCGCGGGAGGTTGCCTCTGAGGCTCGCCGCCGTGTCGAGGTACCACGCTGTGCGACCCGTCACGCTCACGGCCGGAATCCGCCTGGCCCGCCGCACGAGCTCCTTCGTCGCACCGCTCATGGCGTTCGCGCGCGGAACGACATCGAGCGACCAGAGGCGTCGGCCGACCCGCTTCGGCTGCGCTGCCGACGCGACATCCGGGAGGTTGCGAATCGTGGTCACCGCCCTCGTCGGATCGGATGCACGAATGGCGATATGGAGCGGCGAGTCGAGGCCACGCGCGAACGAGCTGCCGAGGAGGTCGCTCGCCCGACGCGCGCTTTCGCTGGACGGGAGAACCGTGGCGTCGACACCGATGAACCGCACTCCGACGGCGGGCAGCCCGAGGAGGATGAGCAGGAGGGCGGAGACGACCGCGATCCGGGCTGGACGACGCATCACCCAATGCGCGTAGCGATACCAGGCTCCCCGCTCGTCGGAGCGCGCCGCCCGCTTCGCGGCGCGCTGCCACCGACTCGGCGCAAGCGCGTTGACGCGCTCGCCGAGCAGCGCGAAGAGCGCCGGAAGCAGCAGCAACGCCACGGCGCCGGCGAGCGGAGCGACGATCATCCCGCCGATCGCCATCGAGCGCAGAAACGGCAGAGGGAAGACGAGCAGCGACGCAAACGCGGTCGCAACCGTGACGGCGCTGAACGCGACGGTCCGCCCCGCGGTCGCGAGTGTTGCGCGCACAGCTTCGAAGCCAGGCCCGGCTCGCACGAGCTCCTCGCGGTAGCGAGAGACGAGCAGGAGGCTGTAGTCGATCGCGAGCCCGAGCCCGGCTCCGGTGACGAGATTGAGCGCGAAGATCGAGATCGGCTGCACCTGGTTGACGAGCCGCAGCAGCGCGAGGGTCGTGAAGATCGAGAGCAGCCCGGCAGCGAGAGGGAGCAGTGCTGCAACGAGGCCGCGGAATATCCAGAGCGCAAGCAGGAGCAGGATCGGGAACGCGATCACCTCGGCTCGCAAGAGATCGTGCTCGGTCTCGGTCCGCACCTGCTCGTTCGCGACCTGCGCGCCTCCAACCTCGCCGGGCAGTGTTCGCGCCAGTCGGCTCGCGACCGCACCGCGGGTCGTCGCGGTCGTCTTGAACCAGGCTGCGACAAGCACCAGCCGGCCCCCGCGCCCGGTCGCCGCCCGCGGGGCGACGCGAGCGATCGTCGGTTCCTTGCGTAGCTGTGCGGCCGCGATCCGAGCCTCGTGGGGCGACCCGACGACGAGAATCGACGGCCCGGGCAGCACGCCGCTCGCCCGCGACAGCATGTCGAGCGTGCGGAAGCTCTGCGAGCTTCGATCCTGAAAGTCGCTGTCGCTGGAGGTCAGGCGCCTCGGAGTCGAGGCGCCGAAGAACGCAGCGGCAACCGCGAGGCAGGCGGCCAAGGCGGCGATCCCGCGCGGACGGCGAAACGCGAGCCTGGCGAGCGTTGCGAGCACAGCATCAGCACAATGCCTGACGTGGTCAACGAACTCCTCCCGGACACGGCGGCGATCGAGTACGGCGAGTTGTCGCTCGGCGGCATTCGCGCAAGCGAGCTCACCCGTGAGTTCGGGACGCCGGTCGTCGTCTACGACGAGGCGACCCTGCGCGCACGAGCGCGCGAGTACACCGCCGCGGCGCCGGGCGCTCTCATCGCCTACGGGACGAAGGCGTTTCCGTCAGTTGCAGTGCTTCGCCTCCTCTCCGAGGAGGGGCTCGGCGCCGACGTCTCGACGATCGGCGAGCTCGAGTTCGCGCTCCGCGCGGGCATCGACCCCGCGCGCCTTGTGATCCACGGCAACAACAAGGAAGACGAGTTGCTTCGCAGGGCCACGGAGGCAGGCGCGCTGATCGTCCTCGACTCGCTCGACGAGCTCGAGCGCGCGCGCACACTCGGAGGCGACCGGTTTCTCATCCGCGTCACGCCCGGAATCGAGGCTGACACGCACGAGGCCGTAAAGACAGCACATCACGGCTCGAAGTTCGGACTGCCGCCGGACGACGCCGTCGAGGCCATCCGGCGTCTGCCCGAAGCCGAGGGGCTGCACGTGCACGTGGGCTCGCAGTTGCTGCACTTCGGAGCATCGCTCATGACCGTCGATTGGATCGCTGGCTTCTCGGCGCGACTACGCGCCGAGCTCGGCTGGACCCCGCGAACGATCGACCTGGGCGGCGGGCTCGGCGTCCGCCATGTGCTCGAGGAGCCGTCGTTCGGGGTCGCGGCGTTCGTCGAGGGCATGATCGGAGAGCTCGGGCGTTCGTTCCAGCTGCAAGGCCTCGACGCGCCGACATTGATTCTCGAGCCGGGCCGCTCGCTCGTCGCGCAGGCCGGCGTGACGCTGTACACCATCGGCGTCGTGAAGAAGGCGAGCGCCGCAACCACCTACGTCACCGTCGACGGTGGCATGTCGGACAATCCGCGTCCCGCGATGTACAACGCGCGTTACACGGCACTGCTCGCCAATCGAGCGGACGAGCCGCCGGCCGGCGTGTATGCGGTCGCCGGCAAGCATTGCGAATCGGGCGACGTGCTGATCGAACGCGTCGAGTTGCCCGAGCCGCGTCGCGGCGACGTGCTCGCCGTGCCCGTAACGGGCGCCTACACGCTTGCGATGAGCTCGACGTACAACGCCGTCCCTCGACCCGCGGCCGTGCTCGTCGCGGATGGCCACGCCCGATTGATTCGCCGGCGCGAGACGATCGACGATCTGCTCGCGCTCGAGGCGTGAGCGTCGCGACTCAGAAGGTGCGCCACGACCCGCGCGAGATGAAGAGCCCGTGGCCGGCGGTGTTCTCGCAGCTGATACCGCTCCGACGCGAAACGCATGTGAACGGTCCGTGCCGCCACACCTTCCCGTACGGGAGCGTCGAGTACGTCGGCCGCTCAGTGCTCGGGTCCTATAGGACGCCGCCGCGACATGTCACCTGGCCCTTGCGGGCCGGTGCAAGCTCGAAGCCATGCCAGTCGAGTCCGGCCGGTGACGCCGAGCATCGACGCTGCAACACCGACGCCTAGTCGGCGTGCGCGATCGAGCAGAGAAGGCTCGCGTTCGCGCCGCCGTGGCGAGCAACGCGGCGGCCGATCCGGCAGCGGCGAGCAGGACGGCGACCTGAAGGGCGCGCGGCATGGCGTGTGCAGAGATTGTCCCACTCATTTCACGAAGGCGTGAGGGACACGTGAGTATTTCGGCGTTAGGTTGGAGGGGTTGCGGGTGGACCCCCCGGGATGGGTGGGGCGCGGACCGTCTGTCGTCGACACCGCAGCGAGGCGGCTCACTCGACCGGTGGGATCTGCGGCCCGTCAGCCGGCGACGCGCCGCGGCGTCGAGCCCGCGCACTGCCGATTTCGCGCCGGCGGCTGCAGCGCGAGCAGCTCAGGCACGGTCACGGCGCGAAGGCCGCGCAGGCGGATCGCAGCCAGGATCTGCGGCAGCGCCTTCACGGTCCATGAGTGGATGTCGTGCATCAGCACGATGGCGCCGGGGCGCAGCCCCGCCAGCACGGTCCGCACCACGTGCCTCGAGTGCGCGTGCCGCGCATCGTCGAGCGAATCGACCGACCACAGAACCTGCAGAAGCCCGAGGGAGCGCGCAACCCCGTCGGTCATCGGCGAGTGCTGCTCGTACGGCGCGCGAAAAAGCCGAGGCGTCAAGCCTGTTGCGCGCTTCTCCGCCCACTGCGTATGCGCGAGCTCGAGCCGGACACGCCACCGCGGGAGCAAGGGCAGGTGCGGATGCGACCAGGTGTGATTTCCGACGGCGCCGAGCAACGCCTCTTCACGCGCCGCGGCCGGCCAGTCCTGCAGGCGGTTCCCGACCAGGAAGAACGTCGCGCGGGCACCGGCGCGGCGCAGCAGCGAGAGGATGTGCTCGGTGTAAGGCCCTGGGCCGTCATCGAAGGTCAGGGCGACGGCGTCCCCTCGCTCACTGCCACAGAAGACGGGCTGCCCGCGACGCAGCAATCGTGTGACCGCACGACGCTGCTCCCACCTCAGCGCCGCGTGGGGACGCCGGTAAGGCTCGGGGCCGGCGCGCGACGCGGCGGCGAGCGGGGCAAGCACGAGGGCGGCGTTGAGCGCGCAAAGGGCGAGCCTCATCGCCTCCGCACGCTACATGCGAGTGCGCAGCGCGAGGACGTTCGCGACGAACGGCTTCGTCACCTTGTACAGACCGTGTGCCTTCACGGCTCGCTCGCCCTGGTACCACCCGGCGAGCGCGAGCCGCTCATTGCCCCTGAAGACATGGAGGAGATGGCGGATGTAGAGCACGCCCACCTCGACATCGCCGTCGACGGTGCGCGGCAGAGCCCGGCCGGCGAGCACCGTCTCGACATAGCTGCGTGTCGTCGGAAGCGTCTGCAGGACGCCACGCGCACCCGCGTCCGACACGAGGCGCGTCTGGAACCCGGATTCCATCCAGGCGAGCGCGCGCACGAGGTGTGGGTCGACACCGAGGCGCGCCGACCATGCGTCGAGCATCGAGCGGACATCGGCCTTCGGCGCATTGAGCGCGGTCATGGAGACCGGAAGCCGGAGGCGCTGCCCGATCACGATCGGCCTCGACAGGTCGATTCTGTTCGCCGCTGCGAGCACGCGAATCGTCGTGCCGTAGTGCGACGCGAGCGCGGTCAGCGTGTCGCCCGCGACGACGATGTGCACTGCTGACAACACCGACACGGGGCGGGCACGCACCGGCACGCGGTCTCGGTGAACGATCGCCGAAAGCGTGCGCGGCCCCATCACTGCGTCGGTCGACAGATGAAGCAGGCGCTGGTAACGCCGGAGCGCGACCGCGGTCTCCTTGCCGAGATATCCGTCGAGAGCGCACGTGTACACACCACGCCGCGTCAGCAAGAACTGGAGCACCGAGACGTCCCAGCCGAAGTCGCCAGGACGGAGCGTGCGAGACCCGAAGAGCGGTCGGCCGAGCGGGCCGAGCGCGGCGCGCAGGCGTCTGTCGGCCGGTCCGCGCGGGAGCCCATGACGCTTCTGGAACGCCTGGACTGCGGCAGCTGTCCTCGGCCCCGCAAGCCCGTCGATCTGGGCGAGGTAGAGACCATGGGCGCGGAGGGCAACCTGAAGACCGGCGATCTGGGGGTTGGCGGCAGCGTGAACCACGGGAGCGACTGCCAACGCCCCGAAGACACCGATGAGAACGATGCAACGGCGCACGAGCCTAACCATTTCTCCCCAGGAGCGGGCGTTCCTTCCTCAAGAGATGGTTCTGGGATCATCTCTCGCAGATGGCGACGATGGGCGACCTGGACAAGCTCGCACTTGCGCTTCCCGAGACGACGAAAGAGGTCGGGGCCGACGGGCGGCCCGCCTATCTCGCGCACGGCAAGGTCTTCTGCATCCACCGCAGCCGCCGCGCGGACGCAATCGACACGGAGACGGGTGAGCGCCTCGACGACGTGTTGATGTTCCGCGTCGAGGGACAGGACGCGAAGGAGCTGGCGCTTGCCGATCCGCGCGGCGTGTTCTTCACGACGCCACATTTCAACGGCTATCCGGCGGTGCTGATCCGCATTCCGGACCTTGCGCAACTCGATCGCGACGAGCTCCGCGACACGGTCGTCGACGCGTGGTTGACGCGCGCACACAAGCGAGTCGCGAAGGCGTGGGTCGCCGTAAACGAGCCGGGAGTCGACTAGCGACTCGATGTGAGCACGCACGCTCGCACCGCGCGCAGGGGACGCAGCCTCAGACCCGCTGTCCGAGTCTAGGATCGAGCAATGGCCGGAGCGGGCAAAAGGGCAGCCTTCGCCCGTGGCTTCTGGATCCTCGCTCCACTCTGGCTCGGGGTCGTCCCGTTCGGCTTCGCGTACGCCGTAACCGCCCGCGGTGCCGGGTTGTCGCTCCTCGAGACGCAGGCGCTCTCCACGTTCGTCTTCGCGGGCAGTGCCCAGCTCAGCGCCGTCGGCCTCTTCGCCGCCGGAGCCGCGGGCTTCGAGATCGTGCTCACGACACTCCTTCTCAATGTGCGGCACGTCCTCTATGGGCTGGCGCTCGGGCGGGAGCTCCCGCTCAGCCGGCGTGAGCGGCCGATCGCGGCGTTCTTCCTCACAGACGAGGCGTTCGGCGTGGTCGCCGCGGCGAGGGAGCGCTCGTTCCCGTTTCTCATCGGCGCGGAACTGAGCCTCTTCGTGATGTGGAATCTGGCCACAGCCGGGGGGTTCGTGCTCGGCGCAGCCATCCCGAATCCCGCGCGCTTCGGCGTCGACTTGATCTTCCCGCTCGCATTCCTGGCGCTCCTCGTTCCCCTCGTGCGCACGCGCGCCGAACTGGTCGTCGCGCTGGCCTCGGGCGCTCTCGCATTCGGGCTTGCACAGGCTCTTCCGGGTGGACTGCCGATCCTGCTGACCGGCGTCGGCGGCAGTCTGCTCGGCGCGTTTCTATCTCGCGGCACGCCGGCCGAACGCGGCATCGATCCGAAGGACGCAGCCCGGGAGGTCGCGTGACCTTCTGGCTCACGCTCGCGGGCATGGTTGCTGTGACGTTCGGCTCGCGCTACGCGGGGCTCGCACTCCGCGCCGAACTGCCGGACTTCTGGGTGCGCTGCCTCCATTTCGTGCCGATCGCGGTGTTCGCATCCCTTGTCACTCCTTCGATCGAAGGGAACCGAAACGAGTGGGCGATCCGGGTCGTCGCAGCCGCCGTTGCCGCCGGTGCCGCGTGGCGAACCCGCCAACTCTGGGTCGCAATCGCGGTTGGGATGGCCGTGTACTGGATGCTGCGGATCCCGTTCTGATCCGCGTGTCGCGGCGAGAGCCGCGACATACTACGACGTCGGTTTTGACTTCACCCGCCGTTCAACCCGAGCGCGTTTTCGACAACGTCACGTACCGCTGGCGCGGTCCGTTGGCCGACGCGGAGGTGGTCGAGCTCGTTGATTCCTTTGGTGGTAACGCCGAGGTCGGCTGGTGGGAGCGAATCCGTCCTCACAGTCTTGGTTGGGTGACCGCGCGCGCCGGCATGCGCCTCGTGGGCTTCGTGAACGTGGTATCGGACGGAGGAGACCATGCCTTTCTCATTGACACGAAGACCCACGCCACGCATCAACGCAAGGGCATCGGAACGCAAACCGTTCGCTTCGCGGCGCAGCACGCGAGGGCCGCAGGATGCGAGTGGCTCCACGTCGATTTCGAGGCGCGACTCGCGTCGTTCTACTTCGATGCGTGCGGCTTTCGCCCGACGGGGGCCGGGCTGATCCACCTTCCGTCACTCGGCGACTGAGTATCCGAGAAACCTACCGGCGCTCACGCACTCGCAGTGCGGGACTTAGGCCGCCCTGCGGCGCCTGACGAAGTAGACAATGACGCACACGATGAGAATAAGGATGACCGCGTAGGTCAGAAGCCAGGGCCACCAGCCGTGGGTTGCGAGCAACACATCAACCTCCGGTTTGGGTTCAAGGCCCCTCACGGAGCGGCCAGGTACTTCAGTATCTACCGAAGGCTGAGAAAAGGACAAGCTTCGCGGTTCCCCGAGCGCTCGCGGCGGGAGTGCCTGGGACAATGACGTTCGTGTCGCGGCTTGAGAATTGGTGGTCGGAGGAGCCGCGTCGATCCCCGGCGGCGTATGCGACCGAACTCGCGCGTGATCATTTTTGGCGCGATGAGCAGCAGCGTTTGCTTGGGACGCATCCCGATTTTCCCGATGTGACGATGCTTTTCGATCTGAACGACGAGGTGTCTCATGCGCTCGTGCTGATCCTGAGCCGACTGCCGGAGGAGCGCCGCGGACCGTTCGCCGAGGTGTTCTTCGCTGAGCGTCGTGGGGGACGCAGTCAGATTTCGAACGACCCTCGTCGTCGGTTGGCAGCGGCGGCGCGTGCCGCGTTGCTTGTCATCGATCTCGCGGCGGAGCAGCTCCAGGGCGAGCACATCGTCGATCTTCTCGCCGGCGCGGCGCAGGAAGATGACCTGACCCGCACGCCTGCGACGGCCGTCGTAAAACTCCAGACGGCAATCGCCCGCATTCGCCTCGATGTGGAACTTGAGGATCCGTTTGATCCCCGTGCGGCCGCATCCCTCGCGATCGCCGAGGTGCTGAGCCCCGAGGGCGATGTCGTGGCGCTGAAAGAGGTCGTCGCGCGGGCGAGCTGGGCTGCGGTCGAAAGCTGGGACCCACCGCGTGTCCTTGCTTTCCTGCTGCGATTGGCCGGGGAGCTCACAGCTCCAGGCCCTCACCGAGCGTGAGGGTCTACCACCACTGCCGCTCGACCCGGTGTTACTGCTGGGTGGCCGCGCCGAGCTCGCTGAGGAGTTCACGCAGTTGCTGCATGCCTTTCCCGCCGAGCCGGCGGGTCCATTCCGCTTCGATTTCGGCGATGATTGACAGCGCGGTGCGGATCTGCTCCCAGCCGCGATCTGTGGGGAACACGAGGGCTGCGCGGCGGTCGGTGGCCTGCTTGCTGATCTGTGCGCGCTCGGCGAGGCTCGTCAGGCGGGAGCCTTCCGACGAGAGGTGCTGGAAGACGGCGGTGTGAGCCGGACGGAGGTCGTCGAAGCCGAGCTCCGCCAACTCGGCGCTGACACGCCGGACGACCTCCTGGAACGGAATCCGGAGCAGGATCGTCAAATAGCCGGCCGACCTCGCGGGGCGGCCGACGCAACGCCCGGCCGCCCCGGGATGTTCGATTGGGACGAGGCTGCGAAGGGCCCGAAGAGAACGATTGTGTTTGCCGTGCTGGCCGATCTTGCCGGGGGTGGCCTCACCGGGTACTTCCAGTTTGGTCACAGTGTTGGCTGGGCTGGCGTTCTTGGACTGACGTTCGCCGCGATCCTGGGCTTCATCTGCTGGAAGGCGATGAACGATCCGGCGCGTGTGGCGCAGCGGACTTCGGGTCAGCCAGCTGGCCACGTAAACGGGCGAGCTCTGCTCAGGCTCGCGCTCCCGTTCCTTGCCCTCGCGATCGCGGCCATCGCGGGTTCGCCACGCGCTCGACCCATGTGTTCATCGTCGCGTTTGCGGTTTGCTTAGTCCTAGGTTTCGTCGCTCGCCACTTCGTCTAACGCAGTGGCCTGCGCGAGCGTTCCGGAATAACGCCTGATCGCAGCGTGCCCCTCGGCGCGCGCATTCCGACGGAAGGCTCACGTAGCCGATCGAGGTGCTCCGCTGCGTGTTCGCCCAGCTCGCCCGACGGCTCTGAGCGGTCAGTCTGACTCCCGGCGGAGTCCGCTACGCCGGGCGACGGCGGCGCGTGCGCAGGCGCAAAATGATTGCCGTCACGATCCCGAGGAGCCAGCCGAGCACGACCGAGGCGATGACGATCCACACGAGCGACGCGTGCCCCGAGCCGAATACCCAGTTCAACTTCACTTTGTGCGCGTTAGCGACGGCGAGCGCGACGATCACGATGACGAGCCCGACCGCGGCGAAGGCCCACGTGTAGAGCACGGCGCGATGGCCGTGCCGCCGCAGGCGCACGCCGCGCGTCTCGACCGGCTCCATCACGGCGGCGGGCTCTGGCGGCTGGGCCGCTTCCTCACGCTCGGGCAACGGCGCGTCGTTCGGGGTTTCCATACGCGCGAGCGTACACCGCACCGAACGAAGCGCTGGAAGTCGTAGCCGTAGACGAGCGTCAGCATCTCCGCGTCTTGACTCGAATTAGCCACTTTCGTTATCGGGATCGAATCAGTCCTCGCATTCCCCAGTGTTCTTACCGCCAGAGACGCAAGGCGGGTCGGGAGCTAGGGCTTCGCTGACTGGACGCCGCCGAACGGTTCCCAGTGGCCCTTATGCCAGCGCTGCAGTTGCACGGCCGAGATCGGGAAGCGGAACGTCGGTGTCGTGTGCACTTTCACGCCCGGCGCGAGAAACGGATTGTTGACCTCGTTCATGTGCGTCACCGCCTTCAGCAGCCCGGCGCGCGTCAGGTTCTTGCCCGCCGCTTCCAGAGCGTCGACAAGAGAAAAGGCCTCCGCCATCCCCGCGACGATGAAGCCGTCGGACGGGTTCTCGCCGGGCGCGTACTTCTTGACGATCTTCGCGGCGAGCGCCACACCTGCGTCCTTCGCAAACTTCGGCGTCGCTGGATCCTTGCCCCAGAGGATCGAGATCGACCCTTCCGCGGTCGACTGCGGATCGAGCTTCATGATCGACGACGCCGAAGCGACATCGTTCACGTAGATCTTTGGTTTCCAGCCGAGCTTGTTCGCGTACACGAATGACTGGATCGCGAACTTGCCGAACGCAAAGATCATGAATGTGTTCGCGCCGCTCGCCTTCAACTGCGCCACCTGCGACTGCACATCGGAGGTTGTCGGGTCGTAGCCAACCGTCTGCACGACCAGTTTGCGCGCCTGGGCGCCGAGCCCCGAGCGGAATCCGCTGAGCAGATCCTTGCCGTAGTCGTCGCTCTGGTAGAGCACCGCGATCTTCGCGGGCTTCGCATCGGTCGTCAGGATGTGCCGTGCGTAGATCTTGCCTTCCTCCGCGTACGGCGGGAGGTACCCAATCGTCCACGGATACTTCGCGTAGTCACGTCCAAACGTGGTCGCGCCCGCGGCGGAGAACACCTGCGGCACACCCGCGGCGTTCGTGAAGTCGCGAATCGCGAGGTTGCTGTTCGTGCCGACGACCGAAAAGAGAGCAAACACGTTGTCCTGCTGGATCAACTCGCGCACGTTCTGCACCGTCTTCGACGGGTCATACGCGTCGTCGAGGTACTTGAAATCGATCTTCCGCCCGTTCACGCCGCCGCGGCTCGATACGTACTTGAAGTACGCGTCCGCCCCCTTCAACACCCCGGCGGCCGCGGCAGCCTCGCCCGTCACGGGACCGCTCGACCCGATCGTGATCGTGGTGGCCGAGACGCCGGGCGTACTTGCCGTCCGTGCACCTGCGGCGGAGGCCACAACAAGCGCGATCAGGGCACTCGCGAGCGCGGCGTGTTTCGTCGTCATGAGGCCCGAGAGTAGCCGCGATTCGCCACTCTCGACCCGACCTTCAGCACCACCGGCAAGACGAGCATCAGCACCACGAGCACGAGCCCGAAGAAGAATGTCGTCGGGCCGCCTTGTTTCGTGTCGACGTGCGGGATCAACCCGACGATGTCCGCGAGGAACTGGATCAGGAGCGCACCGAAAATCGCACCCCAAATCGAGCCGAAGAAGCCGACCACGGCGCCGACGAGCAGGTAGAGCGAGAGCTGGATCGGGAAGGTGTCGGGGCTCACATACGCGACGTTGATCGCGAGCAACGAGCCCGCGACACCGGCGTACGCGGCGGAGACGCCGAAGGCCGCGACCTTGTACGCCGAGCGATTCACGCCCGACGCGGCAGCCGCGAGCTCGCTGTCGCGCACGGCGCGCAAGGATCGACCGAAGCGCGCGGAGAGGAGCCACCACGCGAGCAGGAAGAGTGCGACGCCGATCGTCCACGTCAGCGCGTAGAGCCATTCGTTGTTCGTGAGCTGCTTACCAAGGATCTTCACCCCCGCGCCGTGCCCGGTCTGCGTGGGCTTTCCGAAGAGCGTGATCCCGGTCGAGCCGCCTGTGAAGTGGTCGAACTTCTTCAACACCGTCGGCAGCGCGATCGCGATACCGAACGTGGCGAGCGCGAGATAGAGCCCGGAGAGCCGCAGCGCGGGAATGCCCGCAAGCAGCCCGATCCCGCCGGCGACTCCAGCGGCGATCGGGATCGTCCACAGATCGCGCACGCCGTGGTTCGACATCAGGATCGCAGTCGTGTACGCGCCGACGGCCATGAATGCGCCGTGACCGAGCGAGATCTGGCCGCTGTGACCCGTGAGCACGTCGAGCCCGAGGATCGCGATGAAGTACGCACCGACCGTCGCGAGCTGCACCGTCCGGAATTCCGACAGGGGAATCGGGAGCAGCGCGAGCACCACGACCGCCACGCCGACGAGTGCTGCGCGGAATCTCATACGCGCCTCACCGCCGTTCGGCCGAAGAGGCCGGCGGGGCGAACGAGCAAGACGCCGAGGATCACGGCGAGCGCCGTGGCGAGCCGCAGCTCGCCGCCGACCCAGTGCACGTAGGTGCCAACGAGGTTGAGGAGCACGCCGAGCACGAGCCCGCCGACAACCGCGCCGACAGGCGAGTCCATGCCGCCGAGCACCGCCGCTGCAAACGCGTAGAGAAGAACGGTTTGCATCATGTTTGGCTCAAGGAAGAGCGATGGGGCCGCGAGCACACCGGCAACGGCGCCGAGTGCGGCGGCAAGGCCCCAGCCCAGCGCGAGCATCACGCCGACGCGGACACCGGCGAGCCGCGCCTCGACGGGGTTGATCGCTGCTGCTCGCAAGCCGAGCCCGAGCTTCGTCTTCGCGAACAGCAGCCCGATCAAGACGACAGCGAGGATCGACACGACGATCACGCCGATGTCCTGCTTCGAGAACGCGACGCCGCCCACGTTGATCGGCGACGTCGAGAACGGCCCCTTGAACTGCTTGGCCGCGCCACCCCAGATCCAGGTATCCAGGCCGTTCACAGCGATCAGGAGGCCGATCGTCAGGATCACGATGCCGAGCAGCGGGCCGCTCTGGATCGGCCGTATGACTGTTTGCTGCAGCGCGACACCGCCGAGGAACGAGAGGGCGAGCGTCGCGCCGAATGCGGGCCAAAACGCCCAGCCGTGATCCATCAGCGTCCAGCAGATAAACGCAGAGAGGGTTGCGAGCTCGCCCTGGGCGAAGTTGACGACGCCGGTCGACCGGTGAATGAGCACGATCGCGAGCGCGAGCGATCCGTAGATCCCGCCCGAGGCGAGGCCGCTGACGATTTGCTGGAGCAGGTTCGTCATCAGTACCCGAGGTAGCTGCGGCGCACGGACTCGTTGCGCTGCAGGTCGGCGGCGTCACCGCCGAGGACGACGCGTCCCGTTTCGAGCACGTACGCGTGGCGCGCGGCCGCCAGCGCGATCATCGCATTCTGCTCGACGACCACGATCGTCGTGCCGGTCTCGTTCATCCGCGCCAGCGTGGTGAAGATCTCACGCACGACCCGGGGCGCGAGCCCGAGCGACGGCTCGTCGAGCAGCAGCAACCGGGGCTTCGCCATCATCGCCCGGGCGAGAGCGAGCATCTGCTGCTCACCCCCCGAAAGAGTTCCCGCCTGCTGGTCGCGCCGCTCGTACAGGCGCGGGAAGAACTCGAACACGTGCGCGAGGTCGCGTGTCGAAAATCCACGCTGCACCCACGCGCCCAGGCGGAGATTGTCGAGCACGGAGAGCGTCGTGAACGTACCTCGGCCCTCCGGCACGTGCGCGACGCCGCGCCGTGCCATCGACTCGGGGGTGCGCCGAAACACTTTCTGGCCATCGAAGAAGATCTCGCCGCTCGTCGTCTTGACGGTGCCGGAGATCGCGCGCAAGGTCGTCGTCTTGCCGGCGCCGTTCGCGCCGAGGATTGCGACGAAATCGCCCTCTGCGACCGCAAGCGTGACGCCGTGCAGCGCGCGGAGCTCGCCGTAGCGTGCTTCTACATCGCGTAGCTCAAGGAGCGACAAGCCGCTCCTCGAGCCGCGCCACCTGTTCGACATCGAGGCCCGCTGCCCGCAGATAGGACGCAACGTCGCCGTAGCGCGCTTCGATCTCCTCCAGCACGCGCACCATCCCGGCGGCGGGCGTCTGGCTGAGCTTGCGCACGCGCGCCTGCCACTGCTCGCCGGGCCGGGAAGCAAGCCACTCCGCATTGCGAGGCTCGAGGTTCTTCGCCGACACGGCGTAATCGGCGCCGATCGCAGCGTGCGAGACGCCCGCAAGCCTCAGGAGCAGCGCCGAGACGAGCCCGGTTCGATCCTTGCCGCCCATGCAATGCACGACGACTGTGCCGTCGGCGTCGGCGACAGCAGCGAACGCCCGGCCGAACTGGTCGCGGTAGCGCTCTAGGAACTCGACGTACGACCACGCGTAGTGATCCGCCACGTCGTCGACCGAGTCGAGGTGCTGGTCGAGCACTTCGACGTAGCCCTCGTCGAAGGCCACGCCGAGCACCGAGACATGCACGACTTCGATCTCGACGTCGCGCGGCTGGTCTTCTGCAAGCTCTTCCGGAAAGCGCAGGTCGACGATCCGCGTGACTCCGTGCTCGGCGAGCGAGCGCCACCCGGCGTCGGTCAGCTCGCGAATGTTGTCGGCGCGAACGACGCGCCCGAGCTGGGTGACTCGTCCGTCATCGGTGGGTAGTCCGCCGAGATCGCGGACGTTCAAGCAGCCCTCCCACTCGAGGGCCTGCGTCACGCCGCTGAGGACTCGGCGCCGAGGTACGCCTCGATCACGGCGGGGTCGCGCTGCACTTCCTCGGGAGTGCCCTCCGCGATCTTGCGGCCGAAGTCGAGCACGTAGATGCGCTCGGCGATCCCCATCACGAGCCCCATGTGGTGCTCGACGAGGAAGACGGTGAGCCTGAAGTCGTCACGTAGCTGCTTGATGAACGAGCCGAGCTCACCGACCTCCTCGTGGTTCAGGCCGCCGGCGGGCTCGTCGAGCAGCAGAAGGCGCGGCTCGGCGACGAGCGCGCGCGCAAGCTCGACGCGCTTCAAAGTCCCGAAAGGCAGGCCGGCCGCAGGCCGATGTGCGACGTCGGCGATGCCCACGTAGTCGAGCACCTCGAGCGCGCGTGTGCGCGGCGCGCCACCGGCGAAGAGCCTGGTTCGGGTGTGCGCTCCGACGAGAACGTTGTCGAGCACGCTCATGGTGCGGAAGAGCTCGACGTTCTGGAACGTCCGTGCGATCCCGCGCCGCACGATACGGTGTGGCGGAGTGCGCAAGAGGCTCTTTCCGTCGAATACGAGCTTGCCGGAATCGGGCTTGTAGAGACGAGTGACGACGTTGAACAGCGTAGTCTTGCCCGCGCCGTTCGGCCCGATCAGCCCGACGATCCCACCGGCTTCGACGTCGAGCGACACATCGTCGATGGCGACGATGCCGCCGAAGCGGCGGGTGACGTTGCGGACGGAGAGCAGCGCCATCGCGCGGAGCTTATAGCCCGCTGGGCTCAGTCACAGGCAGGGCGCAAGCAAAGCGCTCGCAGACGTAGACGGCGGTCTTGCCGTCGACCGTCGTTCGCCCGGCGAGCAGCGGGACATCCTCCTCAGGCCCGAACGCGATCACATCAGTCGAAGCTGCGGCAGCAAGCGCAGCGCGCGCGACCGGGGCGTCAGGCGAGCCCACGATTGCGACCTCGCGATGCGGCGCGAGGTGCTGGTCGAGCGCGACGAGCAGCCAGCCGAAGCTTGCTGGGGAGCGCACCAGCGCGTCGCGGACGAGCCGCAACACCGACACAGCTTGCCGCTCGAGCTCGTTGTCGCCCCAGATCCGCGCGAGCCGCAGAAGCACGTAGGCCAGCATCGCGTTGCCGCTCGGTGTCGGATGATCGTCGAGCTCCTTCTTGCGCGCGACGAGTTGCTCTCCGTCTGTAGGTGCCTGGAAGAACCCGCCGCCTTCGGGATCCGCAAAGAACCCGACCGCGAGCGTCGCGATGCGATGCGCCTCGAGCAACCAGCGCGGCTCGCCCGTCGCGACGTGCAGCTCGGCGAGGCCGTACGCGACATCGGCGTAGTCCTCGAGATAGCCGACGCCCTTTGCGACCCCGCCCCGCCAGGTGCGGTGCAACCGGCCATCCGGCGTCGAGAGCGGGCCGAGCAGGAACCCGGCCAGCGCGACAGCGGGCTCGAGCCGTCCTCCCTGCGCAAGCGCGGCGAGCATCAGCCCGTTCCACGACGCGATCGCTTTGTCGTCACGCGCCGGCTGAGGCCGTCGCTCGCGCTGGGCGAGCAGCCGTGCTCGCACCTCGGCGTCGAGCTCCCCGCGCAAGACGAAGCGGCCGTCTTCGAACGGCAGCAGGAGCTCATCAGGCGCGCCCTCGCCGGGCGCCCAGCTGAACGTGAGGCCCTCCACGCCGTTCGTGTCCGCGTCCTGGGCCGAGGCAAAACCGCCGCCCGGCAGCGCAAGCTCGCGCAGGACGTAGTCGATCGTCTGGTCTGCGACCGTCCGGTAGCGCTCGTCGTCGAAACGCCGCGCCGCATGCAGGTAGACGGACGCGAGGAGCGCGTTGTCGTAGAGCATCTTCTCGAAGTGCGGCACGAGCCAGCGCTCGTCGACCGAGTAACGATGGAAGCCGCCGCCGACGACGTCGTACATGCCGCCGAGGGCCATCCTGTCGAGCGTGCGACGCGACATCTCCTCCTCACCGCGCCGCAGGAGGAACTCGAGCACCGGTGCCGGCGGGAATTTGGGCGCCCGGCCCCAACCGCCCCAGTGCGGGTCGAAGCCGCTGCGCAGGTTTGTCTCCGCGTGCTCGAGCAGCGTCGTCTGGAGCGGCTCGGCCGACTGCTGCAGCCGCGCACCCGACCGGATGTGCTCGACCAGCCTGGCACCTGTGTCCGTGACCTCGTCGCGCCGGGCGCTCCACGCCTCGGACACCGCGAGCAACACCTGCTTGAACGAGGGTAGCCCGTGCCGCGGTTCCGGCGGGAAGTACGTCCCACCGAAGAACGGCTCGGCGGTGGGCGTCAGGAACACGGTCATCGGCCAGCCGCCCTGACCGGTCA
This sequence comes from Gaiellales bacterium, assembly GCA_038328165.1. Classification (GTDB taxonomy): domain Bacteria; phylum Actinomycetota; class Thermoleophilia; order Gaiellales; family Gaiellaceae; genus PALSA-600. The sequence continues at coordinate 114,379 of JBBQLT010000004.1, forward strand.
GCGCAACGACTGCGTCCATGTAGATCGCGTCGAGGTCGGGCCGTTCCTCGCGGTCGACCTTCACCGACACGAAGTGCTCGTTCATCACCCGCGCGGTCAGCTCGTCCTCGAACGACTCGCGCTCCATGACGTGGCACCAGTGGCAGGCCGAGTACCCGATCGAGAGCAGGATCGGCCGGTCCTCGTCGCGCGCGCGAACGAGCGCCTCCTGACCCCAGGGATGCCAGTCGACCGGATTCGCCGCATGCTGGAGCAGATACGGCGAAGTCTCATGGGCCAAACGGTTCACGTCAGTAGCCTAGGCGGGATGACCTTGCTTCCCGGCCTGCAGGAGACCGACACCGAGCGTGCCGCAGCGCAGCGGGCGTTGCGCGCCGACGATCAACACGGCAAGCTCGCGCTCTGATGCGGCGCTACGAGGACTTCACGGTCGGCGACACCTACCGCTCAGCAGTGGGGCGCACGGTCACCGAGACCGACAATCTGCTCTACACGATGCTCGCGATGAACACGAACGAGCTGCATTTCAACGACGAGGCCGCGCGGGCGACCGAGTGGGGTAAGCCACTCGTCAACTCGACGTTCACGCTCGCGCTCGTGCTCGGCCTCTCGGTCGCCGACACGACGCAGGCGGGCGCAGTCAACCTCGGCTGGACGGAGATCCGCCTCCCGCACCCGGTCTTCGTCGGCGACACGATCTGGGCGGAGACCGAGGTGAGCTCGGCGCGCGAGTCGAGCTCACGGCCGACGCACGGGATCATCGGGGTGCGCACACGCGGCATCAACCAGCGGCGTGAGGTGGTCTGCGAGTACGCGCGCTCGTTCCTCGTACCGAAGCGGGCCGCGGCGAACGACGCGTTCCCGGCGACCGACGAGCCGTGGGGCGTCTGAGCCCCCGCAACAAGGAGCGGCGAGCGACGTTGCGACCTGCGTGGCCCGGCTCGCCACGTCTGGCCATGTCTGGCGGCAGCCGTTGTAACGGAAGTGGAAAAACTGTGCGCCGAGATTGGCTCCAACCGCGCGCATCGGGACGGGCTGCTTCACCATGCCAGCTGTAAACCCGCCACGGATCGACGTCCCCGGCGGCTCTCGCCGCCTGCCCACTCACGAGCGATCCCGCGCGCTCCAGGCGGCAGCCGTCGCGACGGAAGTGAGCTGAGTGTGTGCCGAAACGAACGTGCGCTCGACCGAGGCACGGGTTCCTCGAGCCACAGCTCGGGGGCGCGGCGCCTACACAGGCCAGCTGGCCGCCCGGTAGAGCGAGCCTTCGAGCGGCCGCCCGAGCAATCCCTCGAGCCAGCGCGAAACCGCGACCAGCGCTTCGACATCGACACCGGTCTTCACGCCATCGCGCTCGAGTTGCCACACGAGGTCTTCGGTCGCGACGTTGCCAGTCGCCTGCGGCGAGAAGGGACACCCACCGAGGCCGCCGACTGACGCGTCGAGTACGGTCGCACCGCCCGCGAGTGCGCCCCATGCGCTCGCATAGCCCGTGTTGCGGGTGTTGTGGAGATGCGCGCCGACGGGCTTGCCGAGGATCGAGATGCGCTCGACGAGACGCTGGACGCGCCCCGGAGTGGCGACGCCGATCGTGTCGGCGAGGATGAGCTCGTGTGCGCTGTCGAGCCGCTCGCACAGGTCAGCGACCACACCCGGGTCGACCTCGCCCTCGAAGGGGCAGCCCCACGCGCACGACACTGTGACCGTTACGGGTACGCGCGCCGCCGCAGTGATCGAACGGACGCGCTCGACGGCCTCGTCGAGCGATGCATTGCCGTTCCGCTCGTTGAACGTCTCGGTCGCGGCAAGCGTGCAGTTGACGCGGTCGAGCTTCGTGGCTGCAAACCTCGTGTACCCGAGCTCGTTCAGCACGAGCCCGGATAGTTCCGCGTCGCCTCGCTCCGCGGCGGCGGCAACTTCCTCCGCCCCGGCCATCTGCGGCACGCGATCGTCGCGCACGAACGACACGGCCTCGATGCGCGGCAGGCGCGCGGCCGCGAGTCGCGATACGAGCTCGGCGCGAACGGCCGGCGCCAGCGTCTCGGGCTCGTTCTGCAGCCCGTCGCGCGGCCCGACGTCACAAATCGTGACCTGCACGCTAGGCGGGCGCGGGTGCAGGCACGAGCTCAACGGTGTCCCGCGGCCGTGCGGGCAACAAGGCGACGACAAGGCTCGTCACCCCGACGCCGAGCCACTGTGTCGAGGTGAGCGTCGCGCCGAACGCGAAGTAGCCGACGATCGCCGCCGTCACGGGAAACGCAAGCTCAGCGAGTGTCGCAGCAACCGCCGGCGTGCTGCGCAGGCCGTAGTAGTAGAGCCCGAGCGCGAGCGCACCCGTGACGAGCGCAAGAATCGCAATCCACAGAGAGTCGTGGGCGGACGCGAACGCGGGGCCGCCGAGCACGAGCAGCGCGATCGCGCTTGCGGGCAAGCCGAACGTGAAGCGCAGCGTCGCCACGTGCTCGAACCTGAGCCGGCGGGTGAGGTAGCGGCCGAGCACGGTTCCGAACGCCCACAGGGCCGCAGCTGCGAGCGCGTACAGCACCGGCACCAGCGCGCCGTTCACGTCGATCGACGTCGGGCTCGAGAACGCGATCAACCAGGTGCCGACGAGCGCCGTCGCGAGGTAGAGGCCAAAGCGGGGGCGCGGCCGTTCTCCAAGCACGACCGCCGCACCCAGCACGGCGACCAGGGGCTGAATCTTCTGCACCATGACGACCGTGACGATGCTGCGGACTCCACCGTCGACGAACGCCTGCGTGAACAGGATCGTCGCGACCGCCGAGGCGCCGGCGCCGACTGCCACGGCAGCGAGGATGTAACGCGGGCCGAGCCGCCAGACCGCAACGAGCGCCGGCAAGACGAGCGGCAGTGTGATCGCTACCAGGAGGAGGTGCTCACCGAAGACGATCGTCGCGACACTCGTCGAGTGGGCGAGCGGTCGACGGAACAGCGCGTCGGTGCCCCAGAGGGCCGCCGCGACGGCGACGAGCATGATTCCTGTCGACCTCCGCATGCGTATCAGCGTAGATGTCCGGAGAGGCGACGAGCGGGCCACAACGATCGTTCCCGTCTCGTGCGAGTCCACGAGACGGGAACGGAATCGGTTGAACCGTAAGCTCAGCCTGCCGGCGTGGGAGTGGCGGGCAGATCGGGCGACGTCGCAACAAGGTCACGGCGCACGTTGCCACCGAACATGTAGCCCACCAGGCCAAAGGCGATGATCACGGCGAGCGTGCCGAGCGTGTAGAGCTCGAACTTGCCACGCGAGAGCCCCCATGAGTCCTGGAAGTTGTACGGCACGCCGAAGACCTTCTCGAGCGTGCCCGGGAAGATCGCGACCCAGGTGCCGAGCGCGATCCAGCCGGTCGTCAGCAACGTCGCGATCCAGATCCCTGCGGTGCCGAACGGGACGGTGTACGGCCGGTTCACGTGTCCATGGCTGTAGCGCAGCTTGAGCGCCGCCGGGAAGATCCAGAGGTAGGAGAGCAACGTCGTGGAGATCGCCATGTAGAGCACAACGGTGAATGCCGCCGACGTCGACTGATGCTTCAGCAACTCGATCGCAAAGATGCAAAAGATCGACGACGCAATACCGGACATGATGTTCACCCGAACAGGCGTCCCGAACTTCCGGTTGAACACGCCGAACCACGGGAAGAAGGCGCCGTCGTAGGCAGCCGCCGCCTGAATCCGGTCGGAGCCGATCATCCAGACCGCGCCCGACGTCAGCAATGTCCCGACGAAGCAGATCGTCATGATGATCAGCAAGGCATGCGCCGCGCCACCGTAGGCACCGTGGAACGTCGTTGTGACAGCGTCGATGAAGCCGGCGATGTTCGAGATCGCCTTCGCGGGCAGCACGAGCAGGATTCCGAGAATCGGAACCGCGTAGAGGAGAACGCCGCCGATACCGCTCCAGAGGACGGAAATCGGAACATCCTTCTCCGGGTTCTCCATCTCCTCGGCAGCCCCGTTCTGCAACTCGAAGCCGACGTAGTTGAAGAGCAGCACGGGCACGAGCGCCAGGAAGATCGAGCGCGTTGGCGAGAGCTTGGAGGTCGGGAAGCCGTGCACCCCGTGCCGGATCCCGTAGACCACGAGTGTGAGGGTGAAGAAGCCAAGCACGAAGATCCTCATGAAGCCGCCGACGTTCGGGATCCACTTCCCGTAGCGCAGCGACACGATGGCGACGATGATCGAGAGCCAGACGAACGAGAGCTTGAAGATGAAGTCGCCGGGCGATGCGGTGCCGATCTTGAAGATGTTCGCGCTCCAGGCGGCGGTCGCGGTAAAGGCGAGCGATCCACCAACCCAAAGCGGGTTCGTGATCCAATAGAGAATCGCGGTGATGCTGCCGTGCAGGCGACCGAAGGCCATTTTCACCCACTCGTACGGACCGCCCTCCATCCTGAACGCGCTCCCCACTTCGGCCATCAGCAGCATGTACGGCGCCACGAACACGACGGCCAAGACGATCAGCCAAAAGAACCCTTCCGGGCCGTTGTTCGAGACCGTGCCGAGCGTGTCGAGTCCGACGAACGCACAGAGCGTGAAGAAAATCATGTCGAACCGTCGCAACGACTTGATCAGCTTGCTCTTCTCCGCCATCGCGAAGGTAGTCGTCTGCTCGGGGACTGCTGCCATTTCGGAACCCTCCAAGCGTTGAGTTATGCGATGCGCTTCCAGGCCTCGGTGAGGACTTCACCGAGAATTCCCACGATCTGACCGAACTCCTCCTCGCGCGCGATGAGCGGCGGCGAAATCTGCACGACTGGGTCGCCGCGGTCGTCGGCGCGGCAGATCAGTCCCTTCTCGAAGAGCTCCGGTGACAGGAAGCCGCGCAACAGTGTCTCCGACTCCTCATCGGTGAACGTCTGCCGCGTCTCCTTGTCCTTCACGAGCTCGAGCGCCCAGAGATAACCGGTGCCGCGAAGGTCGCCGACGATGTCGAGGTCGAGGAGCGTCGCGAGCTGCGCGCGGAAACGTGCCTCGTTCTCGGCGGCGCCCGTCACGATCCCGTCGCGCTCCATGATCTCGAGGTTCTTCAACGCGATGGCGCAGCCCACCGGATGGCCGCCGAAGGTGATCCCGTGCGAGTACATCTCGGTCCCCGTGTTGAACGTGTCGTAGACCGTGTCGGCCACGAGCACGGCGCCGATCGCGGCGTAGGAGGATGAGAGCCCTTTCGCACACGTGATCAGGTCGGGCTTGATGTCGTACTTCTCGCTCGCGAACCATGCCCCAGTGCGGCCGAAGGCAGTGATCACCTCGTCAGCGCAGAGCAGGATCCCGTAGCGGTCACAGATCGCGCGCACGCCCTGGAAGTAGCCCGCCGGGGGCGTGAACGATCCACCCGCGTTCTGCACCGGCTCGAAGATCACCATTGCGACGGTTTCCGGGCCTGCCTGTTCGATCGAGCTCTCGAGATCCTCGAGCAGGTACGCGGTGAATTGCTCCTCGGTCTCGTCGGGCGGGCGGTGGTAGCGGTTCGTGTTGCGGACGTGCACGACGTCCGGCACGAGCGGCTCGAACGGCGCGCGGAGCGCTGCGATCCCGTTGATCGAGAGCGCTCCCATGGTCGTGCCGTGGTAGGCGGTGCGCCGTGCGATCGCCTTCCAACGCCGTTCGCCGTTCGCCGTGTGGAACTGCCGTGCGAGCTTCCAGGCCGACTCGACCGCCTCGGAGCCGCCCGAGACGAAGAACGCGCGGTTGATGTGCGAGGGCGCGAGGCGCGCCAGTTCCGCGCCGAGCTCGATCGCTCGCGGATGGGCGTAGGACCAGTTCGTGTAGAAGGGCAGCTCGCGCATCTGGGCGAGTGCCGCCTGGCCGATCTCCTCGCCATAGCTGTAGCCGATGTTCACCGAGAAGAGGCCGGCGAGCGCGTCGAGATAGCGCTTGCCGTTGTCGTCCCACAGGTAGCAGCCCTCGCCGCGCACGATCACGGGCGCCTCGTATCCGTGAGTCCGGGTGAAGTGGAGCCAGAGGTGGTCGCGCGCCGCGGACCGGAGATCTGTCACAGCCATCGCGCGAGCATACGCGGTATTCACGTATTCATGAAGAGGAACTCTTTCGGGACTCTGCGACCGCGATCACGAGCGCGAGCACGACGCCCCCGACGAGCACCAGCGCAGCCCAGCCGCGCGCGTCCGACAGCCGCGCCGCGAGGAGCGCCGCGCCGAGGACGGCGGCGATCGCCGCGAGTGCGAGCGAGCCGGCGCCGATCACGAGGCCCCAGATCTCCGCGACGACGGCCCGGATCGCGCCCGGCACCGGCAGACCGACGGGGCGCCGTAGCCACTGGGAGAACGCAAGAAAGAGGGTCGCGTAGAGCGCGACGAGCAACAGGATGCTGAGATCCGAATGCCACCAGCGAACGCCGATCCCCTCGCCGGCGAAGAAGGTCCCGAAGGCCGACAGCATGACGCCGACGCTGGCCTTCATCAGGTTCTCGGGCACACGGGTGAGCGGCGCACGAAGTGCGACACCGAGTACGAGCACCGCGAGGAGCGCCGCGACCGCGCCGACGGCCGCGCCCACGCGGTGACCGACCCCGCCGAGGGCAATCACGATCAGCACGACCTCGACGCCCTCGAGGAGCACGCCGTTGAATGCCGTCGAGACGGCAACCCAGTGCTCCCGCGACGAGAGCTTCGCCTGCGTCGCTTCGTACTCCTCGGCTTCATCGTGCAACGCCTTCAGCCCGGCCGCGCGCAGGATCGCCTTGTGCAACCAGCGCAGCCCGAAGAGCAGCAGGAAGACGCCGACGACGATCTGAGCGTCGGCGACGGGGAACGAGTCTACGGCCGCGCCGAGCGCGATCACGATCGCCGCAAGCGCGATGGCCGCGATCGCGGTGCCGGCGAGCGCCGGGCGCCAGCCGCGGAAGAGCCCAACCGCGAGCACGATCGTGAACGCCTCGACCCACTCGACGGCGGAAGCGAGAAACGTCGAGAGGACGACGAGGGGACTCACGCCGCCAATCTAGTGGCCGCTGGCACGTGGTGCCCTCACTGTCGAGCCACCCCGCCGAGCTCGCGCACCGGCTGCGCGCCCCTTCGGCACGCGGCCGGTGCCGGGCGCCGCGGCCGGTGCCAGGCACCGTTGCGAGAGTGTGACGGTTCGCTCACACCCCTTTCCGAACGGGCGAGTCATCGGCATCATCGAGAGCAAGGTCGTTTTGCCTCGGTGCCAGGCACCGTTACGGGAGCCGTGACGTTGGGCGCCGGTTTGAGGTGCCACTCCGGCGGGATGCCGGCACTGCTCACACGAGCAGCGGGCTTGGCCTTCGAGATCGACACGGTACGAAACTGACAACGAATGAGCTCTACATCTAGCTGCCGCCCGTGATGCCATGGTCGAGCACGCGGTCCGGCTTCACCCGCACGATCACGCGGTTCGTCGGCGTATGGAAATCGATGCCCTCGTACTTGTGCGAGAGGTCATTGATGTGCTTCCCGGCGCCGTTCTCGTCAAGCGAAACCTCACCCTCGACCTCCAGGTACTTGTACGGGTCCTCGCTGTCCCAGATGCTGATGCTGACGCGCGGATTCGCCCGCAGGTTGCGGCCCTTCGCACGGGAGTTCGTCGTGTTGAAGACGACGTTTTCGCCGTCCGTGTCGACCCACACGACGCTCGTCTGCAGCCGCCCGGCCTCGCCGACCGTCGCAACCACGGCGAAATTCTTCCCCTTCAGAAGCTCGAGATGCTCATCGGTGAGCTCGGGCATGACCTAACCGTCCTTTCAATCGCTCGCGAGGTACTGGAAGAAACGCCTACGAGCCCGTTCTTCATCCGCGACGACGAGCCCGCGCCCTCGCGCGCCGCCTACTTCACGATCGTTGGGATGTTCGTGATCTTCCCGCTGACGATCTCTGCCTCGATCTGCTTCGTCTTCGCCTCGACCCCCTTCGGCGCGCGCGGCGAGAATTTGCCCAGGCCGACGCCCTTCTGCTCGAGGCCGTAAATCGCGTCCTGACCGCCCTTGAAATGGCCTTGCTTTGCATCCTTGATCGAGAGATAGACCGCCTCATCGACGCCCTTCAGCGCCGAGGTGAGGATGTAGGAGCCGAGGAAGCCCTGGTCAGCGTCGACGCCGACCCCCCAGACACCTTTCTCCTTCGCAGCGTCGAGCGCGCCCAGGCCGCAACCGCCCGCGACCTGGAAGACGACGACCGAGCCGGCGGCGATCTGGTTCAGCGCGATCTCCTTGCACTTCGCCTGGATCGAGAAGTCCTGCGAGTACGCGTTCGGCGTCTTCACCGCCGGGAACGCCGCCTTGGCAGCCGACCGTCGAGACTGCGGCGCCGCCCCGCGCCTTCGCCGCGAGGCCCGCGGCATAGCCCGCGAGGTAACCGACCTGCTGCTCGCGGAACAGCAGCCCCTCGACGTTTCTTGCGTGGCCCTCGTCAGCGTTGGCGACGTCGACGATCGCGAAGTGCGTCTTCGGGAACTGCTTGGCAACTGTCGCCATCGCCTGGATCTCGGTGAAGCCGACCCCGATCACGAGGTTGTAGCCCTGCCGGGCGAGCGAGCTCAGGTTCGGGATGTAGTCGGCAGGCGAGGCGGACTGAACGACCCGGTTCCCCACTCCGAAATCGGTCGCGGCCCTCTTCAGTCCGACGTAGGCGAGGTGGTTGAAGCCGCGGTCGTTCAGGCCGCCGAGGTCGGTGACGAGGCCGACCTTGAAGCCGCTCGCCGCGGCGGTCGTGGTCGGCGCGGCCGTGGTCGTCCCGGCCGCTTGCTTCTTCGCACCGCACCCGCTCGCGACGAGAGCGAGCACGACGACCAGCACGGCAACGGGAATCGCGTTCTTCACGGCACACTCCGAGGTTTTAGACTGTGGGACGAAAACCGTGGTCGATTCTACTTCGCACACCGTCATCGGTGTCGTGCTGCGCGTTCGTGACGGACGCCTCGAAGCACGCACCGGAACCGCGGCGCTACGCGCCGGGGAGCAACTCGAACCGGCGCTCGCACGCGCACTCGACGTGTCGGCCCTCGCACACGTCGAGCAGCTCGAGACGAGAGTGCTGCCGGACGGGGCGGTCGCGACGGCCTATCTCGGCCTCGTCTCCGGTGACACCTCCCTCGGCGACGATTGGCGCGAGGTCGACGCGGCGAGCCAGCACCGTGACCTCGTCGCAGCAGCACGTACGCGCCTGCGCGCAAAGTTGTCGTACACGAACGTCGGTTTCGCGCTCGCGCCGGCGACCTTCACGATCTCGGAGCTCCGCGAGATCTACGTCGCTGCCCTCGGGCACGACGTCTCGGCCACGAATCTGCAGCGCGTGCTCGTTCGCCGCCGCGTGCTGGAACGCGTCGAGGGTCACCGTCCGTCGGGTGCAGCCGGCGGGCGCCCGGCGGCCCTTTTCCGTTTCGCCGCCGACCGGCTCGAGGTGACCGACGAGTTCGCGGCGCTACGGCCGCCGCACCGGCCGTGACACGTCGGCGAGTATCTCGCGCCAGCGGCTGAAGAGCAGCTGGTGCGTGTCGTCGACCAGGCGCAGCGTCGTCTGCGGCAGCCGGCGGGCGTATTCCTCGGCGATCACCGGCGGGCACACGCGATCGCGTTCGCCCCACCAGAGTGTCACGGGGGCATGCACGTCGGAGAGCTCGAAGCCCCACGGTCGCCCGAGGTATGCGAGCTCGTGCGCGAGCCAGACACCGCCGCCGCGAAACGATTCGGCGCGCCCGCGTGCGTAGGCCTCGTCGGTCACCGGGTCACCCGTCGAGGGCGGCGGCCGTCGCCCCCACGTCTCGAGCACGTGCCGCGCGACGCGCGGCATGCGCCGCGCCAGGAGCATGACGCGCTGCACATCGCGGGGCAACACGCGGACGCCGTCGTGCGGCGGCATCGATGCCACGAGCGCGACGCGCGAGACACGCTCCTGCGCCGCGGCGGCGAGCGCGAGCGCGTGCGGCCCTCCGGCCGACCAGCCGATCACGCCGAAGCGTTCGATCGCAAGCGAATCGAGCAGCTCGAGGACCTCGTCAGCCCACGACTTCATCGTGCGTCCGACGACGGGCAGGCCGCAACGATCGACAGCAACGAGCCGCACACCGAGCTCGCGAGCGATCCTGTCGTCGGGGTGGCGCGAGAGGCGCGAGTCGCCCCCGCCGTGCAGGTACACGACCGCTTCGCCGGCCGCATCACCGACGTCGTCGTAGGTCAGCGCGCGACGATCAATGTCGCGCGCATGCCGAGCGCCCGGTGATTGGCGACGGAGCACCACAGCGAGTATCGCCCCGGAAGGAGCTTCAGGGACACGTCGACTCGCTTGCCGGGGGCCACGGCGCCCACCCCGGCGATGTGACGAGAACCAACGCGCCTGAGTCGCAGGTCGTGAAGATCCTGGCCGAAGTTCGCGAGTTCGATCGTCGCCTGGCCCGCAGTCAGGTGCGTCCGCGAGAGGCTGAAGGAGTACTCCTTCGCGACAACCTGTACCCGTGACGGGGCAGAGCCCCCGATGGCAAGGCCGGTGAGGGCGGTCGCGAGCAGGATGAGCGCCTTCACTTGACGAGCGTCGGGCGGCTGAACTTCTTCGCGCCCGGGATCACGCGCGCCGCATCGAAGTCGAGCCACTGCTCGAGAAGAGACGCGTAGACGCCGCGAAAGTCGGACGTCGCACGGACGTTGCCGTCGGCGTCGAGCCCCGACGCGAGACCCGGGAACTCCCCGACCTGCGTGCCCGCGGCGCGTGTGCCGATCAGGAACGCGGCTCCGGCTGCGCCGTGGTCGGTCCCGCCTGAGCCGTTTTCCTTCGCCCGGCGGCCAAACTCGGTCCACACGAGAGTCAGTACGCGATCGGCGACACCGCGCGCCTCGAGGTCGCGCTGGAACGCAAAGAGCGAAGCGGCGGTCGTCGTGAGCGCGGGCGTCAGGGCACTCGCCTGCGCGGCGTGAGTGTCGTACTCTCCGGCCGCCTCGAGGGCCACACAGCGGAGCGGCAGGCCTGCGGCGATCATCGCCGCGAGGCCTTGCAGCTGCTTCGGGAAGGAGTCGTCGGTCGGATACGGGACGGCGGGAACAACCGCCGTCTTGCTCGCAAACGGCGTCAGCTGCCGCCGGAGACGGTCGGCGTGCGCGGTGACGCTCGTCGCGGTGCGCAGCGCCGGATCGCGCGTCGCAACCCGGCCGAGCGTGCCGATCGCGTCGAGCATGCGATTCTCGACCTCACCCCAGACGCCCGGCACCGAGAAGCCGTACTGGTCGGGACCATCGATTGCAGCCACGGGCACCCGGGTGGTTGCGAGCGTCGGCTGCAGCGAGCCCGTGAGAGACAGCCCTTGCAACGGATTGTCGAGAGTGCCCACCGCGTCGAGGTAGCGGCCCATCCAACCGGACAGGAGCGAGGTGTCGGTTGCGCCGACCTCCCAGAAGTGACGTGAGGTGAAGTGCGACTGGTCAGGATGGTCGTAGCCGATCGCCGGCATCACCGTGACCTTCCCTTCGCCGTGCAGCTGCGCGAGCGGCGACAGCGCAGGGTTCCAACTCAAGCGATTGTCCTCCGCGAACGGCGTACCTCCGCTGACTGCGAGCTGGGTCCGGAACGTGCGGTACAGCGGGTCGCCTTCCGGATAGAGCAGCGAGAGCGAGTCGGCGCCGCCCTGCAGGAAGACGGTGACGAGCACGGGCGACTGCGGCCCGCTCGCCGCCGCAGCGATGCCGTCGTCGAAGAGGTTCAGCCGCCCGACGCCGTAGACCGACAACGCGAGTCCCAGCGAGCGGGTGACGAAGTTTCGCCGCGACAGACCGGTGCCGGCAGGGGTCGGCATCCCGGGCTCGATCGCCGGAAGCCCGCGGCCGGCGACCGCACGGAGCGCATCGGCGCGGGAGCACTCGTCACACGAGAACTGACTCATCTGACGGATCTCCTCACGAGGTCTGCAGATCCGGCGAGACGGCGATCAGCTGGCGCAGTGCGTTCTCGACGAGCACCGGGTATTGCTGGCGTTTCCATTGCGCTTTGCCCGCATCGGCGAGCGCGACGTGCGCGAAGTGCAGGAGCGCGGCGTGGGTCCCGGGCGAAAGCGGGGGCTTCTTCCAGAACGCGAGAGCCTTGTCGAGCACGCCCTTTGCATCACCCGGCTGGTGTGCAGGCGGGTGACCCGGATCGAGCTTGCGATCCTCGAGGATTCGTTGTACGCCGATCCAGCGGCCGCGATAGGTGGCGGTGTCGAGCCAGCGCGTGTCGTCCCAGCCGGCGACGTTCGGCGGATAGAAGAGCTGCTGGCCGGAGACCTGCCCGATCCATGCCCAGTCGGTCGTCGTGATCCCTGCGTCGAGCCGGCGCAGGAGGCCGGCGAGGTGCACGATCGGCGGCTTCACCATCCGCGGCCCGTCGTAGAGCGTCGGATGCTGCAGGATCGCCTGGACGACCGGGCGAACCTCGTTGCCTTCCCGGTAGAGACGCTCGAGCGCGGCCTCGGTCGCGTGCGTCGGCTGCGTGGGAATGAAGTAGCTCCAGAGCTTGCGTACGAAGAAGGACGCATGCAGAGGTTGCTTGACGCAGAGCCGGCAGGCGGCCTGCCACTCGAACCGACCAACGGTATGGAAGACGCGCTTCCTCCCCGCATCGTGGCGGCTGGCATCGAAGTGAAAGTCGTAGTCGCCACGCCCGGCTTTCCACCTGTTCGTGAAGCCGGTCAGGGAACGCGCCTGCTCACGCACGTCGCGCTCGGTGTACGCCCCGCGGTCGGCGCCGAGCGTGAACAGCTCCATCATCTCGCGCGCGTAGTTCTCGTTCGGTGCGTCCTTCGTGTTCTGCGTCCCGTTCAGCCAAAGGAGCATCGCCGGGTCTCGCGTCACTGCGAGCAGCAACTGCTCGAACGAGCCGAGGCCGTGATCGCGGAAGAGCTCGTTCTGGTGCAGCATCAGCCCCTGGTCGCCGACGCCGGAGTTCGAGGTGGCGAACCAGTCGTGCCAGACGAGCGTCATCCGCTCGACGAGGGGGCGCGAGGTTCGCACCATGCGATCAAGCCACCAGCAATGGTCGTGGCCCCACGCGTCGGCCGGCGCAAGGCGACGGCCCTTCGCGTCATGCGGCACGGGGCCGACGAGGTGCTCCGCACCGGGACGGACGAGCGAGCCGACGGCCTTCGCGAGCCCCAGCTTCGCGAGCGCCTCCGCCTCACCGGGCCGGGGACCGAAGCCGGCGCGCCAGAGAAGCCGTTCGGCAGCCGGCACGTCGAAATGCCCCTGGTAGACAGGTACCCCCACCTACATATCGTCGGCCGGGAGACCGGGCCGCACGATCCCCGAAAGGGGGAACTCCGGGCACGTCTCTAGGGTTTCCGCTACATGCGCATCCTCGTCCTCGGCGGAACGCAGTTCCTTGGCCGCGCCGTCGTGGAAGCGGCGCTCCGACACCGCCACGAGATCTCGATCTTCAACCGCGGCCAGACGCGCCCGGAGCTCTTTCCTGGTGTCGAGAAGCTGCGGGGTGACCGTGACGGTGATCTCGGCGCGCTCGACGGCCGCGCGTTCGACGCGGTCGTCGACACGAGCGGCTACGTCCCGCGCATCGTGCGCGCGACGCTCGATGCGCTCGGCGAGGTCGGCCAGTACACGTTCGTCTCCTCGGTCTCGGTCTACGCCGACCTGTCTTCGCCGGCAAGCGAGGACGCGCCCGTGGCGCAACTGGCCGAGGAGACCGAGAATGCTCGCAGCGAGGCCTACGGCGCATTGAAGGCCCTCTGCGAGAACGTTGTCCGCGAGCGCCACCCGGACGCGTTCATTCCGCGCCCCGGGCTGATCGTCGGGCCGTGGGACCCGACCGGACGCTTCACCTACTGGCCGGAGCGGCTTGCCCGCGGCGGCCGCGTCCTCGCTCCCGCTCCGGCCGAGACCCCGGCGCAGGTGATCGACGTGCGCGACCTGGCGGAATGGATCGTCGTGGCAGCCGAACGCTCGCTTACGGGCACGTTCAACGCAGTCGCGCCGCCGTCGACGATCGGCAACGTGATCGAGACGTGTCGCCGCGTCGCGGCCTCGGACGCGACGATCATCTGGGTCGACTCGCAGTTCCTCGTCGAGAGCGAGGTCGGCGAGTGGATGGAGCTGCCGCTCTGGCTCAGCGACCCGGCTTACCGTTCGATGCAGCAGACACCAGTCGCGCGTGCGAGCGCCGAGGGCCTCCGTCACCGGCCGCTCGAGGAAACCGTGCGCGACACGCTCGCGTGGGTGCAGAGCGGCGATTCGCCGCAGGAAACGCCGGCCGGCCTGGATCCGGCGAAGGAACAGCGCGTGCTTGACGCGTGGCTCTCAATCATCTGAGCGATCGTCGCTGCGGGCGGCGGCCATAGACTCGCCCGGGTGAGGCGACTCGAGGGCAAACACGTCGTTGTCACAGGCGCCGGCACCGGCATCGGCCGCTCGATCGCGCAGCGTCTTGCAGACGAGGGGGCGCGGCTGACGCTGCTCGCCCGCGACGAGTCCCGACTGCGAGACGTCGTTTCGGGCGCGACGACGCGCTCGGTCGACATCCGCGATCGCCAAGCGGTCTTCGCCGCGTTCGACGAGCCGCTCGACGCGCTTGTCGCGAACGCCGGCGTCGGCGGCCCGAACACGCCCGGCGACGGCGACCGGTGGGACGACATCATCGAGACGAACCTCAACGGGTCCTACTGGTGCGCACGGGCGGCCGAGCCGCGTCTGCTCGACGGCGGCCGCATCGTCGTCACGTCGTCGATCCTCGCGCGCATTGGGGTTGCTGGCTACACGGCGTACTGCGCGTCGAAGGCGGGGCTGCTCGGCCTCACCCGCTCGCTGGCAGCGGAGCTAGCGCCGCGCCGGATCCAGGTGAATGCGATCTGCCCGGGCTGGGTGAACACCGATATGGCCTGGCAAGGGCTCGCGGCGTTTGACGGGCTGACGCGCGAGGAGGCGTTCGAGGTGGCGATGCACGAGGTGCCTCTCCGGCGCATGAGCGAGCCCGAGGAAATCGCCGGGACCGTCGCCTGGCTGCTTTCCGACGACGCGGTCGGGGTTACCGGGCAGGCAATCGATCACAACAACGGCGCGTTCATGATCTGACCCTGCACGCGACGGTCTGTCCGACCGCGGACCTAGTCTTACGGTCGTGATGGAGCGCGACTACCTGCGCCGTGGCGTTGCCGAGCTCATCGGCACGTTCGCGCTGATCTTCATCGCAGGCGGCGGTGCGGCGTTCGCGTCGCAGCCAACGGATCTCGCGCTGGCGAACGGGCTCGTGATCGCCGTGATGGTCTCGGCGTTCGGCTTCATCTCCGGCGGGTTCTTCAACCCGGCGGTGACACTCGGGTTCCTCGTCACGAAGCGGATCGCGCCGGCACTCGCCGCCTGGTACTGGCTAATGCAGTTCGGCGGCGCAGCACTCGCAGCGGTCCTCGTCAAATGGGTGCTGCCGAGCAGGCCGGAGAGCTTGGCACACCTTGGTGTGCCAGCCCTCGGCTCCGGCATCGGCTCCGGTCCCGCCGTGGTCGTCGAGGCGGTGCTCACCTTCTTCCTCGTCTGGGTGATCTTCGCGACAGCGGTCGACCCGCGCGGCACGTTCCAGCAGATCGCCGGGCTGGCGATTGGTTTCACGATCGCCTTCGACGTGCTGATGGGCTACGGGCTCACGGGTGCCGCCATGAATCCTGCCCGCGCGTTCGGGCCGCAACTCGTCGGCTCCCACTGGGCCCACTTCTGGGTGTGGTACATCGGGCCGTGCGCCGGCGCCGTGATCGCCGCCTCGCTCTACGAACTGCTCTACCTGCGACCTGCCCGGCCCGTGCCGGTCGGCCCGCCCGAGACCGGTGTCGAAGAAGCCGGGCCCGGCGACGCGGCAGTTTCCTAGGCCCCGCGCCCAAATCCGATAGGTTCCGGCCCCGATGCTCTCTGACGCGCTCGTCGTCGCCGGCCTTTCGAGCGGCAACAAGATCGGACTCGGCGCAATCGGCGTGGCCTTCATCGTCTTCGCGCTGGTGTGCTCATTCATCCTGCCGGCGCGCAAGCCAAACTTTCCCGGCACGCATGTCGGCTGGTTCGTCGCACTCTCGGCTCTCTTCTTCGTCGCGATGATCTCGGCGGTGATCGTGTTCGGGGTCGAGAAGAAGGAGCCGGACGCAAACGGCGGCAATCCGGCCCGGACCGCGACGCAGTCAAGCTCTCTGCCTGGTCAGACGACGTCGACCCCGACGACGACCGCAACGACCGGCGCGCAGGGCGACCCCGTCGCAGGCAAGCAGGTGTTCGCCTCGGCCGGCTGCGGCGGCTGCCACACGCTGAAAGCGGCCGGATCGACCGGCAACGTCGGCCCGAACCTCGACAACCTGAAGCCGGACGCCGCGCGCGTCGCACATCAGGTCGAGGTCGGCGGGGGCCCGATGCCGGCGTTCAAAGGATCACTGAGCCCGAAGCAGATCCAGGACGTTGCGGCGTTCGTCGCGAGCTCCACGCACTCCTAGCTAGACAGGCCCTGAAAGTGCGAAACCCGCCCGGGGGAGGGGCGGGCTCGCCGCAGTCGGTCACCGGTTATCAGGGGGAGCCGGCACGCACATCCTGCAGCCGCCGGCCCTGCCCGCGCATCATCCAGAAGGGTGATATTCGGCTTCCTCGGGCGGCTCGCGTCAGACGGAGAAGGAGGGATTCGAACCCTCGAGGCAGGGATTTCCCCACCTAACGCCTTAGCAGGGCGCCGCCTTCAGCCACTCGGCCACTTCTCCGGGCGCGCGCATCGTACCGGCAGCCCCTGGCACGCGAAAGCCCGCGCTCTCGCGGGCTTTCGGGGCAGCGGAGAGAGAGGGATTTGAACCCTCGATGCACCTTTCGGCACATACGCGATTTCCAGTCGCGCTCCTTAGACCGCTCGGACACCTCTCCGTTTTTCGGGTTCGGGCGCCGGCGCCGGTTTCCCGGCGGAAGCTTCGCCACCCGGTCGCAAGGGTAGCCGCGCCCAGCACGGCCAAGCGCAGCCCTTTGCATCGACTCTCAAGGAATGGAGCGATTCTGCCGACAACCTTCGCAATCTCGATCAGAAGGGGCAACCACGATGAACGAAGCGGTGATGGAAAATACGAGCGAAACAGGGATTCGGACCGCCCTGGGGACGCTTCTGATCGAGGCCGGATTCCTCGACAGCGAGCGTCTGGAAGAGGCGTTGCGCATTGGCGCGGATACAGGAGAGCGGCTGGGCGAAGTCGTCGTGCGCATGGGCTGGGCGAGCGAAGACGACCTGGCGAAGATTCTTGCCGAGCAGTGGCACCTCCGCTACGTCGAGCGTTCGGCAATCTCGTTCGACGGCGAAGCGTTGAGCAGGATGTCTCGTGAAGAGGCAACCAGGCTCGAGGCACTGCCGATGCAGGTCAGCGCGGACGGTGCAATCGTCGTCGCACTCGCCGAGCCGACAGACGCACGACTGCTTGCCCTCCGCACGCTCCTTGGCGACCGGATCGATTGCGTCGTGGTCGCGAAGACGGCGATCGATGCCGGGCTGCGGAGCGAGTTGCTGCCGAGGAACGGAATCACCCCTCCGGGGGCGCCGGCGGAGCCGGTAGCCGAGGCGGTTACGGTGGCGGACGAGAATCAGCACGAGGAGCCGCCCCAGGTGCAAGTGCAGGGGCAGCACGAGCAGCACGAGCAGCACGAGCAGCACGAGCAAGGGCTTTCCCTCGTCACTCCCGAAGCCGTCCAGCCGGCCGGCGAGCCGGCCTCGTCGAACTTCGACGAAGTTGCGAAGACGCTGAGCGATGGTCTCAGCGCACAGCTCGGATCACTGCGTGCGATCGTCCTCGAGGCAGAGGCGGCACGTGCGCGCGACGGTGTCGAGATCGCGCGGCTCAAAGCCGAAGTCGAGGGTCGCACGGCCGAGCTCACCGAGCGGAACGCCGAGCTGGCGGGCCGGAACGAGGCGCTCTCCTCCACGCAGCGGAAGCTGCGGGAGCTTGCGGACGGCCTCGAGCACAGCGGCGCTTCCTCGCCGAGCTGACACTCCTCATTCGAGCAAGACCAAAGAGCCGGGGCCCGCGTCGAATCGCGGGCTCCGGCTCATACGCGTCAGCTCGAAAGAGCGGAGGGGGAGGGATTTGAACCCTCGATCCGCCTAACGACGGATAACGGTTTTCGAGGCCGAACCGTTTCGGCTCTGACGCAGGGCTAGGCACCACTGCGCGCCAGTGTGCGCGCAAGTGCGTGCGCCAGGTAGTCGTTCACGATCTTCACGTCGTCGGCCCGTCTACAGTCGCGGAGATAAGCCCCGAGGCGGACAGACGGGACCAGCCCCGAGCGGGTGGGATCGCGCACCCACCGCTCCGGCACACAGAACAGCTCGGCGACCTCGGCGGCGATCAGAGAAGCCGGTCATCCGATTCAGAAGCACGACGCGCAGGCGGCGAGACAGGCTCGTGCAGGGGAGGAAGCAGCGAGGCTCGAGGCCTTGCCCATCCAGGTGAGCGAAGACGGCACGATCGTCGCCGCGGTCGCCGAGCCGACGGACGCACGCCTGCTCGCGCTTCGCTTGCTGCTCGGCGAACGGATTGACTGCGTCGTGGTCGCGAAGACGGCGATCGCTGCCGGACTGGAGAGCGAATTGGTGCCGAAGAACGAAAGCAGCGTTTCTTCGACTGCAGTGGCGGAACCGGCGGGCGAAGCGGTTCAGGCAGCCGACGAGCCGCGGGGAGCACGTCCTGTCCCTCGTGCACGCCGAGCCCGCCGAGCCGCGCGACGGTCCCACCACATCCGACTTCGACCTGCTGGCGACGTCCCTCAGCGAGGGACTCAACGCCCAACTCGGATCGCTGCGTGCGATCGTCGTCGAGGCTGAGGCGGCGCGGTCGCGTGACACCGACGAGATCGAGTCGACTCACGGCGGAACTCTCCGTGAAAAGAGCCGAGATGGCCGGCGCGAGACCGCGTTGAGCGACCGGAACGAGACGATCACGACCATGCAGCACGCGCTGCGTGAACTCGCGGACAGCATCGCGCGCGCCTCCTCCTCATCCCCTCAGACGGAACGCGGTCCTGCCCGCGAAAACCGCTGCACCGCGCCCAAGTGTCGCCTCGTTAGCGGCAGTTCCCGCACCCTTCAGCTTCTCCGCTGCCTCGGGGACGGATCCAGGGTCGTCAGGCTGGCAGCAGTTTGCGAGTCTAGTAGTTGCTCCAGCCGAACTCTTCCTGCAGAACTGACTCTCGGTTCAAGGCGCGGCGTCTTCCGAACGTCGGGCTGAAGATAAAACCGGCCAGTCGGTTTATCTGACGAGTGGTGCTTCACCGCCGAACTACCCTCGCTCACGTTACGACGCCGAGCGCCGCGCCGCTAGAAGGCCCTCGTTCGCTGCTGTCTTCTAGACAACCAGGAACTCGTATACGAGCCGTTCGGCGTCTGAAGCTATTGACCCCGCCCCCACCCGGTTCGGTTGCCGCGGGTTTGTCGCGAGACGGGCACCGGCCGCGCCGCATGCTTGCGGCCGGTGCCCCGTCGTTAATGGCGCGCTTATCCGCCGAACGCGAAGTGGTACGCGTAGAGCGTCAGTTCACACTGGTGGTGGTTTGCGGCTGTGAACTGCGTGAGCGGGAACCCGTCAGGTTCGCCGAAGTAGAACGGATAGGTGATCCCCGGGAACGTCTGGCCGGTCGGATCGGTGAAGCCCTGCTCGAGTTGGCTGCAGCGCTGGTCGAGGTTGATTACGTTTCCGGCGTCGTCCGTGTTCGTGTAGCTCCGGACGTCCTGGTTGATCGTCGACATGCAGGAGCTGAACGACGAGTAAGCGCCCCAGGCCGACAGCGTCCGGCAGACGCTCGCGGGTGTCGCGATCGGACCCGGACCGGGCTTCGCCGCGGTCGCGGTGACCGCCGTTGCGAAGACTGCTGCCGCGGCGACGAGGACTGCGAATACCTTCTTCATCTGCTTCCTCCTTATTAGAACGTGCGCTGGATGCACTGGGTGTCGGTGGTGCTCTGCGCCTTGCTGCTCGCAAAGTCACCGTAGTTGTCGTATCCGAGCCACGACTGGTCTCCGGCTGTCAACGCCTGCACCGTGTGGTTGATGAACGGCCGCACCGGGCTTCCGTCCGGCAGCGTCAGGTGCGCGAGGTACGGGGCGCAATAGCCCATGTTGTTCTGCATGAAGTCGTGCGGGTACGGGTTGCTGTCGGCGGCCGCAGTTCCGACCACCGAAAGCGCTCCCACGACAACCGACGCCGCGATCAGCGCGCGTGTTTGCCTCATGTTCTCCCCTTCCTTTGACGTCCCCTCGCCGCAGAGACCAGGGGACGCAATGATGATAGGGGACGCAGTCGAGCGCTGCAACCGATCGCACAGGGCTCTGCTGACTACCGGAGTCTGAGCGGAGCAGCGAACGATCTCAGCGAGGGCGGCCGCGCGGATCCGGTTGAGGCGGTGCTCGGCGTCAGCCGTGCGAACGCGCAGCGGATCGTCAGAGTCGGCGTCCCCTTCGGCGCTCGCGGCCAGCCACCGCTCGACGACGCGGCGGATCTCCTCGCACGGCTCCACCCTGCCCTGCGGAGTCTGGTCGACGCCCAACTCCCCGCAAAAGCAACAGCGCCGAGTCCTAGAACGCTCGCCTCAGTCCGCGCCGGACTACCCGCACTCCACACTGCCCGGGGCCAGATGCTTTGAGCCGGACGGGGTTTGACGGGGACCGGGTTTGGTGGGTCACACGGTCGGTCCAACGAGCGTAATTGGTTCTCGGTGATGATGATGCTGCTCGTATTCGAGCGGTGGGATGTCGCCGAGTGATTCGTGCAATCGGGCGGCGTTGTACCAGCCGAAGTACTTGACGACGGCGAGTTCGAGCTGAGTGCGGGTCCGCCAGACGCGGTCGGCGATCAGTTCCGAGTTGAGCACCGTCACGTACAGCTTCGTGAACGGGCGCGGGACACCGTCCTCGGCGAGCCCGCCGTTCACCCCGGCGTAGTCGTCCATCAACGAGAGCACCGCGGCGGCCCTCGACCAGTTCAGCAGCAACGCCCGGCCGTGCTTCGCCGGACAATCTGGGTGTTGCTGGACCCTCCGTGGTGGACCGCGTTCAAGTGGAGGACGCAAAGGCCGCGTAGGTCGCGTCGTCAACCTGCCCGGCGCCGGGTCTCGGAGCGGGCGCAGAGGGCGCCTGCGCGGGCGCGCGCAGGGTCCACGACGGACCTTAGATGCGCAAGCTCGACGTTCGCCTCAGCCAGCTCCGCCACCAGCGCGGCACCATCGAAGAAGCGGGAATGGGCGCCGCCGTCGGCGAGCTGGTGCCGAACGTCATCGTGGTAGTTCTCGGCCATCGCGAGTGTGGCCTGTGGGGCGGGCGGCACCCCGCGTGTGTCCGTCGCGAAGGTATGCGTCGCTTCGATTTTCACCATCGGACATCTCCTTTATCGCGGCGAGATCAGCAGACGACGCCCCACATCGGAAACCGTAAGCAGTTTGTCCTCGATGACCTTCATTGCGCTCGTAGTATCGGCGCGTCGCCGCGAAAACCCCTGGTCGGCGAACGACATCACCGACCGGGGCGGTTTACGGCCTCCCGTCAGAACGTCTCGCGGCAGCGAGAGCCTCCAGCTCGACGATCCTTCGCGGTACCGGAGCGGCAGCCGGTCGAAGCTACGGGCTTTTCGAAGGCTCGCACGAACAGGGGGCGCTCGTCGGGCGGTAACTCCTCGACGGTGGCGTGCAGGAACACGTCGCCGAGCCTGCGGCTCAGCGCAACTTCTTCGGGTGTGATCATCGCGCCTCCGTGTTGTCGCTCAGGCAATACGACCACTCCCGGTAGTCGGGGTGGTCAGGGCCGATCACCGCGAAGGCGTCGCCGACCGTCCCGTCGTCGGACAGGGACGTAGCGGTTCCCCATTCGCAAGACGGCGAGGCAGGGAACAAGTCGCCGGACTGGCCGATCAGCTCCTTGCTTTTCACTGGTCTCATCGTCGCGTACCTCCTCGGTACCGGATTCGCTCGTTTCGACTGACCTCTCGCCTGCCCTGGTGCGCGCCAGTTGCGCGCCAGTCGCGTCCCGAATCAGGCGGTCTCCGCCGGTCTTCAACGGAGACCGGCCAACCCGGCACCAGGATGCGCGGCAGGGCCGATTCCCGCTCAACCATGCAGGTTTCGGCTCTACCAAGCGGAGGGGGAGGGATTTGAACCCTCGATCCGCCTAACGACGGATAACGGTTTTCGAGACCGCCGCATTCGACCGCTCTGCCACCCCTCCGATCGGGCGAAAGGGTACCCGGCGCGCGGCTTTAGTCGTGGATGCGTGCGATGAGGTCTTCGCGCCGCAAGACACGCACACGATGCGAGGAGCGCGCGAGTCGCACGTCGAAGCCGGCGTCCCTGGCGAAGAGAACCTTGTCGCCGGGCTCGATTGCGGTGACGTCAGGTCCGACGGCCGCAACGATCCCGCTTCGCACCTGCGTGGCCTCGTTCGCGGGGACGATCAGCCCGCTTGGCAACTCGGACTCGTCGAGCGGGTCCAGCACGATGTAGTCGTCGAGCGGCTCGAGCGTCGCGTTCTTCATCTCGTGACCTTCCAGCACGCCATCACGATACTCCGAGTATGCGCCTCGGCCGCCACGAAGTCCCGATCACGAACGCCGAGAAGCTGTTCTTCCCGGTGCCCGGTCTGACGAAGGGCGACCTCGTCGCCTTCTACGCCGGGATCGCAGAGCTCGCACTCCCTCATCTTCGTCGCCGGCCGTTCCACATGAAACGCTTTCCGAACGGCGTTCAGGCGGACTTCTTCCACCAGAAGCGCGTTCCCGCGAACCATCCGGACTACGTGGACGACGTGCTCGTCCGGTTCCCGAGCGGTCACTCGACGGTGTTTGCGATCGTCGACAACGCCGCGGCGCTTGCGTGGGTCGCGAACCTTGGCTGTATCGAGCTGCACACATGGCACTCGCGGGTACCCGAGATCGAGAAGCCGGACTACGTGCTGATCGACCTCGACCCGACGAGTGATGGTCAGTGGCCGTTCGTTCGCGAGATCGCCCTCGTCGTGCGCGACGTGCTGGACGAGCTTGGCCTGCGCTCCTATCCGAAGACATCCGGCGCGACCGGGCTTCACATTCTCGCCCCGATCAGGCCGGAGCTCTCGTTCCCGGAGGTACGGCTGTTCGCGAAGTCGGTTGCCGTTGAGGTGGAGCGGCGGCTGGGCGACCAGTCGGTCGCGACGACCACCTGGCGCGTCGCCGACCGCGTTGGTGTGTTCGTCGACTACGGCCAGAATGCCCGCGACCGAACGATCGCCTCGGCCTACTCGGTGCGGCCGACTGCCGACGCGCGCGTCTCTGCTCCGCTTCGTTGGGACGAGGTAGCCGAGGTGGATCCAGCGCAATTCACGCTCCAGACGATGCCCGCGCGAATCGCGGCCGTCGGCGACCCGATGCGCGGGATGTGGAAGAGCCCACCCTCGCTGTCGAGCCGGCTCGGCAGCCTTCCGCCTCCGACGTAGACACCTCGCCCATCGCCTCGAACGGACACAGCCGGTGCCAGACACCGCCCAGTGGGCTTGCCTGTCTCGACGTGACAGGCAAGGCCACTCGTCGTCGGCAGCCGACGATCGGTCGGCTTGCCTGTCCCTTGGGGAAGTGGCGCGAAGGGCGTCTTGCGGTGGGTGCGTTCGGGGGGCACGCTTCGTCGATGACACTCGTGGCCGACGTCGATGTGACGCCGATGCGTTGGCGGAGATACCAGTGTCTCCTGTCGCAGGAGCAACTCGCTGCCGCGGTCTCCGCGTCGCGGCAGACCATCCGGTCGATCGAGCTCAGCCGTTCGACGCCCTCGGTGACCCTCGCCCTCGCGATCGCCCGCGCACTCGATGCGACCGTTGAGGAGCTCTTCTCCGCCGAGGAGTACCGCTAGTCGCCCGCTGTGCCGAGCAGGGCCTCGATGCCGGGCGCGTTCGGATCGCGCGGTGGCCGCAGTTCCTGCCACGTGCAGTCGACCGCCGACTTGTCCTCACGCCAGCGGAGGAACCTCGTTCCATGACGGAAGCGATTGCCCTGCACCTTGTCGTAGCGCACCTCGACCACGATCTGAGGACGCACGGCGCTCTCCTCGAGCTCGCCCGTGCCCCACCGGTTCGGCTCCGAGAAACGTGCCGTCGAGCCCGCGTCAAGAAGCGGCAAGACGCGCTCGACCACCTCCTGACGCAGACCCGCCGCGACGGCGCACGATCCGACGTAGTCGAGCTTGCCGTCGGGGCGATATAGACCGAGGAGCAGCGTCGCGATCTCGCGGCGGTCGCCCTTCCAGCGCACGCCGACAACGACGCAATCCGCCGCCTTGTGCTCCTTCACCTTCACCATCCCGTCGCGCGAGCCCGGCAGATACGCGACGCCGAGTCGTTTCGCGATCACGCCGTCGAGACCGAGCGCCTCGAACCGCGCGAGCCAACCCCGCGCCTCGGCGAGCTCACGCGTCGCCGGCGAGATACGGAATCCGCTCAGCGCTTCGACGCGAGCTCGACGCTCCTCGAGCGGCAACTTCCACACCGCCTCGCCGTCCCAGACAAGCACGTCGAAGACGATGAACTCGGCGGGAGTCTCGGCGGAGAGCCGCTTGATGCGCGACTCGGCGGGATGGAGGCGCATCTGCATCGCGTCGAAGTCGAGCGCACCGTCGCGCGCGATGACGATCTCGCCGTCGAGCGCCGAGCGCGGCGGCAGCAGCTCGCCGAGCGGCCGGAGCTCGGGGAAATAGCGGAGCAGGGGCCGTTCCTTCCGCGACCACACCGCGAACTCCTTGCCGGCGTTCTCCATCACGCCGCGGAAGCCGTCCCACTTCGGCTCGTATTGCCAGCCGCCGCCGACCGGGAGCTCGCGAATGAGCTCCGCCTCCATCGGCGGGAACGGGATCAGCGGCGCGGGCATCGCGCCGAAGACTAGACCGGAGGCGCCGAGCTACAGCAACCAGGGAGCGAGAAACCGCTCGATGTCACGACACCCACGAGGTGCTTCCAGGCGCGCACGGACGAGCTTGTCCTCGAGGACGACGAGCGTCGGCATCTGCACGACACCGAACTTCTCGACGAGATCGGGCCGCTCTTCGCGCGCGACGGCGTAGTACTTGAAGGTCTCGTGGTTGCGCCGGCGCTGGAGCACCTGGGCGATGTAGCCCTCGACCCGACGACACCGCCCGGAAACGGCTGAGTGGAAGAAAACGAGGCCGGGCTTGCGCTCAGACGGAGTCTCGATCTCGGCGGATGTCAAAACGTCACCTCCCTGACGGACGGAGAGTCGATCGACGCCGGGAACGAGCGTCGCACATTGTCCACGTGTTGCCCAGGTTTTCGGCGGTCCAAACAATCTCTAAAGTTGCGCCGTGAAACGTGTTGCGATCACGGGCGTGGGAGCAGTCACGCCCCTCGGGCTGGACGCCGCGTCGACCTGGCGCAACGCCCTCGCAGGCGCGAGTGGGATCGGCTGGATCACCACCTTCGACACGGACGGACTACCGGTGCGCATCGCCGGTGAGGTGAAGGGATTCGACGCCGCGCAGGTCGTCTCCGCCAAGGAAGCCCGCAAGCTCGAGCGCAACGTCCTCCTCGGCGTCGCGGCCGGCCGGGAGGCGCTCGACGACGCCGGCCTCGTCGGCTTCGACCCGACGCGCGTCGGCGTCATCTTCGGCTCCGCGATCGGCGGCGTGCCCGGAATCGTCGAGCAGGCCGACGTTCTGCGCGAGCGCGGCCCCGACCGCGTCTCGCCGAACTTCCTGCCAAACGTGCTCGTCGACACCGTGTCCGGCCAGCTCGCGATCTCGCTCGGGCTCAAGGGGCCGAACTACGCCGTCGTCTCGGCTTGCGCGACCGGCTCGCACGCTGTCGGCGAGGCCGCAGAGATGATCAAGCGAGGCGCAGCCGACGCTGTCCTCGCGGGCGGAACTGAGTCGTGCATCGTGCCGCTGATCCTCGCCGGCTTCACGGCCATGCGCGGGCTCGTAGCCGAAGACGTCGATCCCGCGCTCGCATCGAGGCCGTTCGACGCGACGCGGGCGGGTTTCGTGATGTCGGAGGGCTCGGGAGCCCTGCTGCTCGAGGACTGGGAGAGCGCCGAGCGCCGCGGCGCCGAGATCTATGCCGAGGTGCTCGGCTACGGTGCATCGAACGACGCGCACCACCTCGCGCAGCCCGAGCCTGACGCCACGGGCGTCGCGTCCATGATGGCCGTCGCGATCGACCGCGCCGGAATCGACCGGGCTAGCGTCGGTTACATCAACGCGCACGGGACGTCGACGCCGCTTGGCGACCTCGCCGAGACGAAAGCGATCAAAGACGTGTTCGGCGCCCACGCCTTCGACATCGCCGTGTCATCGACGAAGTCGGTGATGGGGCACACCTTCGGAGCGGCTGGCGCGATCGAAGCGATCATGTGCGCGCTCGCCTTGCGCGACGGCATGCTGCCGCCGACGATCAACTATCGCGAGCCCGATCCCGGCTGCGATCTCGACTACGTCCCGAACGAAGCGCGCCGGTCACAGGTCGAGGTGGCGCTCTCGAACGCAATGGGGCTCGGCGGCCACAACGGCTGCGTTCTCCTCGGCCGCGCCGCCTGAGCCGGTCGGTCGCTCAACAGATCGAACCGACCTCGAGATCTGCGATCGAGCGGAGCACCACATCGGCCTGCTCGAGCGCTGCAGCATCAGGCGGGAAGTGCGGGTTCGGTACCGCCACGACGCGCATGCCGGCCGACTTTGCCGAGCGAATCCCCGCGTGCGAGTCCTCGACCGCAGCGCAGCTCGCGGGGCTGACGTTCAGCCTTCTCGCCGCCTCGAGGTAGACGTCGGGGGCCGGTTTTCCGCGCGCGACCTCCTCCGACGACACGGCTGCCACGAAGAGCGAATCGATTCCTGCGGCGCGCAGCACGACCTCGATCAGCTCGGGGTTCGATGACGACGCGATCGCGACGGGCCAACGGCCGGCGATCCGGCGCACGGCCTCGACAGCACCCGGGATCAGAGGCGGAGCCTCGCCGTACCGAGCGAGCATTCGTGCGACGATCGCGGCGTTGATCTCCTCGGGAGATCCGGGCACTCCAACAGCGTCGGCCATGTATCGCGACCACTCCGGCGAGCTCATGCCCATCATCGCGCGCGTCGCTTCGTCGGTGAACGTCCCGCCGACCTCGCTCGTGTATGCCTGGCGAACCTCGTCCCAAACCTGCTCGGAATCCACGATCACGCCGTCGAGGTCGAAAATGACGGCGTCGATCACAGCGCGCGGTAGCCGCGGTGCACGTAGGCAAGCGACGTGTCGGTGCGGCCTTCCTGGAGCGATTCGATCTCTCCGACGAAGAACGTGTGGTCACCCGTGCGAATCTGATCGACCGTACGCGCGACGATCCAGCCGGCTGCACCGGTGAGCAACCGCGGGTCGTCCTCCCGCACTCCGACTCCATTCCAGAGCGCGATCGGCGGCACGCCGCGTGCGAAATGCTGCGCAAGCTCGGCCTGCTCGCCGGACAGCACCGAGACCGCCCACTCCCCCGCCTCGCGCAGAAGCTCGTGCAGTGACGCGTCGAGCGCGATCGAGATTCCGATCAGCCGTGGCTCGAGTGACAGCGACGTCAGCGACGAGACGGTGAGCCCCGCACGCCGTCCGTCGACCTCGGCGACGACGACCGAGACTCCCGCCGGCCACCGCCGGAAGAGCGCGCGTTGCGCGGCGCCGAGTTCCTCCACGGCGCCGAGCCTAACGTCTCGTGCCTGCTCTCAGTTTGCCCGGCAGAGCTTGTCGCCGAGCTGCACGATGCTGTCGTTGGCGATTGCGTCGGCCGACTTGTCGTAGACGCCGGGGGCAAGCCCCTCCCAGAAGATGTCGGGTGTGACGCCCGGCCCGATCACCGTTGCGCGGTATCGCGTGCCCTTGCCTGAGGGATGCGGGCCGTGCGGGTTGACGCTGTAGCAGAAGGCGCCCGTCCCGGTGTGCGCGAGGAAGCTGTTCTCGCGTTTCCAGCCCGCCCCGTAGGCCGAGTCGAACGTGTCGACGTAGATGTTGCGTCCGAACGAGTCGAGCGGCTCGCCGCCGACCGTCGACTTGAACCCGTAGACCGGGCTCCCGCTGTAGTTGAACGTGCCGAAGAGGTGATCCCACTGGTGCCACGCCCAGTCCGTGGCGACGGTGAGCGTGGCGAGACCGCTCGTCCAGTGCGACAGCCGAAGCTCCCACACGGCCTGCGTCGCGGTCGGTGCGGCCCCGTAATTCGGGAGCGCGCGCTGCCAGGACTGCACCGCCCAGTAGGAGCCGTCCGGAGCCGTGCACGACGGCACGCCCGAGATCGCCCAGTGGAGATCGGGGCCGTCGTAGGCGCCGCAGGCTGTCCCGAACGTCTTCCAGTAGTCGCGCCGGTACTTCCCGTAGCCGCCCGAGTAGTCGAGCTTGAGCGCCACCTGGGCGCGAGCATCGCTTGGTGCGATCGCGTTCACGCCCCCCCAGGCCAGGACGTGCTTGAGCTTCCCGCCTGCGGTATAGGTGAGCATTGCCTCGCCCTTGGCGTTGACTGCAAGCTTGACGCCCCCGGCGTTGCGATCGATCAGCTGCGACGCGCTCGCGGTGGAGGCAAGCGCGGCGGTGAGCAGGACGAGGAGGACGAGAGTGACGCTCCGCACGACGTTGAACCTCTTCTTCGGGAGATGACCGGGCCACGAACGGTTTCGGCAGCGCCGGCACGCGTTCACATCCCTCGTCCGAGTAGCCGCTTGGTACGTTCGCGCGCGTGACTCGCCGGGAGCGTCTCGAAATTGCGGTCGTCGCCGCGCTCGTCGCCGCCGCCGCCACGTGCCATTTCGCGAAACTCGGTGACGTCCTGACCTTCATCGTCGCCGCGGCAGCGCTGGCGGGGCTCGCCCGAATGGTCGGTACGGCGACCGAGCAACTCGGCGCGCGGCTCGGCTCGGGTGGAGCGAGCGTCGTCCAGTCGGCGCTCGGGAACCTGCCGGAGCTCTTCATCGCGCTCTTCGCGCTTCATCGCGGGCTCTTCGAGGTCGTGCAGGCGGCGCTCGTCGGCTCGATCCTCGCAAACAGCGTGCTCGTGCTCGGAATCGCGTTCGTCGTCGGGGGCTTGAAGAACGGCCCCCAGAAGTTCAGCTCCGACCGGGCGCGCATGATCTCGATGCTGACCGTGCTCGCCGCCGCGACGATGGCAATCCCATCACTCGCGCACGCATTTCACGCCCCGGCGGCAGCGCACACGCACGCGCTGTCGCTGATCTGCGCGGCGGTGCTCCTGACGCTCTTCGTCCTGACACTCCCCTCGTTCCTACGCGCCACCCCCGGTGAGGAGCACACGCCGGCGCGATGGTCACCGCTGCTCACGGGCGGCGTTCTCCTCACCGCCGCCGTCGCGGCAGCCGTGGCGTCCGACTGGTTCGTGTCGGCGCTGACCCCTGCGATCCACACGCTGCACATGAGCGAGGAGTTCGCGGGGCTCGTCATCGTCGCCATCGCAGGAAACGCGGTCGAAAACGTCGTCGGCGTGCAACTGGCCGCACGCAATCGTGCCGACTTCGCCATCTCAGTGATTCTCAATTCGTCGCTTCAGGTGGCGCTCGCACTCACCCCGGTCCTCGTTCTGGTGTCGCTCCTCTTCGCGACGCACCTCACCCTCGTCTTCCCGACCCTGCTCGCACTCGTGCTCTTGATCTCCTCGATCCTCGGGGCACTGATCGTGAACGACGGGGAATCGACCTGGGAAGAGGGCGCGGTTCTCGTCGGCTTCTACGTCGTGATCGCCGCGAGCTTCTGGTGGGGGACCTAGACCCTCGAGATCGCTGCGACCCGCGCGTCGGTCAAGCGCACGAGGTCGCCCGGGGCGAGCTCGATCTGCAGACCACGGCGGCCCGCGCTCACGAACACCGTCTCCCAGTCGAGAGCAGATGAGTCGATAGTCGTCGGCAGCCGCTTGCGCCCTCCGAGCGGGCTGATCCCGCCGCTGACGTAGCCGGTCGCGCGCTCTGCCGCGGCACGATCGGCGAGCGCCACGCGCTTCCCCACCGCCCGGAGGTCGAGCTGCGTGTTGGCCGGCACGACAAAGAGCTCGAGCCCGTCGCCAACCCAAGCGACGAGCGTCTTATAGAGCCGCGCAGGCGACTCGTTCAGGGCGGCGGCGACCGCGACGGCGTAGTCGCCGCCGCCGACCTTCGCCCCCTCGTACTCGTGCAGCCGATACTCGATGCCGGCGCGCTTCGCAACCCGCACCGCGGGGCTCAAGCCCCCAACTCCTCAGCCAGCAGCCCGAGGGTGTAGAGCCGCCATGCGAGATCGACGTCACCGGCGAGGAACAAGGCTCCTTCGCGCGCCGTCGGCAGCTCGCGCACACGCAACGCGAGTGCGTCGATGCCGCGCGCGAGCTGAGCTCGCCGTTCGGCGCTGAACAGATCGGCAGCGATCGACTTGACGGCGCGGTCGTCCACATCGAGCTCGCGGTGCGGGTCACCCCCGGCAGCAACGAGGAGCAAGGCGCGCCGGCGGGCGCCGTTCAGTTCCAACTCGTCGATGTCGACTGAGGCACCGGCGACGTAGGCGAGCACGGGCAGCGGATCGCCGAGCTCGCCGGCGTCGACCCGCAGCAGCAGATCTTCGAGCGGATCCTCCATCGTGCGTACCATTCTGGTCATGGACGAGGTGCTTGCGAAAGCAGAGGAGTGGCGTGCCGCAGGTCTGGACGTCGCTCTCGCGACCGTCGTCGCCACGCGCCGCAGCGCACCTCGCCCGCTCGGATCGAAGCTCGCAGTCTCGGCCGACGGCAGCCTCTTCGGCTCGGTGTCGGGCGGCTGCGTCGAAGCGGATGTGGCCGAGCGCGCGAAGGCGGTCATCGGCGGCGAGCCCGCAGCGGTCGTCTCCTACGGGATCGCTGATGAAGAAGCTTGGTCGATCGGCCTTCCGTGCGGGGGCGAGATCGATGTCTTCGTCGAACGCTTCTCTGGTGCTCCGACGCTCGACCGCGGCACAAGCTATGTCGTTGTCGCCGGCGAAGGAGTCGGGAAGCGTTGGCACGACGCAGCGCGCGGCCGAACCGGTCTCGTCGAGGAGACCAATCGCTCGGTCTTCGCCGAGACGGTCGCCCCGCCCCCGAGGCTCGTCGCCGTCGGCGCAGGCGATATCGCAGAAGCGCTGTGCGCGCTCGCGCGGCCGCTCGGGTGGCACTCGACGGTCGTCGACGCCCGTCCGGGCCTCGCCACGCGAGAGCGCATCCCGAGCGCGGACGAGCTCGTCGTCGCCTGGCCCGACGAGATCGACGTGACCCCGGACACTGCGCTCGTCTCGCTCGTCCACGAAGAGCGGCTCGACATTCCGGCGCTCCGCGCGGGCCTGGAAGGGGGAGCGTTCTACGTTGGAGCCCTTGGCTCGCGCCGCACGCAGGCGAAGCGTCGGGAGAAGCTAGGCCCACTCGCCGACCGTATTCACGGCCCGGTTGGGATCGACCTCGGAGGGGAGACGCCGGCCGAGATCGCGCTCGAGATCCTCGCGGAGATGCTGCAAGCGCACAAGCAGGGCGAGGCGCCGGTTGTCGGCGCCCCGCCCGAAGCACCGCTCATCGCTCCCTTCTAACGCGCAGCCGCCGGAACCCTGACCGCCGCGCGGCTGGTGACGAAACCGAGCGCGATCATGCCGATCCCGAGCCCGAAATGCAGCCAGTTGTCGGCCGTGTTCGCAGGAATCCAGCCGCCCGCGCCGACGATGCCAAGCACCCAGAGCGCCAGGTAGACGACCCCGCCACCAAGGAGGAAGTTGCGAGCGCCGTCTGCGGTCTTCGCAAGCGCGAGGCCGACGAGACCGAAGAGCAGGTGCACGATGTTGTGCAGGATCGACACCTGGAAGATGCCGAGCAGCTTCGCGCCCGAGTCGTGGCCGGCGAAGCTCAGATCGTGGTAGTGGGTCGTGACGCCCGGAATGAATCCGAGCACCCCGACGAGCACGAAGACGACGCCGACGAGTGCGGCGACCGACTGGACGGGCGTGCGATCTCTCATTCTCTTCCTCCGAATGATCTGTCGAGTTCGTCGATGATGCGTGAGGCAGCAAAAGGCCCGGCCTCGGCCAGGCTCTGTCCAGAGAAGTGGCGGCACAAACCCGGCTGACGCGGGCGCTCAGCCGGTCAGATCCGAGACCGCGCTCGACGGCAGATCGCCGCCGCCGTCACCAGAGCTTCGGCCATCGTCCGACCCCACGCCCGAACCGCTGCTCGGCTGGTCGTCCGAACCAGGACCAGAGCCTGAGCCAGAACCCGAGTCGGAACCGTCGCCGGAGGAGCCGCCGCGGCCCGAGGAGCCGCCGCCCGAGGAGGTGTCCTGCCCGTCGTGGGAATCGGCGACGGGAGCAGCGCCGCTTGCCTCGCCACGGTCGTCGGTTCGTGCCTGCGGCCTCGCTTCGTCGCCACCGCTTGTGTGCGAATGGGACTCGAGGTCGACGCCGGCTGCGGCCTCGTGAGGGACCTTCGCGACCGCCGCGACGAACGCACTCGCACCCACGATCACAGGCGCAGTGGCATTCGCGAGGACGACCCGCGACGGCCGGACTCGCGGCTGCCGGCGCTCGGCAACGTGCGTCGTACGCGTGGGGATGCGATGCACCCGCACGATCTCTGAAGCGGACGGCACCCCTGCGGCGAAGGAGACGGTTGCGACGACGGCCCCGACCTTCGCAGCAACCGGGGCCGAACCGCCGGCGACGAGCCCGCGAAGCCACTCGAGCGAGGTCACCGGCAGGAAGCCGAGCGCACGGCCGCGCACGCCGAGGCTGCTCCGGCAGCCCGCACACGAGCGCAGGTGGCTCTTCAAAGCCCGACGTTCCTCGCCGTCGAGCGGGCCTGCGGCGAAGCGTCGCACGGACACGCAGGTCAGCCTGTCGCCGAAGACGAGGTGCTCGGCAAGGCGATTGCGCGCCGCGAAGAGTGACTGCTCGACCTGAGCCGCGCTGAGCGCGAGCTCGGCGGCGGTCTCGTCGATGCGCAAGCCGTGCAGCTCCCGTAGGACATAGACGCGCCGTTGGCGCTCAGGCAGCGAGGCAAGCGCACTGACGAGGGCGCCCCCGACCGGCCCGGCATCGGTGCGCCCTTCCTCCGGGAGCTCTGCCATCGGCGATTCGCGCCTGCGAATCACGAGATCGATCGCGACGTTGTGCGCGATCCGGTAGAGCCAGGGCTTCATCTGCCCGGGGATATGACCGTCACGGAGTGCGCCGTAGGCCTTGAGCATGGTCGCCTGTGCGACGTCGTCGCCCGCGGCACCATCGCCAAGCAGGTGCGCTCCGTAGGCGGCGAGGCGATGCACATAGCGCCGGTACAGCTCGTCGAAGGCAGCCGCCTCGCCGGAGGCGAGGCGGCTGCCGAGACTCTCGTCCGAGAGTCGCTTGGCGAGGAGAGGGCTCATGTCAGTTCTACCTTGGTCGAGCCCAGACGGATCTTGAGTCAGTCCCCGTCGCCACCACTATCGCCACCACCATTGCCGTCGCCGCCGCCGTTGCCGCCGGCGTCGTCCCCGTTGCCGTTCCCGTCCTTGTCGTCGGCCTGTTGGGCGTTCTCGTCCCCGGAGAGATCGGTGAGAACGAGTGAGCCGTCGTCCTGCTGCGAGAACGTCGCGAGCACTTCGTCGCCATTTTCGAACGTCGTCAGATCGAAGCCGCGCGGAACCTTCAACACGAGCGTCATCTGCTCGGCGTTGACCGTCACGGTCCCGGTGCCGATCGTCAGTCGCCCCTCGATCGAGCCTCCCGGCGCAATCGGAGTGACGACGGTGACATCGTCAGCCTCGAGCTCGTCGTCCGCCCCCACGGTCGCCTGCACGCTGACCTGGCTGCCGGGCTGCGGGCCGCCCTCGCGGGCACCGGCCGTCGAACGGCTGCCGCGATGAATCGAGATCACTGCGCCACCGGCGGAGACCACGAGCCTGGTGCGCGACTTCGCGAGCAGCAGGCCCCGGAAGCGGACTGAATGCGCGCGGCCGACCACGCGGACACGCGCGGCCGAGAGCGTGCCGTTCCGCAGCGTTCGCGCGGTGAGAGCGACGCGCTCGCCGACGTGCAGTCTTGCAGCCGCGGACGTGTGCACGAGTGCAACGCTGGTCGCCGAACGGGTGACGGCGACGAGGTGTGAGGAGGGCTGCACCTTCACCACCACCCCGCTCGCGAGCGCACCGGCCGGCGCCAGCAACGCAGCCGAGAGGGCAAGCAGGGGAATCAGACGTTTCATGAGTTTCGCTCCTTGCGGTGGGTTACACCGATGAAGACGCGCGCCAGCGGCAAACCTTGCATGGGAACTTGACAAGCATCGATCCTTATCGATATATTGACGATCATCGATACGAAGGAGGGATCGGATGTTCGGCAAGCAGCAGGTGAGAAGGGCATGCGACCGCCTCTGCCGTGCGGAGGCGCGGTCCCGCGCCGAGGCGATCCGCGCCCGCGCGCTTTTCAGGGCCGCCCAGTTCGGGCCTCGGATCTGATCATGGCGCTCACCGAGGCGATCGAGTGCTGTGCGCCGCTTTCGGCCTCCTCGCTCTCAGACGAGGAGGCCGACGCAACGGCTGCGATCTTTCGCGCCCTCGGCGACCCGGCGCGGGTCCGCATCGTGAACGTCCTCGCGACCGCGGGCGGCGAGGTCTGCGGATGCGACCTCACCGAGGCGCTCGGGCTCGCTCAACCGACCGTCTCCCACCACCTGAAGAAGCTCCACGAGGCCGGCTTGCTCGATCGTGAGCAGCGTGGAAAATGGGCCTATTACTCGCTGAATCGCGCAGCGACGGCGAAGCTCACCGCGCTCGCTGACCTGACGGGGACCTCCCGCTGACCGGGCCTCGGAGCTTGGATTCACGAAATCGTCAGCTCAGGGGAGTAGATTGTCGGCGATGGAAGGCTCAACGCATGCCGACCAGCTCCGGGCCTCGCCGGCGATCTTCCCGTCTCCGGCACTCGACCGCCTGACCCGCGCCCACCCGGCGATACCCGCGCTTCTCTTTCTGCCCGCCGTGGCCGTGCTCGGCTTCTTCGCCGTTCGCGGCCTTGGTGCTGCGCCCGCGTTGGCCGCGGCCGCGGGCGGCTACGTTTTCTGGACGCTGTGCGAATACTGGGGCCACCGCGGTGTTTTCCACTTCGAGCCAGAGCAAGGATTCGGTGCGCGCCTGCACTGGATGATTCACGGCGTTCACCATGACCATCCGAACGACCCGCGGCGCCTGGTGCTGCCGCCCGCCTTCTCGATTCCACTCGCATTGCTCTTCTTCGGACTGTTCGTCCTCGCGCTGGGCGCGCCCCTCGCGTGGCCTGTTGCCGCAGGCTTCTACCTCGGCTACGTCGTCTACGACACCTTGCACTTCGCCCTTCATCACGCGCATCCGAAGAGCCGGGCAGGACGACGGCTGCGCGAGCTGCACATGCGCCATCACTTCGAAGACCACGAGCGCGGGTTCGGGGTAAGCGCCCCGTGGTGGGACATCGTCTTCAGGACGCGTCCGCGGCGCCGGCAAGCGCGACCGTAGGCAGCGCTCGCAGCGCTCGGTCGACGTGACCCGGTCGGCGATCGAAGCGCACGTCCGCGACTGGAACGAGCTCGCGCGGTTGGATCCTCTTTGGGCCGTTCTCCACGACGCTCCGGGCAAGGACGGGCGGTGGCAGATCGACGAGTTCTTCGCCACCGGGGCGGGCGAGGTGTCAGGCGCCCTCGATCACGCGCGTGCGCTCGGTCGCCCGCAGGAACATCGACTGGCGCTGGACTTCGGCTGCGGGCTCGGGCGGCTCACCCGCGCCCTGGCGGCTCGGTTCGATCGCTGCGTCGGCGTCGATGTGTCCGACGCGATGATCGCGGCTGCGTTGCAACTGAATGCGGGCGAGTCGGGGTGCGAGTTCGTCGTGAACACGCAGCCGGACCTCGCCGAGTTCGAGACCGGAGCCTTCGATCTCGTGTACTCGAGCATCGTCCTCCAACACCTACCCGCAGAGCAAGACGTCGAGCGCCTGATCGGCGAGTTCGTCAGGCTCATCTCCCCGACGGGTATTGCGATCTTCCAGCTGCCGAGCGCGATCTCGATCAGATACCGGACGCAGCCGCGGCGCCGGTTGTATGCGGCCCTTCGCCGAATCGGCGTTTCCTCGGACCTGCTCTTCCGGCACGGGCTGAACCCCATCCGGGTCCGGGCGATGTCCGAGCGCGCGGTTCGAGCGACCGTGGAGCGAGCCGGCGGTCACGTCGCGCTGGCATTGCCCGACTCCTCCGTCCCCCAGCTTCCGGGGCGGCGCTACTTCGTGACGGCGGGCTAGGACGCCGGCCCGGCACAGGCCGGGCCGGGCCTACGGCGTGTCGGTGCCTCCGTTGTCGCCACTCAGTGCACGCAGTCGACTGCGGAGCGAGGCGCGTGCCCCCGGCACCGCGGCGATGATCGCTCCGGCACCTGTGAGGAAGAGCACCACGTTGCGGGTCGTATGGCTCCGGCGCCGCGTGACGCGTCCCTTCGCCTTCTGCAATTGCTGCAGCGCCTCGGTGACTTGTGCACGGAGCACCGGATCCGATCCGAGCCGTACGGCGATCCCGAGTGGCCCAAGCTGACGACTGGCACGCTCGCGAGCGGCAACACCGGCCCCGAGAGCTGCGATCAGACGCCGGCGCAGCTTCTCGTCGTGCGCGAGCTGGTTCGCATACGGCGCTAGGCCGTCGATTGCATCAGCGGCAGCTCCGCTGACTCTTTTGTTGCGTGTGAACATTGGCTTCCTCCTCGAAGTTCGTGGCTCATGAGGTCCTTGCAATCCTGCGCCACTCCTAAACACGCGACGATCGAGCGGCCTCCCGCACGGGCACGCGGCCTTGTGGGCCTATCATCGTGTCATGGCCCGGTACGTCACGACGATCGAATCAAGCCTCTCGCCCGAGGAGGCCTACGCTTACATGGCGAATTTCTCGAACGCACGTGAATGGGACCCGAGCGTCGAGGAGGCCGTTGCAACGGGCGGCGACCCCGGTCTCGGCTCGACGTTCGACCTCGTCGCCCGATTCGGCAGCCGCAAAGTCCCCCTGCGGTACGAGACGGTCTCGTACGAAGCGCCGCGCCTCGTCGTGCTCGAGTCGAAGAAGCCACGGTTTATCTCTCGCGACACGATCACGGTCGCCCCGGCG
Source organism: Gaiellales bacterium (assembly GCA_038328165.1). GTDB lineage: Bacteria > Actinomycetota > Thermoleophilia > Gaiellales > Gaiellaceae > PALSA-600. The sequence goes on from JBBQLT010000004.1 coordinate 151,438, forward strand.
ACGAGCGGATCGACCATCCATTACGACGCGCTGCTCGAGTTCAACGGCGCCGCGCGCCTGGTCGATCCGATCATGCAGCTCCTCTTCCGCCGCACCGGTGACAAGGCCGCGGCGGGCTTGCGCGCTGCGCTCAACCCGTGAGTGTCCGCGACGCGGCCGACGCCGCACTCGAAGCGACCGTCGTCGGGAGCTTTACACGCATCGGCTACGACGCACGACGGCGCCTCTACGACTGGCCTTCTCTCGAGCAACTCCGCCTCGACGGAAAGACGGCGATCGTGACCGGAGCGACCTCCGGTCTGGGGCGCGAGGCCGCGGGCCTGCTCGCGGCGCAGGGCGCCCACCTGTGCGTCGTCGGCCGAGATGTGACGAAAACCGAACGCGTGCGGGCAGAGATCGACGGCGCCGAGTCGGCCGTCGCCGATCTCTCATCCCTTGCTGCGACGCACGCGTTCGCCCATCAGTTCGCCGCAAACCACGATCGCCTCGACGTCCTCGTGCTGAACGCGGGAACGCTGAGTCACGAGTTCCGGCTGACCGCAGAGGGGTACGAGTCGACGCTCGCGACCCAGGTGCTCTCACAGTTTTTGCTCATCCGCGACCTTTTGCCGTTGCTCGAAGCGGCCTGCGGACGAGTGATCATCGTCGCGTCCGGCGGCATGTACCTCGAGCGACTCGATGTCGCAGCGCTCCAGCCCTCGGCCGATGCCTACGACGGTGCGAAAGCCTATTCGCGCGCCAAGCGAGCGCAGGTCTCGCTCGCCGAGGAGTGGACGCGTCGACTCGCCGGGACGGGCGTGACGGTCAACACGATGCACCCCGGGTGGGCGGATACACCGGGCCTGCGAACTGCGCTCCCGGGCTTTGGACGCCTCTTCTCGCCGCTCCTCCGCACACCGCTTCAGGGCGCCGACACGATCGCGTGGCTTGCCGCGTCGCCGGAGGTCGAAGACAGGAGCGGCCTCTTCTTCCTCGACCGCCGGCCCCGCCCGACCTATCGCCGGCGAGGCACGAGGCGGCTCGACGAGGCGAGCGAGCGGGCCAAGCTCTGGGCTCTCTGTCAGAAGGCGACGGATTCGTTCAGTGGTCGCGACAGCGTTATCTGAACGTCGCGTAACGCCCGCGTCCTGAATCCCGCCTCGCAGAACGCAAGGTAGAAGTCCCACGTGCGCTCAAACGCCTGGTCGTAACCCAGCGCGCGCACGTCCTCGATTCGCTGGTGGAAGTTCGAGCGCCAGCGGCGCAGCGTCTCGGCGTAATGAGGCCCGATCTCGTGCACGTCGAGCATGGTCAGATGTGACGACGCCGTCGCCGCCTTTGCGAGCGCGCTCAAGGAGGGAATCAGGCAGCCCGGGAACACGTACTGCTCGATCCAGTCCGGCGAGCGGCGGTACCGGTCCCAACGGTCGTCCGGAATGAGGATCGTCTGCACGCACGCGATTCCGCCGGGCTCGAGCGCACGGTCGATCGCGGCGAAATACGTGCCGAACTGACGCTCCCCGATCGCCTCGAGCATCTCGATCGAAGCCACCTTCGTGTACCGGCCGTCGTGCACGCGGTAGTCCTGTTCGACGACCTCGATCCGTTCCTGCAGCCCGGCCGCGGTGATGCGCTCGCGTGCGAGCGCCGCCTGTTCGGCGGAGATCGTGAGCGCGGTGACGCGGCAGCCGGTCGTCCGCGCTGCATGGAGCGCGAAGCTCCCCCAGCCGCAACCGATCTCCAGAACGTGATCGGCCGGACCAAGCTGCAGTTGGCGACAGACGCGCTCGAGCTTCGCGCGTTGCGCGTCCGCAAGGGTCGAATCGGGTGACTCGAAGATGCCACACGAGTACGTCATCGTCTCGTCGAGCATCAGCGCGAAGAGGTCGTTGCCGAGGTCATAGTGATACGCGATGTTGTGCCTCGCGCCGAGTAGGCCGTTGCGCCGGTTCGGCCGAGGCCGCGCTTCGATCAGACGACGCACCGTGCCGTTCCGAGCGGCCGCCGCCTTCGAGTTGCGGAGGAGAAGCTCGAAGAACGCGACCAGGTCGTCGGAATCCCAATCCCCGGCGGTGTACGACTCACCGAAGCCGACCTTCCCGCGGGTGGCGAGGCGGCGAAAGAGCGCCCGGCTGTGGATCTCGAGCGACGCAGACGGCCCCTCACCGAAGCTGCGTCGTGTCCCGTCCGGCAGCGTGACCGCGAGCGTCCCGCCCTGCAGCTTCGCGAGCTCGCGTTCGAGCACGCCGACGGCCACCCGCTCGAAGAGCGGCCCGCGCGCCTTCGGCGCTTCGCGCAGGCTACGGTCGGCGGCGCTCACACGCGCACCGAGCCCTCGCCGGGAACGAACGGCGGCTTGCGGTGGAACGGCACGCGCTTCAACCAGAGCTTCAGCGCCTGGCGATGGATCAGGGCGCTGACCTGAAGCGGCATCAACGGATAGCGCGCGAGCGAGCGAGCAAGGGAGGCGTTCGTCAGCTCCCGGCGCCGGCCGTGCAGAACGGCGGTCAGCGGCCGCGCCTGGTCCTGCCTGACGTGGATTCGAGCCCACACGCTCTCACCCGGCTGGGAAAAGGCCCACTCGTAGGATTGGTCGAGCCCAAAGAACGGCGACACGTGCAGGCGCTTGTCGTGCTCGTAATGAGGGCCGGGCCCCCGCAGTACCTCGGGCAGGCGCTCGCCGAAGGTGTTGCTGAGCTCTGCGACCATGCAGGCGAGCGAGGCGTCGGCGCGGTAGCACCAGTAGAAGGAGACCGGGTTGAACACGTAGCCGAGCACGCGCGGCTGTGTGAGCAGGACGACACGCTCGACCGACGCATCGTCCACGAGATCGAGGACGGCGTCCTTCGTCGGTCCCCCGTCGAAATGGTCCCGGTCGCAAAAGGAGACGACGTTGCACCCGTTGTGCGAGAAGAGCGCGAGGCGACGATCGAGCTCGGGCAATTCATCGAGATCGAGCAGCCAGTAGGAGACGGGATACGTGAAGAGGTTGCGGACCGGCGTGCGCCGCACATGCATCAACGTTCCTTCGTAGAGCGCCGACTTCACCAGGCGACGCCGATCGACTCGGCGGCGCGCACGCCTGATGCGAGGCCGTCTTCATGAAAGCCGTTGCCGTGGTGCGCACCAGCGAACCACGTCCGGCGCACGCCGGACAGCGTCGGTAACTCGCGCTGGGCGGTAAGGCTCTCGACGGTGAACAGCGGATGATGGAACGTGCCGCGGTCGATCACGTATTCGTCCGGAACCTCGGCGTTCAGCGTCACGCACCAGTCGGTGTCCGTGTCGAGCGACTGGAGCCGGTTCAGGTAGTAGGTGAGGTTGGGCTGGCCGTCGTCACCGACGGCGTAGTTCCAGGACGCCCGCGCGGCTCGCGCTCTCGGCAGGTGCCGCGAGTCCGTGTGGAGGATCGCCTCGTTCTGCGTGTATTCGAACGCTCCGAGTACGCGCCGCTCGGCATCGCTTGGATCTTCGAGCAGTTGGAGTGCCTGATCGGCATGGGTCGCAACCACCACCGCGTCGAACCGGCGCACGCGCCCATCGTCGGTGCGCAGCTCGATCCCATCCGCGTCACGGCGGACCGAGCGAACACCGTTCGCGAGCTGGATTCCCGAGCCGAGACGGGCGGTGATCGTCCTGACGTAGGCGTCACTGCCGCCCGTCACGTACCGCCACCGAAAGCGCCCGAAGCCGAGCATGCCGTGATTGTCGAAGAACCTGATCGCCGCCGCGGCGGGGAACTCGAGCGCGCGCCCTGGCGCGGTCGACCAGAGCGCCGCCGTCAGCGGAACGATGAAGTGCCGGCGAAACCGGCCTGAAAAATGCCGCGCGTCGAGGTACCGCCCGAGCGACCAGGTTTCGTCGAGGTCGTCGAGCGACCGCTTCGCGGTCAGGAGCCACCGTCCGATCTCGCCGAGCAGGCGGTGGAATCGCGGGTCGAACACGCGGCGCGGCTGCGCGAACGGGCGCCGGCCTGAGTACTCGAGCCCGCAGGGGCACGTGACCGAGAACGACATCTCCGACGGCTGCGTCTTGACTCCGAGCTCGTCGAACAGACGCGTCAGGAGCGGATAGTTGCGCAGGTTGTGGACGAGGAACCCCGTGTCGAGCGCCAGCCCGTCGTGGCGAATCGTGCGGGTGTGCCCGCCGGCGCGCGGCGCACGCTCGAAGACCTCGACGTCGTGGGCACTCGAGAGGACGTGCGCCGCGCCCAGGCCGGAGATCCCGCTCCCCACGACTGCGATTCTCATGAACCGTATTCTCCACCGAGCGAATAACGGTTGGCATCCCCGCTACCCTGCCGATCGGAAAGTGAGACAAACATTGGACACGAGCGTAGCCGTCGGCACCGTCCGGACCGAAACGAGCACGATCAGCAAGGTCGTGACTCTTGTCGCGGTGCTCGTCCCGCCCGCCGGGCTCTTATCCGCTATGGGCATCCTCTGGGGCGTCGCCTTCCATCCGGTCGACCTCGTTCTGCTCGTCGCGCTGTACGTCATCTGCGCGTTCGGCACGACGATCGGCTTTCACCGCTACTTCACCCATCGCGGTTTCTCGGCGCATCCGACAGTCAAAGCGACGCTCGCGATCCTCGGCTGCATGACGATGCAGGGACCCGTGACGCAATGGGTCACCGACCACCGCAAGCACCACGCGCTCTCGGATCAGCCCGGCGACCCCCACTCCCCCCACGGTCACGGCGACGGCGCCGCCGGAGCGTTGCGCGGATTCATCCACGCGCATGTCGGCTGGCTCTTCACGAACCTCGGGATGGAGCAGGGACGCGCGTACGGTAAGGATCTCTACGAGGACACGCTCGTCCGTTGGATCGACAGGCTGTACCTCGTGTGGGTCGTCCTCACGCTCGGCATCCCGTTTGCCGTCGGCTATCTGGTCGGAGGCACCTGGGAGCGAGGCCTCGAGGCGATGATCTGGGGCGGCCTGCTGCGTATCTTCCTCTACCAGCATGCGACGTTCGCCGTGAACTCGATCTGCCACATGTTCGGTCGTCAGGACTTCCGGTCGCGAGACGAGGCGCGTAACAACTGGCTCGTCGCGCTGCTCGTCTTCGGCGAGGGCTGGCACAACAACCACCATGCGTTCCCGGCCTCGGCGCGGCACGGCCTGCTGCGCGGGCAGTTCGACGTCTCATGGTGGGTGATCCGCGGGCTCGAGAAGCTCGGCCTCGTCTGGGACGTGCGGACGCCCGACGCGCCGCAGCTCGAGCGCCGTCGCGCCGCTTCGCCGGCGTAGCGCGAGCGCTTCCGCGGCTGCGGCGCCCGTCAGGGATCGCGCTGTACATCGCGTTCGTGACGTAGGCCATGCGATCCCCGATCTGCACGAGGCTACGAAGGAACACGAATCGCACCTATCGGGGCCACAGCGAATCCGACCGGATGCTGGCACCCGGCAGTCGGGAGGCTGACGCCCTTGACGCTTGCTTCCCGATGGCGGAGAACTGCTTCTCCATGGACGACGTCTCCGAGCTGCGCGCCTCCCGGATGCGTTTGCTCGCCGCTTCTGACGAGCAGCGGCGAGAGATCGAGCGCAAGCTCCACGACAGCGTCCAGCAGCATCTCGTCGCGCTCGCGGTGAACCTGCAACTCGCGCGGGATCTCGTCGGCTCGGATCGCACGGCGGCAACGACCCTGCTCGAGCAGATGAGCCGAGACGTGCACGAGGCGCTCGAGGCGGTCCGAGCGATGGCGCAGGACATCTACCCGCCGCTGCTCGTCGACCGTGGCCTCGCGGACGCGTTGCGCGGAGCTGCTGCAGACGCGGCCGCTCGGATCGAGGTGAGCACGCGAGACAGGTTCCCGCCCGAGGTCGAGGCGACGCTCTATTTCCTGTGCGTCGAACTGCTGAGCAGCAGATCGGCTACGTGGATGACGTCGTTGAGGCCGGCCAGCATCTCCTGGCGGTGATCAACGACATCCTGGATCTTGCAAAGGTCGAGTCCGGCAAGATGGAGCTCGAGATCTCGGACGCGTCGATGCGCGAGGTTCTCCAGAGCGGGCTCAGAATGCATTCCGAGCGTGCAACCAGCGCGGGAGTCGACCTGCAACTGAAGCTCGACCCGACCGAGATCGCCGTGCGCGCAGATGAGAGGAAGCTGCGGCAGGTTGTCTTCAACCTGATTTCGAATGCGGTCAAGTTCACGCCGCCGGGCGGATCCGTCGACGTCTCAGCGCGGCTCTCGAATGGGACGATCGAGGTCGCGGTGCGCGACAACGGCCCGGGAATCTCCGTCGAGGACCAGGATCTGATCTTCGAAGAGTTCGGCCAAGCGCGAAGCACCACGGGCACGCGCAGCGAGGGCACCGGTCTCGGCCTACCGCTCGCACGCCGCTTCATCGAACTGCACGGCGGACACCTGTGGGTCGAGAGCACGCAGGGCGAAGGCAGCACGTTCCGGTTCACGCTGCCGTCGGTGACGAGGGCCTGAGCCGTGGCCGACGAGCTGATCCTGATCGTCGACGACAACGAGAAGAACCTGCGTCTCGCGCGAGACGTCCTTCGCTTCGCCGGCTTTCGCACGCTGGAGGCTGCCACCGGTGGTGAGGCCGTCACGCGCGCGATCGACGAGCAACCCGACGTGATCCTGATGGACATCCGGCTGCCCGACATGGAGGGCACCGAGGCCGCGCGCCTCCTCAGGGACGAGCCCCGCACGGCGCAGATCCCGATTGTTGCGCTGACATCGCTTGCGATGAAGGGCGACCGCGAGTGGTTCCTCGCCTCGGGCTTCGACGGCTACCTGGAGAAGCCGATCAGTGTGCGCGACCTGCCAGACCAGGTACGGAGCTTCTGCAGAGCGCGGTAGGCCGCTTCGGAGACGGTTCTGCGAAATCCCTCGATCAAGGGAGAGCAGGAATCTCGAGGACAGGGCATAAGGGATTCACTGACAAAATCCGGCTGCCTGTGTGGGACGCAGAGTCGGGGGTCAAGCACCAGCCCGCGGTGACGATCCGCTCGAGGCGCTCAGCCCGAGTGGATCGCCCGCGTCCCTCGCCCCGCACCTCTTTCGACCCCGACCGGGGAGACAGCACCGCGCAGCACGGAGCCGAAAGGCGGGCCGACCTCGCATTGCCAGGCGACCCGCTCGCCGAGAGGCTGAGTGTGAGGGCGTAACAACCTCCCCCCAAAGCGGGTCGCCTGGAAACCGTGACGCTAAACCGGCTGATCGGACCGCGACATGAACGCGTCACCCACGCTGGGATCCTCGTTCAGCGCGATCGTACGAGACGTTCGACAGCCCCCATCAGTTCGCTGATTTTCTCGTCGCCGCCTGCGCGAACGCAGTGCTGGATGTGGTCTTCCATGACTCCGAGCGCGACGCGGTCGAGGGCGGCTGAGGTGGCGGAGACCTGCGTGAGGATGTCGATGCAGTAGCGCTCTTCCTCGATCATGCGTTGCAGCCCTCTGACCTGCCCCTCGATTCGCTTCAAGCGCTTGATGAGGGCTCGCTGGTTGTCGTTGCGAACGTAGCCGTGGCTCATCTGTACGCCACCGGATCGGCGTCGAAGGTGTGCTTGCAATGCTCTCCGCAGAAGAAGTACCGCCGGGTGTTGTGCATTGAGGTCGGCTTGCCGGCGTGCCGGTCGACGGTCATCCCGCAGACCGGATCCTTCGCTCCGCGTCGTTGGGTCAGGGCGATGAGCCCCACAAAGACAAGCGCGAAGAGGATGTCGAGCACGGACGTGTAGTTCCACGTCACGGGTCGTTCCACGATCGACGCGATCGATGGCCGTTTCGACGGCACAAGCCCAAGCAGCGAGAAGAGCCCGTCGACTGCGAGGGCCGCGACGACCATCGCGCCGAACATCACACCGGTCAACAACGCGGCGAAGCGGGCCCCGTAGTACTTGCGGTAGGCGTTGACGATCGGGACGATGATCAGGTCGGCGAAGATGAACGCGATCACGCCGCCGAAGGAGATGCCGCCCGACCAGAGCACCGCGGCGAGCGGGATGTTCCCGATCGAGCAGACAAACGCGAGCGCCGCAACGATCGGACCGACGACCACGTTCTCGATCAGTCGAAGCGGTGCCGGTGCATTGGTGATGAAGAGGCCGTTGAAGAACCCCTTCGGGAGCAGCGAGACGTAGCCGGCGATCAGGAAGCCTCCGATGAGCTCTTTCCAGAGCATCTGCCAATCGCCGCGGAAGTTGTGCGCCACGTCCGACCAGGCCTGCATCGAGACAAGCCTTCGTCGGAGCGGCAGATCGCTCGCAGCCATGTGATGCGCGTGACCGGTCTCCGCGGTCTGCGCGTGGCTGCGCACCTCCGTCTCTCGCTCGCGCGAGACCAGAAGGTTCAGTGCGAGCCACATCAGGAGGATGAGCACGATGCCGCCGACGAACTCGGCGAGAGTGAACCGCCACCCCAGGAACAGCCACAGGACGAGCCCGAGCTCGAAAACCAGGTTGGTTGAGGCGAACTGGAACGCCATCGCCGCGACCAGGCTCGCGCCCTTCTGGAAGAGCGATTTCGCGATCGCGATCGCCGCATACGAACACGAAGAGGACGCAGCCCCGAGCCCGGTCGCGACCGCAACCTCCCGTGCCCCACGACCGCCGAGCGCCCGCTCCAACCGTCCGCGGGGCACCCACGCTTGCACGACACCCGAGAGGCCAAAGCCGAGCACGAGCGCCCACCACACCTCCCACGCCATCCGCGCCGCATTCACGAGTCCAGTAACAATCCACATACCCCAGGAGGGTATATGAGGCTGTACCAGGGGACCCCCGCTCCGTCAGATTGGCGGCTGGGACGGATTTGAACCCACGGATTCGTCAGACGTGGGGATACTCGCGCAGGCGAACACCTGGCAACGATCAGGGTGTACGCAGGGCGTCGACCGTTACGGTCTTGACAAGCCCGGCAACGGATCGTGCCAGCTTAGGGTTCGACGTGACAAGCGCGTCTGCTTGGAGTGTGGTCAGCGCCACGTACTCGGCGTCGTAGGTCGTCTCCCAGCCGAGTTGCTCCGCGATCTTCCACGCATGTCGCTGGAGTGCTCTGTCTCCGAGGAAGCGGACATTCAGCGACGCGGCATTGAGACGCGAGATACGCTCCAGTCCTTCGGCCGCTGAGATCTCGCCGTTGCGTGCCGCGTCGTACAGCGCCGCGAGCGCCTGTGACCGAACGAGCGTCGGCGCGAAAAGCCGATGGCTCGGCGCAACCTCAATATCCCCGGACGCCATCTCTAGCAGCGTCTCGCAATCGATGACGAACCGCGCCACGCGCAAGACGCTACATACTCCGCTCGAGCGGCATCCAGGACTACTGGCGCATGGCAGAGTCTTGTCCTCGTCCGCATGGCTAGTGGGTGCTTGAATGCTTTAGCGTCGGCGCTGTGAAGACACCGGTGTGCGATCTCTTGGGTATCGAGTACCCGCTCGTGCAGGCGCCGATCGGGTCGGCTGCCGTCCCGCGGCTCGCCGCAGCGGCCTCGAATGCGGGCGCGCTCGGCATGGTCGCCCTTACCTGGACTGCCGATGTGGCAGCCACCGTCCGGCAAACGGCCTCGCTTACGAGTAGCCCGTTCGGAGGAAACCTCGTGCTTGCCTGGGATCAGCGCACCCGGCTGGACGAAGCACTCGACGAGGGACTCCGGATCGTCTCGTTCACGTGGGGCGACCCGGAGCCGTATGTCGAGCGAGTACACGACGCTGGGGGTCTCGTTCTGCACACGGTCGGCAGCGCCGAGGAGGCTAAGCGGGCGGTCGCGGCCGGCGTCGACGTCGTGGTTGCACAGGGCTGGGAGGCAGGAGGCCACGTCTGGGGGCAGATCGCCACGCTGCCGCTGGTACCGGCCGTCGTCGATGCTGTCGCGCCGACTCCTGTGCTGGCAGCAGGTGGGATCGGTGACGCGCGTGGCGTCGCGGCCGCGCTCGCGCTCGGTGCCCAAGGGGCGTGGGTGGGGACGCGCTTCCTGCTCGCCGAGGAGACTCCCCTGCACGAGGAGTACCGACGTCGGCTTATCGCCGCGGTCGAGACCGACGCCGAGTGGTACCCGGACCTGTACGACGGTGGCTGGCCGAATGCTCCGCATCGAGCACTTCGGAATTCGACCGCCGAGGCCTGGGAGGCAGCCGGCCGCCCCGAGCCGGGCAGCCGACCTGGCGAAGGCCAGGCCATCGCCGCCCGAGCCTCAGGTGAACCGATCGTCCGCTACGCCTCGGCGCTGCCGCTCACTGGCACGACCGGCGACGTCGCCGCCCTCTCGCTCTGGGCCGGTCAGAGCGTCGCACTCGCCAAGCGGACGATGTCCGCGGCC
>JBBQLT010000005.1:0-161425 GCA_038328165.1 Gaiellales bacterium
GAAATCAAGCCGAAGCTCGGACGTGCCGGGGGACGGACAGGTTGCAGTCGCGTCACACTTGGTCTGACCAAGGGCCGTGCTCTCAACGGCCGTGGCCCGCAGCGCCAGGTCCGTCCGTCCGTCCGTCCGTCCGTCCGTCCGGATCAGCGCCGGACGGTGATTGCGCCACTCGTCCCGCCGAGGAATCCCCCACCGGCCTGGTTGACGCTGAAGGCGATCCTGACCGTCGAGCGGCCCCGCGGCAACGAGACCCGGAACGAAACGCGCGAGCGAGCGCCGAGTCGCACCCGCCTGATCGTCAACCAACGGCCGTTCGCGCGGCGTTGGACCTGGATGAGCCGGCGTGCAAAGGAGTGAAGGCCGGCCACACGCGCGAGGAATCTCCGGTCGGTCGTCTGGCGCAACGTGACGGACGGGTGCACGCCGATCGACACCGGCGCGCTCATCCCACCTCGCCAGCTCGCCTCGTAGGCCGTCGTGATCCGCGGCTTCGCGATGTAGGCCCAGCCGCCGTTGCTGCCCGTGAGGATCGTCGACTCCGAGTGGAACGACCCGCCGCCGTAGGGTTGCGCGAAGATGACGACCTGCTCACCGGCCTGATGCGTAGGGACGACTCCCGAGAGCGTGATGCGGCCGCCGAAGACGACCGCCCGTGCGAGTGCGGTAAGCGTGACGCCCGCGGTCGTGAACGTCGCGTCCGCGCCGGCGGTCGAGCCGGCATCGCTCTTCGCGACGAGCCGGTAGTGATACGTCGTCGCGGACGCGAGACCCGTCAGCGTCGAGCCGACCGCGGGGGCGCCCGCGCTTGTGCCGGCGCTCTTCGGCGAGGTCGACTTGCCGTAGGAGCTCGACGTGCCGTAGTCGAACCACCAGGTCGTCGTGCGACCCCTGGTGTCGAGCGATCCCGTGACGAGCGCAGAATCGGGGCCGACGCTCTGCGCCGGCCCGGTGACGCTCGACGGAGGACCGACTGTGGTGAAACTCCGATCCTGCCCTGCGGTCTTCCCGCTCGTGTTTTGCGCGACGAGACGAAAGTGATAGGTCGTCGCTGCCTTGAGGCTGCTCACGCCGGCGGAGGCCGTCACGGCACTCGAGCCGGAGCCGGAGCCGATCGAGGACGTCCTCGACCCATAGCTCGTCGACGTCCCGTACTCGAACCACCGTGTGCTCGCAAGGCCGTTCGGCGTCACCGTTCCCCGGATCGTGGCCGAGGTGGGCGCCACCGAGGAGGCGTCGAGCGTCACGACTGTCGGCGCCGAGCTCGAGGTGAAAGTGACGTCCTTGCCGATGCTCGTGCCCGCGTCGCTCGAGGCGACGATGCGGAAGTGGTAGACGCGTCCGGTTTGCAAGCCCGTGACGCCCGCCGACACTGGCTGTGGCGTCGTGGCGGAGCCTGCGCTCTTCGTGGTCGTCTTCGTCCCGTAGCTCGTCGACGTACCGATCTCGAAGAAGAACGCGGTGGCGCGGCCGTTCGGATCGACGGTCCCGTTCAACGTCGCAGCGGACGCGGTGATGTTCGACGCAGCCCCGGTCGTGACGTCAGGCGGCACCGTCGTGGTGAAGACGGCGTCCGTGCCGCGGCTCGTGCCCGAGGCGTTCACGGCGACGACGTGGTAGTGATAAGTCGTGCCTGGCGTGAGACCGGCGAGGCCGGTCGACACGCTCACCGGGCCGGCACCGAAGCCCGCATCCTTCGCCGGTGTCTGCGACCCGTACGCCGTCGATGGCCCGTATTCGACGTACCACGTCGTCGGCTGGCTGTTCGGGTCGACGCTGCCGGTGACGGTTGCCGTCATCGATCCGACGACGGTGGTCGGGCCGGTCGTCGCACCCGGCGCCGCCGCAAGCGCAGTGGCGGTGAACACCGCGAACGTGAGCAGGCCGAGCGCCGAAACCGTCGCCAACCACTTCGGTCCGAGTGTGCCTGCCACCTCTTTCTCCTCCTCCTCGTCCGTCGTCCTGCGACAAGTATTGCTCGCAGCGGCACGCGTTTCCGGAGCGGCTGGCCGGGTACGGAAGCCAGCTCACTTCCTGGATGGGCCGTGAAGGGATCGAACCTTCGACCTTGGGATTAAGAGTCCCCTGCTCTACCAGCTGAGCTAACGGCCCGCGTGAAGCGCCGCGCATCGTAGCGAGCCGTACCCTTAGCCCCGTGCGCGTGCTCTCGGTCGTGGGCAATCGGCCCCAGTTCATCAAGTCGGCACCGCTCTCCGTCGCGTTGCGCGAGCGCGGCATCGACGAGGTCGTCCTCCACTCGGGCCAGCACTGGGATCCGGAGATGTCTCAGGTGTTCTTCGACGAGCTCGAGATTGCCGAGCCGGCCTACCGCCTCGACCTGCGCACCGCGGACGCAGCAACGATGGCCGTGCCGATCCGCGAGGTCGTCGAGCGTGAACGGCCCGACTGGGTACTCGTGTACGGCGACACTTCGACGACGGTTGCCGGCGCGCACGCTGCTCACGGCGTTCGCGTCGCGCACGTTGAGGCCGGCCTCCGGAGCTTCGACCCCGACATGCCGGAGGAGCGAAACCGCATCGAGGTCGACCGCCTCGCGGCGCTCCTCCTCACACCGGACGAGCGCTCTGCGCGTCAACTCGCCTCCGAAGGAGTCGCCGGAAGGATTGCGGTCGTTGGCGACGTGATGGCCGACGCGACGCGCCTCTTTGCTCCCATCGCTGCGAGACGGGCGGCGCCGGCCGAGGGCCTCTACGCGGTGCTGACGATTCACCGGGCGGCGAATACGGAGCCTGACCGGCTTCGGCAGATCATCGCGGCGGTGAACGCGGCCGGCCGGCGCTTCGTCTTCCCCGTGCACCCCCGGACGCGGCACGCGCTCGCGGCCGGCGAGATCGAGCTCGGAGCCAACGTCACCGCGGTGGCACCACTCGGTTACCTCGAGATGCTCGCGCTCGTCGCCGGGGCCCAAGCGGTGGTCACCGACTCGGGCGGCCTGCAGAAGGAGGCGTACTGGCTCGAACTGCCGTGCATCACGATCCGCCCGAACACGGAATGGGTCGACACCGTTGCCGCAGGCGCGAACACGCTCGTCGAGCCGGACGGTCTCGCCGAGGCCCTCGGCAGGGCGAAATTCCCAGCAGGGGCGCCGTCACTCTACGGCGACGGCCACGCTGCTGGACGCATCGCCGCGGCGCTGTACGCTTGACCGCCGTGCCCGAGTCGTCCGTCTACGACGTCGCAGTGATCGGCGCCGGCTACGTCGGCGTGCCGCTCGCGGCAACCTTCGCCGAAGCCGGCAAGCGCGTGCTCGTCGTCGACGTGCAGAGGGACGTCATCGATGCGCTGAATCGCGGTCAGAGCCACATCGAGGACGTCAGCGACGAGCGGCTCGGCGTCCTCACCGAGAAAGGTCTCGTCGTCGCGACGACGGATTACGAGATCGTGAGGCAGGCCCACGCAGTCCTGATCGCGCTCCCGACGCCGTTGTCGCAACAGCGTGAGCCCGATCTCTCGTTCATCGAAAGCGCCGCGCGCAGCCTCGCACCCGTCCTCCAACGTGGCCAGGTGGTCGTGCTCGAGTCGACGACGTGGCCCGGCACGACGCGCGAGATCCTGCAACCGATCCTCGAGGACGGGTCGGGCCTGAAGGCCGGGACCGACTTCCACCTCGCGATGTCGCCCGAGCGCGTCGATCCCGGGCGTGAGGACTGGACGACGAAGACCACGCCGAAGGTCGTCGGCGGCATCTCGCCGGAATGCACCGCCGCCGCCGCCGCGGTCTACCGAGGTGCGATCGACACCGTGCACGAGGTGTCGACACCCGACGCGGCCGAGCTGACGAAGTTGCTCGAGAACATCTACCGCGCCGTCAACATCGCGCTCGTCAACGAGCTCGCGCAGCTCTGCGACCGGATGGAAATCGACGTCTGGGAAGTCATCGATGCGGCCGCGACGAAGCCGTTCGGCTTTGCGTCGTTCAAGCCAGGCCCGGGCCTCGGCGGCCATTGCATCCCGATCGACCCTTTCTACCTGACCTGGAAGGCGCGCGAGTTCGATTTCTCCACGCGCTTCATCGAGCTGGCCGGCGAGGTGAACAACAACATGCCGTACTTCTGCCGCTCGCTGATCTCTCAGGCGCTGAACCACGGCGCGCAGAAGTCGGTGAAGGGGGCGAAGATCCTGATCATCGGCGTCGCGTACAAGCCGGATATCGGTGACATGCGCGAGACGCCGGCCGAGAAGCTGATCGCGCTTCTGACGACCGCCGGCGGCGACGTTTCCTACCACGATCCGTTCGTGCCCGAGTTCGACGGCATGCGCTCGGTGCCACTCACGCCGGAGGACTATGACTGCGTCGCGATCGTGACCAACCACTCGGGCATCGACTATGCCGATGTCGTCGAGCGCGGCAAGGTGATCATCGACTTCCGAAACGCCACGAAGGGGCACGAGGTCGACGGCAAGGTCTGGAAGCTTTGACGCGCGTCGGCGTCGTCGGCCTCAACTACTGGGGGCCGAACCTCGTCCGCAACTTCGACGGGCTCGCCGACCTGGCCTGGGTCTGTGACCTCGACCCGGAGCATCTCCGTCCGACCGCAGCGCGCTACCCGAACGCGAAGGCGACCGGGGCCTACGCCGACCTGCTCGCAGACGGCACGCTCGACGCGGTTGTGATCGCGACACCCGTGCCGACACACTTCGAGCTCGCGAGACAGGCGCTCCAGGCCGGCAAGCATGTGTTCGTCGAGAAGCCGCCTGCCATGCACGCCGCCGAGATGGACGAGCTCGTGCGCATGGCCGAGGAGCGCGGCCTCGTGCTGATGCCCGGGCATCTTCTGCTTTACCACCCCGGCGTGCTGAAGTTGAAGGAACTGATCGACGCCGGCGAGCTCGGCGATGTGCTCTGCGTGTACGGCAACCGGGTCAATCTCGGCATCGTGCGCAAGAACGAGAACGCTCTGTGGTCGCTCGGCGTGCACGACCTCTCGGTGATCCTCTACCTGGTCGACGAGGATCCCGAGCTCGCGACCGCACAGGGCAGCGCCTCCATCACCCGCGGCGTCGAGGACGTCGTCTTCTGCTTCCTTCGCTTCCCGAGCGGCAAAATCGCGCACATGCACCTGTCGTGGCTCGACCCGCACAAGATGCGGAAGATGACGGTCGTCGGCAGCGAGAAGATGGTCGTGTTCGACGACATGGAGCCGGAGCGCAAGGTGACG
Organism: Gaiellales bacterium; assembly: GCA_038328165.1. Lineage (GTDB taxonomy): Bacteria > Actinomycetota > Thermoleophilia > Gaiellales > Gaiellaceae > PALSA-600. The sequence goes on from JBBQLT010000005.1 coordinate 5,178, forward strand.
GTGTACGAGAAGAGTGCAGGAAGCTCCGGCGAGCTCCACTCCGGTGACATCTCCATCCCGAAGATCTCCACCGCGGAGCCGCTGCGGCTCGAATGCGCGTACTTCCTCGAGCTGATCGACGGACAGCACGACCGCCGCAAGGTCGCGCTCGACGGCGCTCGCGTCGTTCGTGCGCTCGAGATGCTGACGGAGTCGCTCGGTGAGCGCTGACGTTCATCCGACCGCGGTCGTCCACGATGGGACGATCCTCGGCGAGGGTGTGCGCGTGCTCGAGTTCGCGGTCGTCGGCAAGCAGCCGACCCTCGGGCTCTCGTCGACTGCGAAGCGCGAGCCGCTGCCGCCCGCGCGGATCGGCGACGGCACGGTCGTCTCGACCGGTGCGATCGTCTTTGCCGGCTCGAGCATCGGCGCGAATTGCATCGTCGGCGACCAGTCGTGCATCCGCGAGCGGGTCGAACTCGCCGACGACTGCATCCTGGGACGCGGCTCCCTCATCGAAAACGATACGACGGTCGGCTCGGGTACGCGAATCCAGGCGGGCGCATACATCACTGCGTACTCGACGCTCGAAGAAGATGTGTTCATCGCGCCGTGTGTGGTGACGACGAACGACAACTTCATGGGCCGCACCGAGCAGCGCCGCGCACTGATGAGGGGCCCGACGATCCGGCGTGGCGCACGGGTCGGCGGCGGCGCGATTCTCTGTCCCGCCGTCGAGATCGGCGAAGAAGCATTCGTCGCAGCAGGCGCAGTCGTGACGAAGGACGTCCCGGCGGGCAAGCTCGTCGTCGGCTCGCCGGCCCGCGTGCTCCGCGACGTGGACCCCGCCGAGCTGCGCGAAAACGGCGGCTGATGCCTCGGCGATCAGGGGTCGGGCCATGTCGCGGCGGGCCATGCCCCTTGGTCAGACCAAATGTGCTGAAACGCGAACGACAGTTCCGTCACACGCTTCCGGCCTTCCGCTCCGTTCCACGGCCTGCGGGCATTCGCCATGGCCGGGCAGGCCACGGCCCTTGGTCAGACCAAATGTGCCGAGACGCAAACGACTATTTCCCGTGGCACAGCCGACTAGGAACTACAACTAGGCGCCACGCGTGAGCGCGAGCTTGTACGAAACCGGCTCTCGGTTCGTCCGGACGAGCTTCAACTCGAGGTAGTACGTGCCGGCCCGAAGGGCGCGGTAGGCAAGCCGCGCCTGGCCGCCCACGAGCCGCGACCGGGCGACGCGTGCCTGCTGCGCGTCGAGGCCTTCGACGCTTGCAGTACCCGGCTCCCACAGCGCCATGCGCACGGACCCGCGCAACCCGGGGCTGACCCGGGCGAAGAGGCGGCGGCCCTTGTTGAGGTGCACGCGGTAGACATCGAGGTTGTCGTCCCAGTAGTCGAGCGTGGCGTCGACCGTGCGGGGCAACGGCGGCAGCGCGTGCGCCCACGGGCCGGCGTCGTCGTTCGGCTCGTAGCGATCGGGTGGAGGCAGCGCACCGGTCGTGAGGGCGACGAGCGCAGCATTGACATCGAGCGATCCCCAGCCGGTGAAGCGATCGCGTCCGTCGAGGCACACCGAGCAGCCCGTCGTGGGGGTTGCGTCGTCGGCGCCGCGCTCGAGCAGCCACGCGACCTGCTCCGGGCGAAGCGCCGGATCCTGGCCGAGCAGAAGCGCCGCGGCGGCGGAGACCTCGGGCGCGGCGAATGACGTCCCGATCGCATCGCGGAACTCGAACGGGCCGCAGTCCGAGTACGGCTGGCCGTTGCAGCCCGCGGATGACTCGACGAGCTGCTGCGGGATGGTCGAGAACATCCCTTCGCCCGGCGCCGCGATGTCGTTGTAGACGGAGTCGCGGTTCGAGAAGTCCGGGACCGAGCCGTTTCGCCGGATCGCGCTGACCCCGATCACGTGCGGCAATGCCGCGGGGTAGTGCGCAAAGTTCCACGGGGTCGAAGGCGACTGGGGCCCGTTTCCGACCGCGGCCACAACGACCACACCCCTGGAGAAGGCGTACTCGACCGCGGCCTGTTCGAGTGGTGAGTAGGTGTCAAGGCTCGAATCGAGCGGGTCACGCACACCGCCGAGACTGAGGTTGATCACCCGCGCTCCGTTGTCGACCGCCCAATGAATGGCGGCGACCTCGCCCGCGAGGGAAACAGTTCCATCGGCGCCGACGACCTTCGCGATCAGCAGCTGCGCATTGAAGGCGAGCCCGGCCATGCCTTCGCCGTTGAAGGGATTCGCGGCGATCTCGCCGGCGACGAAGGTCCCGTGGCCCTCGTCGTCGCGATACGGCGAACCGCCGACGAACGACCGCGCCGCGACGACCCGCCCCAGGAACTCCGGGTGCGTGCCGTCGATGCCGGAGTCGATCACCGCGACCTTCACCGGCGCGAGCTTCGGCTGCGCCGTCCAGAACGTCCACGCCTGATCCTGCTCGAGATACCACTCCTTCGCCGCGAACGGCTCAAGATTGTCGAAGGCAAGCGCGGCCGTCGGCGCCGCGAGGGCCAGGGCCGACGCGAGGAACGCGAGCGCGAGCCTCGGGCTCACTGGACGAGCACGGCCGGCGTAAGGCCCGCCACGAGCCCATGCCCCGTCACGCAGCGGATGCGATAGGTCCCGGGCTGCAGCGGCCCGGCGAAGCTCCACGCACCCGTCGCATCCGTCACCGTCGAAGCGACCGACAGCCAGCCCGAGCCCTCCTGCTGCTGCAGCTCGACCTGGGTGCCCGTGACGAGAGGCCTGACGGTGCCCTGCGCGCCGGCCGAGGTCAGAACTGCCGACACGCGCGAGGCCACGGAGACACGGGTGAGCCCGGCGCGGACCGACGCCCACGCGAGCCGGTACTGGGTCGTTGCCTGCGGCTTCACGATCGCCGAGAAGGAGCCGCCGGCGCCGAGGATGAGCTCCCCGGCCGGCGTCCAGTCGGTCCCGGCCGTTCTCGCCTCGAGGGATGCCGTATCCGTGCCGCTCGCGGTGCCGTGGAGCGAGACCGCGCCCCCGTAGCTCATCGTCGTCGCGGGCGGCAGCAACTGGAGCAGGGCCGGCGTGAACCAGGTGGAGCGGAGGTCGAGCGCGTCCCTCAACTGGGAGCCCGTGAGCGTCACCTGCGAGTCGTCGGTCGAGAGGGCGGTCACGGTCTTCACACGCCCGTCGCTGCCGTTCCCGACCTCGAGCGCCGCGATCGGCGCCGCAAGCTTCAGCCGCTTCGAGACCGTCCGGCCGTCGAAGAGCACCGGCCCCCACGCGTGATACGGAGAGAGAGCGTCGTACGGATCGGCCACCGGGACGAGATAGGACACCGGGGCGCCGGTCGCGTCCACCGCCGAGGCCGTCCGGCCGCCGGAGGTCGAGAAGAAGAGCGTGTCCGCGACCTTGCCACCCGCCAGGACGACCTGCCCCCGGGTTGCCTCGACGGCCGCGCTCGCAGACGTCGACTCGGCCTCGACGCCTCCGTACACCTGGCTGCGTGTATCGCCGTAGAGATCGTAGGAACGGCCCCTCGCGAGGTTCGCGAGGGCGTACGAACGTGCCGCCACGGCCTGCGCCTTCAGCGCCTCCGGCGCCCAGTCGGAGGGCATTTCCGAGGGGACGACGCCCTTCAGGTACCCCTCGATGCCCACGGTGTCGATCACCTGCAGCCGCTTACCGTCACTCGAGACGACGAGCTTGCCACGGTACGGCTTGCCGTCGACCTCGAGCGGCTGCTTACCGGCGAACGTGAAGGGCGGACGCAGATCGGGGTGGTCGGCGAGCACGAGCTTCGGCTTCAACGCGAGGGGCGCGAGCGTGAGCGGCACCCTGGTCCCGTTCGCATCGGTCACGCTCCACGCGACGGTCGAGCCGAGCGATGTCTTCCTCTCGGTCGCAAGCAAGACTCGCACGCTCGAAACACCTGCGGGCCCGAGGGTCGTACCGGGGTAGTAGTGCCCGAGAATCCTGTCGTAGCTCCAACCGTGCTCGGCATACCCGTACGCGCCCCACTGGCTGAGGCCGAGACCGTGGCCCCAACCCTTGCCGCTGATTGCGAGCACCAACGGCGCCGAGCTCGTGACGAGCGTCGTCACGGTCGGCGTCGCCCCGGTCATTCCCGCCGCACGAGCCGGGCCGCGATCAAGGAGCAGAGCCGACGAGAGGCCCACAGCAAGGAGCGCTCCGGCCACGCCGAGCCCCAGAGCGAAGCGCATCGAGCCCATTCCAATCACGGTAGCCGAGGGCGTGCGGGGCCCAACGCCACCTTTACCGAACGTTTCCATAGCGATTCGACCGGGGACCCTCTTCGCTAGCTCGCCAAGGCATGCCTGCCACCATCGACATCCTCCCACCCCGCTACCACGATGCCCGGCCGATCGGGAGCGGCGGCATGGGCGACATCTTCTGTGCGACCGATGCGGAGCTCGGACGCGTCGTCGCGCTGAAGGTGCTCGCCGCGCGCTATGCGGCGGACAGGGACTTGCGGTCCCGCTTCGAGCGCGAGGCGCTCGCGGCCGCCCGGCTGTCAGGAACGCCGAACATCGTCACCATCTTCGACGTCACCGAGCACAACGGCCGGCCGATCATTGTCATGGAGTACCTCTCGGGCGGGTCGCTCGAGGCGCAGATCGCCGGTACGCCATGCCCGACCGCGGAAGCTCTCCGCTGGCTCGACCAGGCCGCCGGCGCGCTCGATGCCGCACACGCCGCCGGGGTCGTGCACCGTGACGTCAAGCCTGCGAACCTGCTGCTCGACGGGCGCGGAGAGCTGCGGGTCGCCGACTTCGGCATCGCGAGCGCCGCCGGGCTCGACTCGTTCACGCAGACCGGAACGATTCTCGGGACGGCCGGATATCTCTCGCCCGAGCAGGCCCAGGGCGAGCGGGCGACCGCGGCGAGCGACCGGTACTCGCTCGCGGTGGTCGCATGGGAGCTCCTGACCGGCCGGCGACCGTTCTCCGCCAAGACGCCGACCGCAGAGGCGCTGGCGCACGTGAACGCGCCCGTGCCATCGCCGTCGGTCGCCAATCCGGGCCTCCCGCGCCAGATCGACCCGATTTTCGAGCAGGCACTCGCCAAGGATCCGGGCGCGCGGTACCCGACGGCCGCCGAGTTCGTCGGCGGCTTGCGACGCGCGCTCGACGATGCGGCCGGCGACACGTGGATCGAACCGCGGCGACCGGTGAGCGCCGTGACGCGCGTGGCGCCGCCCGGATCCGGTAACGGCAGGCGACGCTGGTGGATCGTGCCCCTCGCCGTCTTGCTCCTTGCCGGCGGCGTACTCGCCGCATGGCTCGGGTTCCGCGGCTCCCCGACCGCGACACCACAGGGCCCACGCACGGTCATTCGAACGGTGACCAGGCCCGGGCAGACGATCCGGGAGACGGTCACCACCGCTCCGGCGACGACGGGACCGGTGACGACCACATCCTCGACGCCCGCCTCCCCTCCCAGTTCGGCGAACGGCGCTGCACTGAACGACGCGGGCTACGCGAAGATGCAGGCCGGTGACTACAACGGCGCGTTGCCGCTCCTCGAGCAGGCTGTCCAGAAGCTCGACGGCCGGGGTGCGCTCGCCGAGGCGTACGCGAAGTACAACCTGGCGTACACGCGCTTTGCCCTGGGTCAGTGCACCGGCGTCACCTCGCTGCTCGACCAGGCCGAGGCGATCGAGGGCCGCCGCAAGGAGATCGACCGGCTCCGCAAGCGGGCCGAGCGTGGGTGCTGAGCCGGCCCTCGCGCCTCAAACGAGCGCCGCTGCTTTCTGCTCGGAGAAGTGGGGCATCACGGCGCTCGCGAAGAGCTCCTGGTTCTTGACGGCCATCCAGTGGGGCGCACCGCCCGCGTTGACGGTTATCCCGATCTCCTGGATGCCGTCGCACACCTGCAGCGTCTCCTCGATTCGCTCGATCACATCCTGCGGCGTCCCCACCCACACGTAGTCGTCCTCGATCAGCTTCTCGTACGGGGTCTCGGCAAGCCCTTCCATGATCCCGGCCGCGTAGAACCCGTACCCGGCCTTCTGGAGGTCGTCGGCTGGCGGCTTCGGCCATTCCGTCAACGGCGAGCAGTTGCCCTGGATGAAGCCCGTGATCCAATCACGCGCCTCACGTACGGCCGTGTCACGGTCCTCGTCGATGTGACACGCGTGGATCCACACGATGTCGGGCTTGGTGCCATGCTCGGCGCACGACGCGCGATACAGGTCCATCTGCTTCTCGAGCGCTGCATACGGAAGGAGCGGCGGCACCGCGACACCCCAGCCGTGCTCGGCAGCGAGGGTGTACGTACGATCGGAGGTGCCCCCCAGGTACACGCGGTACTTGCGGTCGCTGAACGGGACGACGTGCGAATCGTCGACGTGGAAATACTCGCCGTCGTGTGAGAAGCGCTCGTTCGCCAGAGCAGCGAGCAGCAGGTCGACTGCTTCCTCGTACTTGGGGCGCGCGTGCTCGTCGAGCGGGACGCCGGCGGGCAGCGGGATCCAGCCGTGGCCCCGGCCGACACCCCACTCGTAGCGGCCGCCCGTGAGAATGTCCGTCGCGTTGATCACGCTCGCGAGCACAAGCGGGTTGTGGTACGGCAGCGCATGCAGCATCGTGCGGAATCGGATGTCTCGCGTGCGCTGCGCGGCGGCCGAGAAGAGCGCGGTCGGGTTCGTCGAGATCGAGAACTTCGGGAAGAAGAAATGCTCGATCGCCGCGTAGGCGTAGTAGCCGAGACGGTCGGCGTTGTCGATCTGCTCGAGGACCTCTCCGTACAGCTGCGCGGGTGTCTTCCCGGGGTGGAGCTGCAGCTCCGAATACAGGCTGAACCTCATCGCCGACCTCGTCTTTCGTCAGGAGTACCGGGGGTCGATTTCTCCCGGCAACCTTACTCGGCTGCTGCTCGTCGCACGCGGCCTCTAGATTTCCGCGCCCTGCCAGATGAGCGCGCGCCCGCTCACTTCCATCGCCGGAATCGACACAGGATCGGGCTCGTCACGCTCATGCGTGGGAGTCCAGACGCCCCACGAGCGCCGGTAGTACAGAAGCGGCGGATCGAGCTCGGGCTGGACGCCGCCACTCTCCACACGCGCGACGAGCAGGACGTGATCGCCGACCTCGACGTCGTGCATCGTCGTGCACTCAGCCCACGCGAGCGCGTCGTGGTGGAGCACCGGCAGGCCGCTGTCGCTCGCGCGCCAGTTGACCTCATCGAACTTGCCTTCGACTTTGGTCGCGAAGAGCAGGCAGAGATGACTGCGTCGCTCGCCGATGAAGTTGATCACGAAGCGCCGGCTCGTCCGCAGCGCCGCGAGTGTCCGAGAGCCGAGATCGACGCACACGAGCAGCGTCGGCGGTCGCGCAGAGACGCTCGAGACGGCTGTCGTCGTCAATCCGCGAGGAGTCCCGTCGGCATCGAGGGTCGTGACAATGGCGACGCCGGTCGGAAACGAGGCCATGATCTCGAAGAACGCCTGCCGCTCGATCATCGCCCTCCCACTCAGCGCTCGAGCCGCGTGGCGTACTGCTGCTCGTAGTAGCGCTTGTAGTCGCCGGATTTGATCGGCTCCCACCACTCCCGGTTTGCGCGGTACCACTCAACGGTCTCCTCGAGGCCGCCGGCGTCGAACGAATGCTGCGGCGTCCAGCCGAGATCGCGGAGCTTCGTCGAGTCGACCGAGTAGCGCCGGTCGTGGCCGGGCCGGTCGGCGACGTGACGCACGAGGTCGGCGCTCGCGCCGGTGAGGGTCAGGATGCGGCGTACGACCTCCATGTTCTGGCGCTCTTGCCCGCCAACGTTGTAGACGTTGCCTCGCTCCCCCTTGTGAAGCGCGATCTCGATCGCCGCGCAATGGTCTGCGACATGCAGCCACTCACGGCTCTGCTTGCCGTCTCCGTACACCGGGAGCTGCTTCCCTTCGAACGCGTTCGTGATGAAGAGCGGCAAGAACTTCTCGGGATACTGGCGCGGCCCGTAGGTGTTCGCGCCGCGGGTGACGAGCGCGTCGACGCCGTAGGTTCGCACGTACGCGAGCACCTGCAGGTCTCCCCCCGCTTTCGACGCCGAGTAGGGGCTCGACGCACGAACCGGCGCCTCCTCCGTGCACGGCTCCCCCTCCGGCGGGATATCGCCGTACACCTCGTCGGTCGAGACCTGGAGGTAGCGTAGGTGGTGGTGTCGCGCGTAGTCGAGCAGCACCTGCGTCCCGAGCACGTCGGTGAGGATGAACTGCGCAGGCCCCATGATCGAGCGGTCGACGTGCGTCTCCGCCGCGAAGTTGACGATCGCATCGCAGCCCTCCGCAGCCTCCGCGACTGCGTCGGGATCAGCGATGTCGCCCTGATGGAATTCGTGCTCGACGCTCTCGAGGTTCGCGCGGTTCCCCGCGTACGTGAGCTTGTCGAGGACGACGACCTGATCGCCCGACGAGGCGAGGCGGCGTGCGAACTCGGAGCCGATGAAGCCGGCGCCGCCGGTCACGAGCACGCGCATGGGCACAGGCTAGCGTGCCGCGTCGACGCGAAGCCGCTTGAGGCATTCGCGCAGCCCTTCACGCCAGTGCGGAAGCTCCGGTGCGCCGCGCTCACTGCGGAGCACCGAGTACGCCGGGCGCGGGGCGCGCGCGCCGAACTCGGCGGTGCTGATGCGCCGGACGCGAGTCGAGAGTCCGGCCCCGGCGAAGATCGCCTCCGCGAACTCTGCCCAGCTGCATTCGCCCGCGGCTGCCACGTGGTAGACGCCGTGAGGCAAATCGACGACCTGCTTCGTCGCGGCCGCCAGGTGTCCGACATACGTCGGCGACCCGCGCTGGTCGTCGACGACCGCCACCTCGTCCCGCTCGGCGCCCAACCGCAGCATCGTGCGCAGGAAGTTCGTGGACGTCGGGCCGAAGAGCCACGAGCTGCGGACGATCCACGCCGTCTCGCCGGCGGCGGCTTCACCGTGCAGCTTCGTGCGACCGTAGGCTCCGAGGGGGGCGGGCGCATCCGATTCGAGGTACGGCGTCCGCTTCGCACCGTCGAACACGTAGTCGCTCGACCACACGACGATCGGCGCCCCGAGCGCCGCAGCGTGCTGCACTCCGCCGACGTTCACCGCTGCTGCACTCTGCGGATCGTCCTCTGCCCCGTCGACGTCTGTCCACGCGGCCGTGTGCAGGACGAGCCGGGCGCCATCGAGGCCGGGCGGCGCGGGCGCCGTCACGTCCCAGTCGGCTCGCGTCAACAAATGTGCGCCCGGATACTCCTCGGCAAGCGCGTGCCCGAGTTGGCCCCCGGCACCCGTGATCACGACATCAGGCTGCACGCGGCGCTCGCGTCAGGAGCCCGCGCGCCGGTCGCGCTCCGACAGAATCGGGTCCTGCGTGCTCCACAGATCGACGACGCGCGAGTCGTTCCACGGCACGCCGTGCTCGTCCGGGCTCGCCGGGTCGTACTCCTCCGTAACGAAGTAGCAGAACAAGCAGTCCGAGAGCGCTTCGTACCCGTGCGCATGTCGGCCCGGCACGTAGATCGCGACGGGATTCTCGTCGCCGATGTCCTCGGTGAACGTCTCGCCCGTCTCGCGATCGAGGACGACGACCCGAACGGTCCCCTGGAGGCAGACGAAGAGATCGTCCTGGCCGCGCTCGTGATAGTGAAGCGCGCGGATCACACCCCGCCTCGAGCGAGCGAGGTTCGCCTGCTGCACGGGCTTCGGCAGGTCGCTTGCGCGCATCAGCTCGGCGAACCAGCCGCGGTCGTCCTCGTGCCGCGTGAGCGGAAACCGCGACACGATCACTTGTTGGCGCCCGTCTCCTCGATCAGCCGTCCGACATCCGCGAGGTCGCCCCAGTGCTTGCCGCCGTCGTGCCACCAGCCTTCGACCTTGCGCACGTCGAGCTCGCCGCGCTCAGCGTAGACGCGATTCACATCCGTGATCTCGAGCTCGCCGCGGTTCGACGGCGCGAGCCCGTCGATGATCTCGAAGACGTCCGGGGGATAGCAGTACAGCCCCACGACAGCATCGCGCGAGGGCGGCTCGTCGTAGCGCATGTCGACCCGTCCTGCCTTCTCGACGATGTCGGCGACCGCACCGCCGTCGCCGTAGGCGATCACACCGAAGTTCTCCGGATCTGGAACCTCTTTCACGAACACCATGGCACCGTCCGCCCACGCTCTGATCTCGTCGGAGTGGCTGCGCTCGAAGATGTTGTCGCCGAGGCAGACGACGAGCTGCTCGCCGCCAGCGAAGTCACGGGCCATGCCGACGACCTGGGCGATCCCGCCGGCCTCCGTTTGCACCTTGTACGAGAGGTCGAGGTCGAAGAGCAGCTCGTCTCCCGAACGTGTCCGCACCTGGCCGTTGCCAAGGAGGTCGATGAACTGGCCGGCATGTTGTTGGCCCGTCACGATCAACACCTCGCGCACCCCCGCGCGCTGAAGCAATTGGAGCGGGTAGTAGACCATCGGCCAGCGCCCGACCGGAAGCAGGTGCTTGTTCGTGACCCGGGTCAGTTCCTCGAGCCGGGTCGCGTTTCCACCGGCGGCGATCAAGCCCTTCATGCGGCCGATGCTACAGCGGCTTCCGCGTCGTGTCCGCGCGCGGCGACGAGCCCCAGGATCCCGGCGAGCACACCCACAGCGGCGACGCACATCCACATCGTCGCGTCGCCGTAGGCGTTGCGCACCTGAAGCCCGAGGAAGGGTGTCAACGCCCAGCCCACCGACCACGTACCGCCGAAAGCGCCCATGTACGCACCACGGATGTCCGACGGCGCGAGCGCGGCGACAACTGCCTGCGACGTCGGCACCCACAGCATCTCACCGACGACGAACAGCACGATCACGATCGCGATCACGGGCGCCGAGCCGTCGACGTTCAGCAGCAGGAACGGTACTCCCATCAGGGGCATCGCGGTCCCGAGTTTCACCGACGCGGGGATCGACGACGTCCAGCGCGTGAGCCGCAGCTGGAAGATGGTCACCGCGAGTGGATTCAGGATCATCAGCGCGCCCCAGGCCGCGGGTGCCAGGTGGTGCGTGGTGGTCACGGAAATCGGCAACAAGGTCTCAGTCGCGATATACGTCATCGTCGCGAACACCGAAGCGACCATGAAGAGCAAGAACGGCGAGTCGCGGACGATCACTCCGAACGACCCGCGCTGCGGCGGCCCCTCGGGCGCGTACGCGCCGCCGCGCGGGATGTAGCGAAGCGCGATCGTGAATCCCACCAGCGAGAGAGCGAGCGTGCCGAGCCACAGGTGATTCCAGTTGCCGCCGATGAGCAGGAGGCCGCCGAGCGGCGGCCCGATCGTCACGCCGAGGTTCGAGGCGACGCGAACGGACGCGTACGCAACCTCTTGACGCTCCGGCGCGACCAGATCGGCGACCATCGCCTGATCGGCCGCGCCGCCGAGCGAGCCGAACACCGGCAGCAGCGCGAGGAGAGCGAGCCCCGCAGAGACGTGCTGGCCGACGCCGATCAGGAGCAGCGGGACAAGCGCCTGGAAGCCCCAGCCGGCGAGGATCATCGGCCTACGACCGACACGGTCCGACCAATGGCCGGCCGCGTAGCCGATGACGCCGGCCAGCACCGCGCCGATCAGATACGTGAATGCGAGGTGCGACTGCGGCGCATGAAGATGCGTGATCGCCCAGATCCCCATGAACGGATACGCCGAAGAGCCGGCGATCGAGCCGACGAGGCTGACCGCGAGCACCGGCCGCAACGCGCGGTCGACATCGCCGCCCCAGACGAGCCGGAAGAGACGACCGAGAAAGGTCACGTCGCAAGCCCGGCCCGCGTCACGAGCCAGAATGCGACCTCAACGGCAGGGCCGATCAGGAGCGCGAAAACGAGCGTGCCGACGCCGATCGTGCCCCCGAGCACGATCCCGGCGACGAGTGCCGCGCCCTCGAGCGCGGCACGGACTCCACCGATCCGGACCCCGGATCGCAGCGATCCCACGAGCATCAGGGAGTCGCGGGGGCCTGCGCCGAGCGCGGCGCCGATGTAGAACGCCGAGCCGATCCCGAAGAGGACGAGACCGAACGCAAGGAGCGCGATGCGCGCGGGCACCGGCCATTGCGCGAGGTGTTGGACGACCGCGAGCGGCTGCACGACGACGACGAAGAGACCGATGAGAGCGGCGTTCGCGACCGTCCCCAGCCCCGGACGCGAGCCGAGCAACCACGCGACGAAGAGGATCGCGACAGCGACCACATCGTTCGCGAGGCCGAACGACAACGGCGTGTGCTTGGCGATGCCCTGGTGCAGGACATCCCACGGCGGTAGGCCGAGCCGGGCCTCGAGGAACGCGAGGATCCCGCAGGCGCAGAGGAAGAGGCCGCCGACGAGCCAGGCCGAGCGCGCGACCCGCCCGCCGCGCAAAACGGGCGCCGCGTGCATCGGGCCCAAGGTTACTGGTGGCGGCTTTCGTGTCGCGCCGCGTCCGAAATCGCTAGCTTCGGCTGATGGCCGCCCGCCGCCGCCGCTTGTGTCTGACCGTCCCGGGCGACGACGCGCGCAAGCTCGCGAAGGCCGCGACGCTCGCTCCCGACGAGGTCGTCCTCGACCTCGAGTATGCGGTCGTCGCCAGCCGGAAAGACGAGGCCCGCGAGCTCGTTGCTCGCGCTCTCCGCGATCATGAATGGCACGCCGCAACGATCGCGATTCGCGTCAACCGAGGCTCAGCCGACGACCTCGCACTCGTTCGCGAGGTGCGGCCGGACGTCGTCGTCCTCCCGAAGGTCGAGTCGCCCGACGAGCTTGCCGGCCTCCCTGTCCCCGCGGAAGCCCAGATCGAGACGGCGCGGGGACTCGTCGAATGCGAGCGGATCGCTGCCGCCCCCGGCGTGGAGGCGCTCGTGCTCGGTCCTGGTGACCTCGCCGCATCACTTGGCATCCCCGAGCTGACGATCGGCGCCGGCGCCCACGTCGACTATGCACTCGCCCGACTCGTGGTGGCTGCACGCGCGTTCGGGCTTGCGGCCGTCGACGGCCCGTTCGTCGCGCTCGATGACGAGCCGGGACTGCGGGCGTCGGCAACGCGGGCACGCACGTTCGGGTGCGACGGCAAGTGGTGCATCCACCCGTCGCAGGTCGACGTCTGCAACGAGGTCTTCGCCCCCACCGACGCCGAGATCGAACGCGCGCGCCGGATCCTCGCGGTCGTCGGCACTGCCCGGCTGGACGGGGAGATGGTGGACGAGGCGAGCCGCCGGATGGCGCAGGCGATCCTCGCCCGGGCGGGCCACGACTGACTCGGGTGCTTCTGGCGGTCGTGCCTCCGCCGCTCTACGCAGCGGCGCGCTGGCGGCGGCCGAGCAGAAGGCCGAGGGCGACGAAGAGCGCCCCGGTCACGGTAAAGACGAGCGGCGGCACCCAGCCACGGGACGAGTGCCCGGCCGGCCCAAGGAGCGGAACCGTGACCGACGACCACTTCAGCGTGAAGTGCACGGCCGCGACGGCGAGGCCCAGCGTCCCGAGGACCACCCAGCTCGAGCGCTCGAGCGCTCCACCGACGCGAACGAAAACGAGCGCAGCGAAGACGATCAGGATCCAGTCCAGGGTTCCCGAGTGCCAGAGAAAGAGCAGGCTTCCGCCGATCGTGAGCCCGGCGGCGACGTGGAGCCAGAAACCGTAGGGACGCCGCGGGCCGGAGTCGACGGCGAGGGCCCATGCGAAGAAGGCGAGGCCGATCAACAGCGTGAGAACGGCCGACCAGTCGCCGCCTCCCGAGAGGAGGTCGGTGAGCAGTAACCAGGCGAGGAGCGCGACGGGCAGCATGAGGAGCGGGTGGCGGAAGACGCGAAGCGCCGCCGCGGCGGCACCGAGGGTCAGCAACTCGACCCCCAACCGGCCTGCGTGGAAGCCGGCGAAGGTCGATGAGGAGCCCTGGTGCCCGAGCCATCCGAACCACGTGAAGAGGGCGGCCAGGAACGCCGCGAAGCCGACCACGGCGGTGAATGCGAAGACTCCAGCGGAGACGCGGTGGCCGCGGTGCAGAAGCGCGTACGCCGTCGCCTCGAGGAGCGCGTAGACGATCAACGCCCAGAAGGCGTACGCGGCAGCGCCATGGTGCACCGACAGATACCCGAGCCACCCGCCTGCGGCCCCGAGCGTGGTGAAGCCGCCGGCGTAGACGAGGAACGACCAGCCGGCAAAGCGCGGAACGACAACGTCCATAACGTGATCTTCCGCCCGGGGTCGGACGTGACCGCCCACCCGAGCCCGGCAGCGTCCCTGTGCAACGCTCGTGGCAGTTCGGAAACAGTTGGTCTGACCACGGGACGTGGCCCTAGGAGCGGTGGCGAATCGGTGCGAAATCGCTGCCTGGAGGGGATTTTGAGTACGTGGGTCCGGACGCTGTCTGTGACACTTGCGTTGCAATCGTTTCGCGACGGGACGCGGCGGCGGGATGTGCCCGAATGGGATATCGTCGCGCCGGCTGCTTCACCGGGGTACCGTTCAAAGCCGGGATGGCCCGCCGCGATGTCGACAAGCTCCAGGAGGAGATCGAGGAGCTCTTTGCCGATCTCTGGCAGGTTCCGCGCTTCTCGGGCCTGCGGCACGGCTTCCGGCCGAATCTCGACTGCTTCCACACGGACGATCCACACGCGCTGACAGTCGTCGTCGAACTGCCCGGGGTCTCACCGGAGAGCGTGCGCGTCGTCGTCGGCGAGCGCGTGATCGCCATCGCGGGCGAGCGGACACGCCCCAAGGTGCCCGGCAGGACCTACCAGCAGATGGAGATCGAGTACGGCCCCTTCGAGCGGCAGGTGCGGCTCGTCGAGGACGTCGACCCGGAACGCGCGCGCGCGCGCTTCGAGCAGGGCGTTCTGACCATCGAACTGCCGGTCGTCGACCGGTCGCCGCGGCCCGGGCGCGTCGCGATCGCGGTTGAACGCGCGTGAGCGAAATCACGTTCGAAACACCGGAGCAAGACGAGCAGAAACTCGAGTTTCCGGCAGCGCTTCCCGTTCTCCCTCTGAAAGAGACCGTGGTCTTTCCGCAATCGATGTCGCCCCTCGCGATCGGCCAGGAGCGTTCCGTCCGCCTGATCGACGATGTCGTCGCGGGGGACCGCCTGCTCGCGCTCGTGACCGCGCGCGACGGCTCTCTTGACGCGCCGGGCTGGAATGACATCTACGAGGTCGGCACGATCGCCGTCGTCCACAAGATGATCAAGGTCCCCGACGGGACGCTGCGGATCCTCGTCCAGGGCCTCGAGCGCGCGCACCTCCTGAGGAAGCTCGATACCGATCCGTACCTGCTTGGCGAGTTCGAGGCGCTGCCGGACATCCTGCTCGAGACCCAGGCCCTCGAAGCGTTGACCCGCAACGTGCAAGGCCTCTTTGCGCGCATCATCGGGCTCGCGCCGTATCTCCCGGAAGAGCTCCAGCTTGCCGCGGCGAACGTCAACGACCCGAGCGCGCTCTGCCACCTCGTCGCCTCGACGTTGCGCACGATCAAGACCGAGGAGCGCCAGGAGATTCTCGAGCTGGTCGACGTCGAGGCGCGGCTGAGAATGGTCTCGGGAATCTTGAGCCGCGAGCTCGAGGTCTTCGAGCTCGGCTCGAAGATCCAGTCCCAGGTGCAGTCGGAGATGGAAAAAGGGCAGCGTGAGTACTTCCTCCGCCAGCAGCTGAAGGCGATCCAGCAAGAGCTCGGCGAGAATGACCCGGAGCAGGCGGAGATCGCCGAGCTTCGCGAGCGGGTTGACGCGCTCGGCGAGCTCCCGGAAGACGCTCGGAAGGCCGTCGACCGCGAGCTCGGACGGCTCGAGAAGCTGCCGTCGGCCGCCGCCGAATACGGCGTGATCAGGACGTATCTCGAGTGGATCATCACACTGCCCTGGACATCCTTCACCGAGGACAACCTCGACCTCGACCACGCGCGGACGGTGCTCGACGCGGATCACTTCGACCTCGAGAAGGTGAAGGATCGCATCGTCGAGTACCTCGCGGTCGCCAAGCTGAGAAAGCAGGTTTCAGGACAGATCTTGTGCTTCGTCGGGCCTCCCGGCGTCGGCAAGACCTCGCTCGGGCACTCGATCGCAAACGCGCTCGGGCGCAAGTTCGTGCGCCTGTCGGTTGGCGGCGTGCACGACGAGTCGGAGATCCGTGGTCACCGGCGCACGTACATCGGGGCGATGCCGGGCTCGATCATCCGCTCGCTTCGCGACGCGGAGTCGGCGAACCCCCTGGTGCTGATCGACGAGATCGACAAGCTCGCCAGCGACTGGCGCGGCGATCCTGCGAGCGCGATGCTCGAGGTGCTCGATCCCGAGCAGAACGCGACGTTCCGCGATCACTACCTCGACCTGCCGTTCGACCTGTCGAAGACTCTCTTCATCTGCACCGCGAACACCCTCGACACGATTCCGGGACCGCTACTCGACAGGATGGACGTGATTCAGCTCTCGGGTTACACCGAGGAGGAGAAGCTCGGGATCGCCAAGCGCTACTTGCTCCCGAAACAGATCCGCGAGCACGGCTTGCTGAAATCGCAGCTCTCGCTCTCGGACACGATGTTGCGAACCGTGATTCGCGAGTACACCCGTGAGGCGGGTGTCCGGAACCTCGAGCGTCGCCTCGCCGACCTCTGCCGGAAGGCTGCGACGCAGGTGGCCAAGGGAACCGCAAAGAAGCCGCGCCTCGACGACGAGCTGTTGCGCGAATGGCTCGGCGCCCGGCGCTTCTCGGGTGAGGTCCGAAAGCGCACCTCGGTTCCGGGCGTCGCGACAGGCCTCGCCTACACAGCCGCCGGGGGCGACGTGCTCTTCATCGAGGCGGCCGCCTACCCGGGCAAGGGCCGGTTGACCGTGACGGGGCAACTGGGCGAGGTGATGCAGGAATCGGCGCAAACGGCTCATTCCTGGGTGCGCTCCCATGCCCACGAGGTCGGCTTGCCGGAGAACTGGTTCGGCGAGCACGACGTCCATGTCCACGTGCCCGCCGGTGCCGTGCCGAAAGACGGCCCATCGGCCGGGGTGACGATGGCGACGGCGATCGCATCGCTCGTCCGCGGGGAGCCGGTTTCATCCGACGTCGGCATGACAGGTGAGATCACGCTGTCCGGTCAGGTGCTGCCGATCGGGGGCCTGCGCGAGAAGTCACTCGCGGCCCAACGCGCGGGGTTGAAGCGGGTGATCTTCCCGCGTGAGAACGCACCGGACCTGGATGACCTGCCACCCGAGACGCGCAAGGCGCTGGACTTCATTCCTGCCGACACGATCGAGGACGTGTTCGCAAACGCGTTCGGCGGCGCGAAACGGCGCGCAGCGCCACGCCCGCCACACGCCGTCGAGCGGGCCGCCGCATCACCGGTTCAGCACTAGCCCCGCAATCAGCCGCTTGCACGGCGCGTCCGAGCCGGACGAGTCACGGCGGCAGAGCAGCTGCCACTCGCGCAGGCCGCGCAGGACGAACGTGTACTCGTCGACGTGACCTCCGACTCGCACGTCGTAGCTGTGCGACCGAATCCCGCCGGCCGTCACGGTCCTCGTGCTCGAAACGCTCCCGTGCACTTGCAGCGCGACCTGGCCGATCCGTGTCGCCAGCTCGCTCGCGACGCGATCGAAGAGCGCAGCGCTGTAGGGCTTCACCAGCGGAAAGGTCGAGACCTGCACGAGCCTCGAGCCCTCACCGGCCGAGACCTGCCGCCTCGTGTGGGTGACGCTCCACCCGGCCGGCGCCTCGAATGAGAAGCCCGGCCCGCTCACCCGCTGCGACTTCGCCACGCCCGCGGCCCCGCAGCCTGTGAGAATGAGCGCTGCCACGATGATCGACTGTTTGCGCGCCCGGTGGCGGGGTATCAGGCGCGAGGTAACGAGGCGAAAGGATTCCACAAGCATGGCCAGGACGAAGGACAAGGTCTACGACGCGGCTGGGAACGTCAAACCCTACGTTGAGCGGGCGATGAGCGACGACCAGCTTCGGAACGACGTGATGAGCGCGTTTGCCACAGCCAAGGAGCTGTACAACGAGCTCATCGGCGGCCGCAGCGCGGTCACGCTCGCGACTCGCGTGGCCACCGACGACGATGTGCGCGACAAGCTCAAGGATGCGATCGACGATCTCCGGAGCGCTGCCGACCGTCTCCAGGGCAAGAAGGAGCACAGTGGACGGAACGCGACGCTGCTCGTCGCCGGCATCGCGCTCGGCATTCTCTTGAACCCGGTCACCGGGCCGGACACGCGGAAGTGGTTGAAGGAAGCGATCGGCGGGGGCGACGAGTTCGGCGGGGACTACTCGTCCGGCAGCACGAACGGTTCGTCCTAACCCCGGCCGAGGTCGGCGGCGGGAGCCGCTGCGGTCGGCACGAGCGTCTGCATCAGCGCTGACGACCTCAGGGGCGTCAGCGCGCGCTCGAGAGAGCCCGGATCCAGCCCGTCCGCGGTCGAGATGTCGCTCATGCCGAGCAGGACCGCGCCGGGCTCCGGCGCCGACTGGCCGCCCGGGACCGTCGGTGCCCAACCGAGCGCGATCGGGAACGGCAGGTCCTTCTGGTGCTGCCACGCGTCGAGGTAGGGCGTGGGGTCGACGGCCCCGTCGTAGCCGAGGTAGAGGAGCGAGACCGGATGCACCTCGAAATGAACGTGGTAGGGCGTGCCCTCCGCATCACCCGTCCTGCCCATGAAGCCGACGACCTGCCCGGCCTTGACGCGCGCGCCGTCCACCGCCGACGTGGAGAAGGCCGAGAGATGGGCGTAGTAGAACTGGTTTCCCTGCTCGTCGAGGATCCAGAGCCGGTTTCCGCCGACCTTGTTCCAGCCGACGGAGAAGACGGTTCCGTCCGAGACCGCAAGCAGCGGCTGGCCGAGCTGGCCGAAGATGTCGTCTCCGTGGTGGTAGGTGACATCCGACCGGGCGGCGCCGAACGTATCGATGTACGACGACGGGCCATACACCGGGAAGACATAGTGCCCGGCCGTCAGCTTGGGCTGGAGTTTCAGCGGGGCGCCCTTCGTCTTCGAGGTGCTCTTCGGACGCAAGCTCGGGAGGTCACCGACGGGCGCTTGATCCGTGGTGATCGCATCGGTCGTCGTCGGCGCGACGGGAGTCGTCTCGACCGGCGAGGCTGGAGGGGCTGTTTGCGCGGCGGCCTCGGCGAAGCCGATCTGGATGTCGCTCCCGGCCGGGAGCCCACCGTGGTCTGCCGTCAGGTGGACGTCGAGCTCGGTCACCGTGCCGCGGTAGCCGCGCGCTCCCGCAGGCGCGGTGCGATCGATTCCCTGCACGCCCGTCGAAAGCTGGCCCCAGTCACCGAGCGCCGCGTGTGAACCGGCCACGGGCTGGCCCTCGACGCTCAGATTCGTGACGCCGCTGCCGTTCGCGTTACCACCGGCGCCGGAGTAGCCGGTGCCAGCGGAGGCGCGCGCCGTGACAGCGTCCGCGGTGATCTCGCCGGCGAAGAGGGAGATCGATGTCGCGTCACTCTCGGCCTGCGCAGACGCATTCGCGTGGACCGCCGTCGTTGCGCTCGCGGTGCTGGACCGCGCCGAGACGATCGAGCCGTCAGCCGGATACGAGAACGAGCCGCCCGCAGCAGGAGCGACATTCGGCGGCGAGGCGACGGTCGGAGTGCTCGCTCCCGCTCCCGAGGGAACCGACACTGTGATCGCTCGAGCGCTCGCACCCGCGGTCGGGCCCTGCGCAGGGCCCTCCGCTCCGGCCGGGCCGAGGAGAAGCAGCGAAATCGGGATGAGCAGGGCAAGGAGGCGAAGCACCGTCCTCCTGATTCTGCCAGGGATGCGGGATCACCTTCCCGCCGGGGCGTTCTAAGCGGCGCCGAGTTGCTTCTTCGCGAACGCGCGAAACCGCTCCCGCGCGCCGTTGTCGGGGCCGATCGGCTCGTCACCGGCGTAGCGCGGGTCGGCGGCGACCTCCTCGGCGACGGCACGCACCTCCGCGGCAACGGCGGCCGCGTGCTTCGGGTCGCGGAGCAACGCGTCGATCCACGTCTCCGAGCCGTCATAGTCAGGCACGTCGCTGTCGACGAAGAGCTGCCCGAGCAGCAACCCGACGCGAATGTAGGCGAAGGTACGAAACGCGAGAATCTTGTGGGGGCTCGAGATCAGCCGCTCGATGTCGGGGTGGTCACCTTGTATCTGCGCGACGATCGAGCCGATCGGCTCGTCGACGAGCGGAATCCAGACGTCGTCTCCGCCGACCATCCCGGAAGTGTTCATGATCCACGCCGCGCGCGCCAAACGATCTGTCCGGCAGTGCCGATCAGGAGGAGGCCGAAGAGACGGCGCAGGATACCTGCGGGGAGCGCCTCGGCCACGAGCACACCGGCCTCGACACCGGCAATCGATGCGAGCCCGACGATGAGCGCCACCTTCAGGTCGACGTTCCCGTAGCGCACCTGGCGCCAGGAGCCGACGAGCGCAGTCGGCAGGATCGCGAGCAGCGACGAGGCACCTGCGTGCAGCTGCGTGAGGCCGAGGCCGAACACGAGCGTCGGGACGAACAGGATTCCGCCGCCGACGCCGAACAGGCCCGCGAGCACACCTGCGGCGAGGCCGATCGATGCGACGAGGACGAGCGTCATATGAGCAGCCTCGTCCCCACTACAGTCAGGAGGATCGCGAAGCCGATCGTCAGCCGGTCGACCGCGATTCGCTGTTGGCACGCGGCGCCGATCAGCACTCCGGCGACGGCAGGAATCCCGACGAGCGCCGCCGCCCCGGGCTTCACGTCACCGTGCAGGGCGTACGTCGCCGCGCCCGCAACCGACGAGATGAGAATCGCGGCCAGCGACGTCGCAGACGCGCGACGCTGGTCGAAGGCGAGAACGAGCACGAGCAGTGGCACGAGCACAATGCCGCCGCCGACGCCGAAGAGCGCTCCGAAGAAGCCCGAGATGAGACCGATCCCGACGAGCTTCGGCATGCCGTTCCCTACTCTACGCAGCATGGACGCTCTCGCCTCGATCGCGGCCGACCCGGGCGAGGCCGGTCTCTTTCTGGACGTCGACGGCGTGCTCGCCCCGATCGTCTCCCGGCCCGAGGACGCCCGCGTCCCCGACGAGACCCGCGCGGAACTGACTCGCCTCGCGGGTCGATACCAGCTCGTGGCCTGCATCACCGGCAGGCAGTCGAGCGTCGCCCGCGAGATCGTCGGTGTGCCCGAGCTGACCTACGTCGGCGAGCACGGGCTCGAGCTCGATCCGCGCGCGAAGGCCTGGGGTCCGCGCATCCATGCCTTTGCGAGCAAGGCGCCGTGGGCCGAGGAGCGCAAGCCGTTGAGCGCCGCGTTCCACTACCGCACGGCGCCCGACGAGACGGAGGCGCGGGCGGTGCTCGAGACGATCGCGACGGAGGCACTCGCCGAGGGTTTCCGCACGAGGTGGGGGCGCATGGTGCTCGAGGTCCTCCCACCGCTCGAGGTGACGAAAGGAACGGCTGTGCGGAGCCTCCTCGAGCAGACGGGGTTGCGACGCGCCCTGTACGCCGGCGACGACACGACCGACCTCGACGGCTTCGCGGCACTCGACGGTCTCGAGGTCGCGGTGCGCGTCGCAGTCGTTTCCTCCGAAGGTCCGTCGGAGCTCGGAGCGCGAGCCGATCTTCTCGTCGGCGGGCCAGCGGCATTCCTCGAGATCCTGCAGCGGCTTTAGAGACCCAGGCGCTCGCGCAGCTGGCGCGACTGCCGGCGCGCGACGTCGAGCTCCGTCTTCTCCGCGTCGGCGAGCAGCAGGCGGAAGCGATCCGGAGCCGCTCGCCTAACGCTTGCAACCTTGCTCAGGTTGACGAGATGCGACCGGTGGATGCGTGCGAAGCGGCCGCCGGGAAGGCGCTCCTCCAACTCCCCGAGAGACGCGGTACAGAGGTACGAGCGGTCATAGGTGTGCACACGGCTGTAGTCGCCGTCGGCCTGCACGTAATGCACCTGGTCGAAGTCGAGCAGCTCGGTTCCGCCGCTCGCGACGACGGGGATCTTCTCGACCGGACCCGCGTGCTCGGACGTGCGCCCTCGCAGGCGCTCGACGACCCGTGCGAGCCGATCAGGGTCGACCGGTTTCAAGAGATAGTCGAACGCCTCGATCGCGAAGGCATCCACGGCATAGCGCTCATGCGCAGTCACGAAGACGACGGCTGGAGGGTTGCGCCGCTCACGCACGAGCGGCGCTGCTTCGACACCGGTGAGGCCTGGCATTTCGACATCGAGGAAGACAACGTCGTAGGTGAGGTCTCGGGCGAACTCGAGCGCCTCGAGAGCACTCGCAGCCTCACCGACGACGTTCACCTCGGGGTGCGCGGCAAGCAGGTAGCGCAGCTCGGACCGCGCGGGTGCCTCGTCGTCGACGATCAGCGCCTTGATCACTCCGTCGGCACCTCGAGCCTGACCACGGTGCCGAACGGAAAGGACCGCAGCCGCACGCCCTCACCGTAGTGCGCCGTCAGCCGCAGGTTCACGCTCGCGAGGCCGAGCCCTGTTCCTTCGCCGACGCCTTGCTCGAGCACCCGGTCGATCGCCTCACGCGCAATCCCGCGACCGTCGTCCCGAACCGTCACGCGCAACTTGCCGCGTCGCACCCGCGCGCGCACGAGCAGATGCAGCGGCCGGTCCGTCTTGCCGTGCTTGACCGCGTTCTCGACGAGCGGTTGCACGAGCAGGGGTGGCAAACGAACGGCGAGCGCGTCGGGTGCCGCGTCGACCGTCACTTCGAGCTGCGAGCCGAAACGAGCCTGCTCGAGATCGAGATAGCTCCGCACGTGCCGGAGCTCCTCTTCCAGCGTCACGAACTCGCCGGGATGTGCGAAGCGGCCGCGCAGGTGGTCAGCGAACGCGAGCACGAGCTTGCGCGCCTGCTCGGGATCGGTGCGAATGAATGCTGCGATCGTGTTCAGCGCGTTGAAGACGAAGTGCGGCTCCATCTGTGCCTGGAGCGCGGTCGTCGTTGCCGTTTTGAGCTCGGACAACTGCAGTTGCGCCGAGAGCTGAACCGCGAGCGTGTCGAGGGTCGCGACCGCCGCCTCGTCGAGCGGGGAGCCGGCCGTCGCATACGCGACCACTGCCCCGGCGGGGCCGTCGGAGCGCATGAGGGGCACGACCGCGGCGGCGCCGAGCGGGCACGCGGGATGCCCGCATTCGGTCCGGATACCGAGCGGCGCCAGCAGCGGCCGCTGCTGCGAGAGCACCTCGTACACCGGCCTAATCGGTCGCTCGCCTGACCCGTGATGGTCCGCGCCCGCGCCGACGAACGCGAGGACGTGATGCGTGTCGGTGACGGCAACCGCGCCGTAGCCGAGCTTCTCGAACAGCTCGTAGGCCAGGGTGCGCGCCGCGCTCTCGGTCAATCCGCGGCGGAGCTCCGGCAGCGTCGCTGCGAGGAGCTCGAGCACCGGCGTCTGCCGCCTGGGCCGCCGTACCCGCGCCATCAGCCCCGCGGGCCCTCTTCGCTCGCCTCTCGCACGGTCGTCAGCCTCACGGCTCGGTCAGGTCGAGGACCTCCAGGATCGAGCTGATCCGCGGCCCGTCCCAGTCCTCGAGCTCCGGCCACAGCGGCCCCTCGCCGTGACGGTGGATGAGGATCGCCTCCATGCCGACCCGGCGTGCGCCCGCCAGCTCGCCGTTCGCGCCGTCGCCGACGAACACCGCTTCGTGGGGCTCGACCCCGAGCGCCTCACAACACGCGAGGTAGATGCGCGGATCGGGCTTCGAGACGCCGAGCCGCGACGAGAAGATCTCCGCGTCGAACAGACCTGCGAGCTCGGAGTCGCTCCAGAGGGTCTCGACGTCCTCGGTGCACACGGTGATCAAGCCGACGAGCTGCCCACGCTCCCGCAGCCCGCGCAACGTCTCGACGACACCCGCTCGCGGTCGCAACGACGCGCGCACGTATTCGAGGCGGATCGCGCAGATCTCCTCGAGTGACTCCGGCGGCACGCCCGTCGCGGTGAGCACCTCCCTGATCGGTCGCGTGTAGCGGGTGCGATCGCGATCCCAACGGTCGGCGAAGCCGTCATCGTCGACGAGGGCGGCAATATCGGCGAGCATCCGCGCGGCAGCGTCGCGGTCCCAGTCGATCAGTGTCTCCCACAGGTCGAAGATCACCGCGCGCACGACCGGAGCACCTCCCAGGCACGGCTGACGTCGCTCTCGGTGGTGCGAGCGTTGCCGATCGCGAGGCGGATCACGTCTTGTCCGCGCAAACGCGTGGCCGCGACGAACAGCTCGCCCGTGGCCGTTGCGGCTCGCGCGAGCTCGAAGTTGTCGCTCCGCGCGTGCCTGAAACAGACCGTCGAGAACGGATGCGGAGCCGCCAGCTCCCAGCCTGGCTCGGCGTCGACCCACGATGCGAAGAGCTGCGCCAGGCGCACGTGCTCGCGGATCAGCTCGCGAAGTCCCTCCGCTCCGTAATGGCGCAGCACCGCCCAGAGCTTCAGGGCTCGGAAGCGGCGGCCGAGCGCGGGGCCGTAGTCCTTCAGGTCGATCGCACCGTCGGTCGATGCGAGGTAGTCGGGCGAGAACGCAAACTGCTCGTGAAATGCCTCCGGCCGGCGCGTCCAGAGCGCCGCGCAGTCCATCGGCGTGAAGAGCCACTTGTGTGGATTGACGACGATCGAGTCGGCCTGCTCGACGCCGTCGAGGCACGAGCGCAGCTCCGGGCAGACCGCGGCGGCGCCCGCGTACGCCGCGTCGACGTGGAGCCATACCCCAGCCTCCTCGCAGCGGCGCGCGAGGTCCGGGACAGGGTCGAGCGAAAAGTCCGCGCGCATCCGGAAAGCGTCGTCCACCTCGACCTTCCGGAACTCCAGGCCGACAAGCCGCGCGGCCTTTTCGACGCTGAAGTTCGCCTGCTCGGAGGCGTAGACGACACCGCCGGGCTTCAGCGTGCGCGCTGCGGCGAGCGCGGCGACGGTCGCCGTCGACGCGGTGTCCTCGATGTGGCCGTGCAGGCTGCGCGGCAGCCCGAGCAGCTGCGCGAGCCAGTCCAGCACCGTCACTTCGAGCTCGGTCGCGGCCGGCGACGAAAGCCAGGTCATCGCATTGACGTTGAGCGTCGCGATGAGGAGCTCTGCGAGGATCCCCGGCTCCGAGCCGGTATTTGCGAACCAGGCGAAGAAGCGCGGGTGGTTCCAGTGCGTGATCCCCGGCAGGATCACCTCGTCGAGATCGCGCAGCAACGCCTCGAACGGCTCCCCGTGCTCGGGTGGCGCGGCGGGGAGCAGCGCGCGGACGGCGCCCGGCTCGACGGTCGAGGCGACAGGCAGCGCGCCGACGCCGGCAAGGTAAGCGTCAGCCCAGTCGGCCGCGCGGTCGAGATCCTCCCGGAACGTCACGGACGCTTCTTCTTCAGCTTCTCGATCTGCTTCCAAGTGCGCGTGTTCAGCACGTCGTCGCGACCGACCCATGCCCGCCGCGCGAGGCCGACGCCGAGCTCGACGTAGTCGAGCGCGCCGATCTGGTGGCCGTCGGAGTCGATCACCAGCTTGAGACCGGCCTCGCGCGCTGCGCGGGCGTGGACGTCGGAGAGATCGAGGCGGTCGGGCTGCGAATTGATCTCGAGGAACGTGCCCGTGGCGAGAGCCTGCTCGACGACGCGGTCGACCTCGACCGGCGCCGGCGGGCGCTGCCCGATCTTGCGACCGGTCAGGTGGCCGATGCAGTCGACGTACGGGCTCTCCATCGCACGAAGCACGCGGCCGGTCGGATCGTGGTCGAAGCGAGAATGCACCGACGCAACCACCCAATCGCGGGTCGCGAGGTCGTCGTCGGAGACGTCGAGCGCACCGTTCGGCCGGATGTTCACCTCGATTCCCTTGAGAATACGAAACGGCGCCACGAGCTCGTTCAGCGCATCGATCTGCTCCGACTGCCGCGCGAGCAGGTCACCGCGCAGTCGTTGCGAGTGGTCGCAGATCGCGTAGTAGGCGTAGCCGCGCAGCATCGCAGCCGAAACCATGTCTTCGAGCGAGTCCTTGCCGTCCGACCAGGTCGTGTGCGTGTGCAGGTCGCCGCGGAGATCGCCGAGCTCGACGAGGGACGGCAACCCGCCACTCCGTGCCGCCCCGAGCTCGCCCCCGTTCTCGCGAAGCTCGGGCGGGATCCAGTCGTACCCGAGGAAGCCGTAGACATCCTCCTCGCGGGCGAACCGATGCTCCTCGCCGGACTCGGCCACCGTGATCGAGTATTCGGACACCGAGAAGCCGCGCCGCACGGCATCCTCACGCAACGCGACGTTGTGGTTCTTCGAGCCCGTGAAGTGCTGCAGGAGGTTGCCGTAGCTTTCGGGTGGCACGACCCGGAGGTCGAAGCGCAATCCGTCGTTCGAGACGACCGTCGCCTTCGTCGAGCCCTTCGCGGCGACGTCGACGACCCAGTCGAACGAGCAGAAATACTCGACGAGAGCCTGCGGATCGGTCGCGGTCGCGATGATGTCGAGGTCGCGCACCGTCTCACGCATCCGCCGGGCCGAGCCTGCGATCGACACCTCGACGGCGGCGGGATGGGAACGCAGCACGTCCGCGACGGCCCGCAGCTTCGGGAGCGTCGAGCCGAGCAAGGCGCGATGGGGCCCCTCGACCGCTCGCGGTTTCGCAAGGGCGCTTGCGATCTTCGCCTCGGTGCCGGGCCCGATCCCTGCATGGCCGCGCAGCTCCTCGGCCTCGGCGGCCGCCTTGAGGCCGGCGACGGTCGTGATCCCGAGTTCCTGCCAGATCCTCCGCGCGGTTTTCGGCCCGAGGCCCGGAACGCGCATGAACGTCGCGACCTCGGCCGGGACGACGGCCTTCCGCTTGGTCAGCGCGTGGATCTCGCCGTCGTCGACGACCTCGACGATCTTCGCCTCGATCGTCTTGCCGATGTCCTGAAGCTCCTTCGCCTTCCCTTTCACCGCGAGCTGCGCAACCGACGAGGGCGTCTCGCGAATCCGCGCGGCCGCGCGGCGGTACGCGCCGACGCGAAACGAATCGGCGCCTTCGAGCTCCATCAGGTCTCCGAGAAGCTCGAATTGATCCGCGAGCTCGTTGTTACGCGGAAGATCTGCCACTCAGGCGATCATAGGCGCGCCGGTGCGAGCCACCATCTGCCTGCCGACCTACAACGAGCGCGAGAACCTCGCGCGGATGATCGGCGCGCTCGCAGGCGTCGTTCGAGCCGGTGACCGCGTGCTCGTGATCGACGACAGTTCTCCGGACGGGACCGGCGCCCTCGCCGACGAGCTCGCCGCGGAGCACGCGTTCCTCGACGTTTTGCACCGCGAGCGAAAGGAGGGCCTGGGTCGTGCTTACATCGCCGGCTTCCAGCGTGTCCTCACCGGTGACGCCGAGCTGGTGCTGGAGATGGATTGCGACTTCTCACACGACCCTGCCGATGTCCCGAGGCTCGTCGCCGCCGCGGAGGACGGCGCGGACGTCGTGCTCGGCTCGCGTTACGTGCCCGGCGGGGGCACCCGTAACTGGGGGCTCCTGCGGCGCCTGATCTCCCGTGGCGGCTCCCTCTACACGGCGCTCTTCCTGCGGATGGGCATCAAGGATCCAACGGGGGGATTCAAGTGCTTTCGCCGCCAGGTGCTCGAGCAGCTCGACCTCGACGCGATCACGCCGCGCGGGTACGCCTTCCAGATCGAGACGACCTACCGGGCAAAGGAGGCGGGCTTCCGCGTCGTCGAGCTCCCGATCATTTTTGCCGACCGCGAGGCCGGCCAGTCGAAGATGACCAAGGCAGTCGTTCTCGAGGCGATCTGGCGGGTGCCGCTCCTGCGCCTTCGCCGCTAATGTGACCTGCATGCGGGACGTGACCGACGAGAGCTTCGAAACCGATGTCCTCCACGCCGGCAAGCCCGTCGTCGTCGACTTCTGGGCGCCGTGGTGCGGGCCGTGCAAGGCGATCTCGCCGGCGCTCGAGGAACTGGCCGCCGCGACGGACAAGGTCGATTTCGTGAAGCTCGACATCGACGCGAATCCCGAGACCGCAGCCCGCTACGGCGTGCTCTCGATCCCGACTGTGATTCTCTTCGCAGGCGGCGAGCCGCGAGAAAGCGTGTTCGGCGCGCGGCCGAAGAAGCACTTCGAGAAATCGTTCGCGCCGTACCTTTAGTCGTTGTAGGACCCGAGCCGCCGCTACCCTGGCGACGTGCTGCCGGCGTCTCACCGGGCGCGAATGCGCCTGCTTCGGAGGTCGATCGCTGCAGCCGTCATCGCCGTCGTTGCGCTGCTCATCATTTTCGACCGCAACACCGGTCACTCGCTCGCGACCCCGATCGACTACAGCAAGCCCGCGGTCGTCCTTCGGTCGCCGAAGTCTGTCCACCAGACTCCGCAGGCGCTCGCAGCTGCGCGCTCGGCACTCGGCCGGTTCGTGCGCAGCGCCGTGATTCGCCAGCACCTCGCGTCCTCGTGGCCCCTCGCGACGGCGCACATGCGACTCGGCACCTCACACGCCGACTGGCTCGCCGGCAACCTGCCCGTGGTTCCCTATCCTGCCGCTGCATTTCGAACGTTCGGCCTGACGGAGAAGTACTCGTACCGACATGTGCTCGGCTACGACCTGCTCGTTCTGCCGAACCAGACGAAGGCGGGGACGGCGGCGGGCCAGCAGGTCTACGAATGCGAGTTGCACGACGTGCGCGGCCACTGGCTCGTCGACTTCTGCTACCCGCGCAAGAGCCTCTGAGCCGCGATCACACGAAGTGCTCCCAGCCGGGCAGGGGATACGGCTGGCCGGCCAGGAGAAGCGCCACTCCTTCGCCCGCCTCGACCCGGCCGATCACCGGAAAGCCACCCGGATCCTCGACGGCGGCCAGCAACTCGAAGTCCTCGCCGAAGCCGAGGTCGGCCCGCGTCGCACCGTCTGCGAGCGGCACGCGCTCGAGGTCGATCACGAGACGCACGCCGGAACGGCGCGCGAGGTGCGCGGCGTCGACTGCGAGGCCGTCCGAGATGTCCATCAGCGCATGGGCGCCCGCGGCGAGGCGGCGTCCCTCCTCGAGTCGCACCGGGGGCCGGACGTAGGCCCGCCCCCTGAACGCTGCCCCGGCCGCACCGAGCGGGCCGGTGACGACCAGCACGTCACCGGGCAAAGCCCCGGCGCGGCCCGGCACCCGGCGGCTGCGCCCGAGCGCCGTGACGGCGATCACGACCGAGGGAGCAGAGGTGGTATCGCCGCCGACCACCGGGACGCCGGCCTCCGCGATCCCTTCATAGAGATCGATGACGTCAGACACGAGCGTCGAGCGTGGTACTGCCAGCGTGACGAGCAGCGCCTCCGGCTCGGCGCCCGAAGCCGCGAGATCGCTCAGGTTGACGGCGGCGGCTCGCCAGCCGAGATCACGCCAGGTCAGCCAGTCAAGGTGGAAGTGGACACCTTCGACGAGCGCGTCCTGGGTCACGACGAGCTCGTCGCGCAGACTGGCCGCATCGCTCGCGACGCCGACGATGAGACCACGCGCCTCCAGCTCCGCGAGGAGCCCGAGCTCACCGAGTACGGAGAGCACCGTCGACGGCCTCCCGCAACGCCGGGTCGAGCGCCGCGCGAATCACGGCGACGCCGGTCGCGCCGGCGTGGATGCAGGCGGCCGCATTCGAGGCGTCGATGCCCCCGATTGCGACGACGGGAACATCGACGGCCGCGCAGATCGTGGCGAGCCCCTCGAGCCCGAGCGGGGGGTTCGCGTCGGCCTTCGAAGGTGACTCCCAGACCGGCCCCACGCCGAGATAGTCGGCGTCCGTCGCGACAGCCTCCGAGAGGCTCGAGGCTGAGCGCCCGAGCAGCAAGCCCGCTTCCCACGCGCGGTCGGCGCCCTCGTCGGCCTGGCCGAGGTGCACGCCGTCCGCGCCGAGTTGGAGCGCCGCGCCGACATCGTCGTTCACGACGAACGTCACCCCAAGCCCGCGGAAGCCGTGCCCTCGCTCGACGATCGTCGCCGTGGGAGCCTTCACCCTCAACTGCACAACGGTCGCGCCGGCGGCAACAGCACGCTTCGCCCCGTCAAGGTCGTCGACAAGCGCATGCACGATCATCGGAACCGTGCTCTTCCGTCCAGGCTTGCTGGCTCGAGCGCCGCCAGTGCGTCATACAGCCCGACGTGGAACGAACCGGGGCCGCGTGCGCCGCGCGCAGCATCCTCGCCCGCGATGCCGAAGGCGATGAGGGCCTCGGCGGCGGCCTCGAGTGGGCGGTCGTGGTTCACGGCGAGAAAGCAGCCCGTGAGCGCGCTCGACATGCAACCCGTGCCCGTGATCGATGCCATCAGCGAGTGGCCGTTGTCGATCATGACCGACTGCGACCCGTCCGAGACATTGTCGACCGCGCCGGTGACGGACGCAACGAGCCCGAGGGCAACCGCGGCTCGCCGTGCGAGCTCGGCCCCGGCGTCCGCTGCGCCGATCGACTCAACGCCTCGCACCTCGGCAGCCACACCGATGAGCGTCGCGATCTCCCCTGCGTTGCCGCGCAGCACAGTCACCCGAACCTCGTCGAGGATCCGCTTCGCCGTCTCGGTTCGAAACGTCGTCGCACCAACCCCAACCGGGTCGAGCACCACGGGAATGCCGCGGGCATTCGCGGCCCTGCCCGCTATGAGCATCGCGTCGATCCAGTGCGACGAGAGCGTGCCGATGTTGAGAACGAGCGCACCGGCGAGGGCGACCATCTCTTCAACCTCCTCCGGCGCATGCGCCATCACCGGAAGGGCGCCGAGCGCAAGCGTCGCGTTCGCGGTCTCGTTCATGACGACGTAGTTCGTGATCTGGTGGACGAGGGGCCTCGCCTCACGGAGCTGTGCGAGAGACTCGCCGGGAGTGATCGTCACGACCGTCCTTTCAGGTTGAGAACATCGACGGGGCCGTCACCGGCTCCGAGCTCGGCGAGCCCGTTCCTAACGGCACGGGAAGCCGCGTGCGCGGCGCCGCGCGCCGCGTCGACCAGAGGCTGACCGTGCGCGAGCAACGCGGCGAGCGTCGCGGAGTGCGTGCAGCCCGCGCCGTGCGTCGCGGCGACCTCATAGCGCTCGACCGGAATCTCGACGTGCTCCCTCCCGTCGTACAGGTGGTCGATGGGATCGCCGTGGCCGCCGGTGACGATCGCTGCCGCCGCGCCGAGCGACACGAGCTCTTCCGCGAGCTCCCTGCGGGTCCGCGCGTGCGACGAGTCGGCACAAAGGACACGGGCCTCGGCCAGATTCGGCGTCACGACGGTCGCAAGTGGAAGAAGCTGCGCCACCAGCGCCTCGATCGCATCCAGCTCGAGCAGCTTTGCACCCGACGACGCGACCATCACCGGGTCCACGACGACCGGGACGGACTGCGCCGCCAGGTACGCGGCGACGGCCTCGATCACCCGGCGTGAGAAGAGCATGCCGGTCTTCGCGCCGTCGACACCAAGATCTGAGAACACCGCCTCGAGCTGCTGGAGAATGAACGTCGTCGGCACCTCGTGCACGGCTTCCACCCCCACGGTGTTCTGGGCGGTCAGCGCGACGATCGCAGACATCCCGTACCCGCCCGCCGCCGAAAAGGCCTTCAGGTCGGCCTGAATGCCGGCACCGCCGCCACTGTCGGAGCTGGCAATCGTGAGCAAGCGTGGAATCGACATCGACACTCCCTTCGCCGGCATGACCCGGATCAGGTTCGACGGGTGTGATCTCAGCCCAGCAGCGGGCACCCCGGTAGGCCGAGGCTAGCATCGGCGCATGAGCGTCGACGTCCTCGGCTGGGAAGGGCTGCTCGAGGGCGAGGAGGTGGCCTACCTCGGCGCCGAGCCCGAGCGGGCGGCACGATTCGCCGATCTGCCGGCCGAGCTCGACCCCCGAGTCGCGGCGGCGGCGGCCGTGCCACGCCTCTATCGCCACCAGCGCGACGTGTGGGACGCGTCCGCGCGTGGCGAGCACGTCGTCGTGACGACCGGCACCGCCTCGGGGAAGACACTCGCGTTCAACTTGCCAGTCCTGCACGCACTCGTTTCGCAGCCGAAGAGCCGTGCGCTCTACCTCTACCCGACGAAGGCGCTCGCGCAGGATCAGTTCAAGACGCTCTCCGGCTATCGCCTCCCCCGACTCAAGCCTGCGATCTACGACGGCGACACGCCGGCCGAACAGCGCTGGCAGATCCGCAAATGGTCGAACCTCATCCTCTCGAACCCGGACCTGGTGCACGTGGGCCTCCTCCCGAACCACGATCGCTGGGGCGACGTCCTTGCCAACCTGCGCTACGTGATCGTCGACGAGGCGCACGTCTATCGCGGCGTCTTCGGGTCTCAGGTCGCGAACGTCCTGCGCCGGCTGCGTCGCCTGGCGCGAATCTACGGGGCGGAGCCGCAGTTCATCTTCGCAACGGCGACGATCTCGAATCCAGGAGAGCTCTGCTGCGCCCTCATCGGTGCGCCCGTCACCGTCGTCGGCGACGACGCGGCGCCGCGGGCGGAACGCACCATCGTGCTCTGGAACCCGCCGCTCATCGATCCCGAGTTCGCCTTGCGTGCCTCCGCGCTCGCTGAGGCGGCTCGCCTGCAGGCGAGCTTCGTCGAGCGGGGCCTCCGGACGCTCACCTTCGCGAAGAGCCAAAAGGCGGCCGAGCTGATCCATCGCTTCACCGCGGAACGCCTCGGTGACGATCGGCAGCTCTCGCCCTACCGCGCCGGCTACACGGCGGCGCAGCGGCGCGAGATCGAGCGGCGGCTCTCGGCAGGCGACCTGCTCGGCGTCTCAGCGACCAACGCGCTCGAGCTCGGCATCGACATCGGCCTGCTCGATGCGGTGATCTCGGTGGGCTTCCCCGGCACGGTTGCGTCTCTGCGGCAGCAGTGGGGACGCGCGGGGCGGCGCGGGAACGGGCTTGCCGTGCTCGTTGCCAGCGAGGACGGCCTCGATCAGTTCTTCATGCGTGAGCCCGACAAGCTGCTCGACCGACGAGTCGAGGCCGCGATCCTCGACCACGCGAACCCGCGCGTGCTCGCCGGGCACGTACGTGCGGCCGCGTACGAGGCTCCGCTGACCGAGGATGACGTCGCCCTCCTCGGGCGCGGAGCACTCGTGGCTGCAGCGTCAGACCCGAAGCTGAAGCAGACGCCCGCGGGAATCATCTGGGCCGGCAAGGAGCATCCCGCGTCACAGTTACCACTGCGCTCGACCGATGCGGACGCGATCACGATCGTCGACGGATCGAGCGGCGTCGTGCTCGGGCTCGTCGAGCGGTCGCGCGCCTCTACGACCGTGCACGACGGCGCGATCTACCTTCACCTCGGTGAGTCCTACCTCGTCCGCGAGCTGAACCTGACGACGTTGCACGCGGTCGTCGAGCCGTTCAGGGGCGACTGGTATACCCAGGCGAAGAAGGACACCATGACGCGCATCATCGAGGCACGGCGAAGCGAGAGCCGCCTCGGCCTCGAGTTGCTGTTCGGTGAGATCGAGGTGACCGAGCAGGTCGTCGGCTACGAGCGACGGACGATGAGCTCGCAGGAGCGCATCGAGCTCGTGCCGCTCGAGCTCGATCCGACGACGTTCACGACCGAGGCGATCTGGTTCATGCCGGAGAGCTGGCAGCTCGCCGGGCTCGAGGAGATGCCGAGGCTGCTCGGCACACTGCACGCTGCCGAGCACGCGTTGATCTCGCTGCTGCCGCTCTGGGCGATGTGCGACCGCTGGGACATCGGCGGCCTCTCGACGAACATCCATCCCGAGACCGGCCGTCCGACCGTGTTCATCTACGACGGCCATCCGGGCGGCGTCGGGATCACGGAACGCGGGTTCGAGCAGTTCGAGGGCTGGGTTGCCGACACCGCAGCGCTCCTCGCAGGCTGCCCGTGCTCGAGCGGCTGCCCGTCGTGTGTGCAGAGCCCGAAGTGCGGCAACCTGAACGACATGCTCGACAAGGACGGAGCGCGAACGTTTCTGACACGTCTTGTCGATGTTCGGGCTTCCCATTCGTCGTAGGAGAGACAACACTTCTCAAGGAGGGGCCGGTGAAGTACGCACTGCTCATCTACTCGAACGACACCGAATGGGAGAAGCTCTCCGATGACGAGCGCAACGCAATCTACGGCGAGTACTTCGCCGTCTCAGAGACGAGCGGCGTCTACGGGGGCTCCGAGCTCCAGCCCGCGGAGTCCGCGACCACGGTGCGCGTGGCCGACGGCGAGATCATGACCACGGACGGGCCGTTTCCCGAGACGAAGGAGGCCCTCGGCGGCTTCTACCTCTTCGAGGCGAGCGATCTCGATGCGGCGCTCGAGCTTGCGGCGCGCATCCCCGCCGCACGCAGGGGCGGCGCCGTCGAGGTGAGGCCGGTGGTCGAGCGCTGAGGGCGCCCCTTCCTGACGGAGCGTCCGACGAGGGCGCGGCCCTGCAGCGCGCCTTTCGCGGCGAGTGGGGACGCGTGCTCGCCACACTCATCGGCTTCCTCGGCGACTTCGACCTCGCCGAGGAGGCCGCCCAGGAGGCGTTCGCGATCGCCGCGGAGCGGTGGCCGCGCGACGGAGTGCCGAAGAGCCCGGGCGCATGGCTCGTCTCTACGGCGCGGAACCGGGCGATCGATCGCATCCGGCGTGACCGGACGTTCGCCGCGAAAGCGCATCTACTGCGACCCGACGAGGCAGTGGGAGACGAGACGGTGGAGGAGACGAGCTTTCCCGATGAGCGCCTCGAGCTCGTCTTCACCTGCTGCCACCCGGCGCTTGCGCTCGACGCGCAGGTTGCGCTCACGCTCCGCACGCTTGGGGGCCTGTCGACGGAGGAGATCGCGCGCGCCTTCCTCGTTCCCGAGGCGACAATGGCGCAACGGCTCGTGCGCGCAAAGCGCAAGATCCGCGACGCCGGCATTCCATTCCGCGTCCCACCGGCGCATCTGCTGCCCGATCGGCTCACCGCGGTGCTCGCCGTCTGCTACCTCATCTTCAACGAGGGGTACGGCGGCCGTGACGAGTTGGCCGGCGAGGCGATTCGCCTGGGTCGTGCGCTCGCAGGGCTGATGCCGGACGAGTCCGAGGTGCAGGGTCTGCTGGCACTGATGGTGCTGCACGATTCGCGCCGGGCCGCGCGGCACGTGGACGGCGAGCTCGTGCTGCTGGCCGACCAGGATCATGCGCTCTGGAACGGGCCGCTCATTGCCGAGGGCAAGGCGGCGCTCGACCGGGCGATCGCCCTGCAAGGGTCCGGGCCCTATGTCGTGCAGGCTGCGATCGCGGCGCTGCACGCGGAGGACACTCCTGACTGGCGGCAGATCGCCGTCCTCTACGGGGAGCTTGCTCGGTTGACGGGCTCGGCCGTTGTCGAGTTGAACCGTGCGGTCGCGGTCGCGGAGGCAGCGGGGCCGGAGGCAGGGCTCGCGCTCGTCGACGGGCTCGACCTCGACGGCTACCGCTATCTCCACTCGACACGCGCCGATTTCCTCCGGCGGCTCGGCCGCTCCGATGAGGCGCGGAGCGAGTACGCGCGCGCCCTCGCTCTCACCGAAGGCGAGCCAGAGCGTCGGTTCCTCAAGCGGCGGCTGGGCGAGCTGGCGTAGAACTCGACGGAATGGCCGAGCACAACGCACGCGCGGGAACGTTGATCCTCGGCGGCGGCTTCGCCGGCGCGTACGTCGCCCGCTTGCTCGGTCGCGTCGGCGCGACGATCGTCAGCACCGAGAACTTCATGCTCTACACGCCGATCCTCCCGGAGGCCGCGTCGGGAACGCTCGAGCCACGACACGTCGTCGTGCCGCTCCGCGTCATGTGCCCGCACGCCGAGTTGCTGCTCGGGCGCGTCACGGGACTCGACGAGGAAGCGTCCGCCGTGCAGGTCGAGACCGAGGCCGGCACGACGAGCATCGACTATCGGCAACTCGTCGTCGCCCTGGGCGCGGTCACCCGAACCTTGCCCGTGCCGGGGCTCGCCGAGCATGCGCTGCTCTTCAAGTCACTCGAGGACGCGATCCGGCTGCGGAACCACGTGTTGCGACGACTCGAGCTCGCAGCCGCAGGCGATGCGGAGCGGCAGCTCACATTCGTCTTCGTCGGAGCCGGTTATGCAGGCGTTGAAGCGCTTGCCGAGCTCTCCGATCTCGTCCGCGACGCGCTGCGCTACTACCCGACCCTGCGCGACGTACGGCAACGGTGGGTGCTCGTCGACGCCGCTCCGAAGATCCTCGCCGAGATCCCATCGCGCCTCGGCGATTACGCCGCGCGTGAACTTGCGAGCAGGGGCGTCGAGATCCGTAACAGCATCACGCTCGAGTCAGTCGATGGGCACGAGGCGGTGCTCTCGAACGGCGAGCACATACCGACGGCGACGCTCGTCTGGACCGCGGGCGTCAAGGCGAGCCCGCTGCTCGGCGAGCTGGGCTTGCCGCTCGACGAGCGAGGTCGTGTCCGCGTGGACGGAACGCTGCGCGTCGAGGCCAGAGAGCGCGTGTGGTCGCTCGGAGATTGTGCGCGCGTTCCGAATGCCGCCACGCCTGGCCGGTTCGACCCGCCGACGTGCCAGCACGCGTTGCGGCAGGCGCGCCGGCTCGCGAAGAACCTGGGCGGTGACGTACAGCCGTACCGCTATCGCATGCTGGGCCAGGTGGCGACACTCGGTCGTTACAAGGGCATCGCGGATGTGATGGGGCTGCGACTGAGCGGCTTCCCGGGCTGGTTTCTCACCCGCAGCTACCACCTCTATCAACTGCCGCTTCTCACGCGCAAGCTGCGAGTCGTCACCGACTGGACGGTTGCGCTCGTCTTCCGTCGCGACGTCGTCGAGCTCGGCGACGTCTGATCAGCCGCTCGCGTCCGCGACAGCCACCTTCGCGGGCTGACCCCGGGCGAAAAGCCTCTTCGGTGCCGGAACTTCGGTCACCGGAACTTCGGTGCCAGGCACCGTTACCGGAGTGTGACGATCAGCGCACAGCCCTTTCCGTACGGCGGCGGCATCGGCAGAATCGGGGGCGACGGCACCAGAAGTCGGTGCCAGGCACCG
Organism: Gaiellales bacterium; assembly: GCA_038328165.1. Lineage (GTDB taxonomy): Bacteria > Actinomycetota > Thermoleophilia > Gaiellales > Gaiellaceae > PALSA-600. The sequence continues at coordinate 42,001 of JBBQLT010000005.1, forward strand.
TTACGGGAAACGCACCGTGGCGGTTGGGTGCCGGGTCGAGGCGCCACTCCGGCGGGATGCCGGCGCTCCTCTGCTGAGCGAGCGGGCGCGGCCTCGATGCTGACCTGCTCAAACCCGACCCGCAAGGAGGCTACACACCGACGCCGCACCACCAAGCCCACGCGATGGCGTCATCCCCGGGAGCGACAGCCTCGGCACCTTGCGCGCGTCGCCCGGGATCGCGAGACTCGGCCCATGGAACTGAGGCAGTTCTTCGTACGCTGGTCGCAGGCCGAGGACGACCGCGCGGGCGGAGGGAGCGAGCGAATGACTCCGTTCCAACGTGACACCGGCGATGAAGACTTCGCGGGTCGCAAGAATGACCTCATTGCGAGCCGGGCCCCGGCGGGCGAGGCTGCTCGCGGCGTCGCCGACAACAACCTCGGCGGCTAGGGCAACCGCGTGTTCCTGCGTGCCTTCGGCGAAACGTTCGTGACCCTATTCGTGATCACGGACCCGATCGGGAACGCGCCGATCTTTGTCGCGATCACGCGCAACCTGACACCCCGCCAGCGCCAGCGTGCAGCGCTTCGCGCGGTTCTCGCTGCCGGCGGGCTGATCCTTGGCTTCGCCGTCTTCGGTGAGGTCGTCCTGCGCTACCTCCACGTCTCCCTCGGCTCCCTTTCGATCGCCGGAGGCCTTCTCTTGATGCTGGTCGCACTGGAAATGCTGCGCGGATCCGACTTCCCCGGCGGCGACCCGGACACGCCAGAGGACATTGCCCTCGTCCCGCTTGCGACGCCACTCGTCGCCGGTCCTGGCGCAATCGCGACATCGATCGTGCTCTGGCGCGCGCACCCCGGCGCCGGTGGCCACAGCGCGGTCATCCTGGCGATCATCTTGGCCGTCGCGTGCGTGGGACTCGCCTTGATCGTCGCGGAGCGGGTCACGCGAGCCACCAGCCCGGCCATCCTTTCCTTCCTCACCCGTGTCTTCGGCCTGCTGCTCAGCGCGATCGCCGTGCAGCTCGTGGTGGACGGCGTGCGCAGCTTGACGTAGGCTCGCCGCCAAATCGACGAGGAGGGCAAGCCATGACGATGCGGCTGCCCCGCCCGCGGCACGGGGACCCGGCGAAAACGACGCAGGAGCTGCGCGAGCTCGCGGCTGCGATCCTGCAGGAGGACATCCAAACGCTCGCACGAACGACGGCCTACCTTCGGCGTTCATACCGGGTGGTGTTTCTCGGCTACGTCGCGATGATGGTCTTCGGCGTCGCAGCGATCGTCGCGGCGTTCGTGAAAGGACTGACTGCAGCGTCGATCGGAGAGGCCGCCGCATCGATCGGGCTTGCGGGCCTCACGGTGGGCATCTTCATCGCGTTCTTCGTCCAACGCCCGTCGGCCGCGCTCGAGCGCAATGCGATCTTCATGCCCTGGGTCTCGATCGTGCTGACCACGTTCTGGACGAGGCTGCTCTACCTCGATGACCCTGCGACCCTCGACGCGAAGCTCGGTCACGCGGCGAAGGAGGCCTCCGAGGAGCTGAGCGCGATCGCCATGCGCTACGCCGCGATCGACGGGCGGGAGCTGGCCGTCGCGAAGGAGGCATCCCACACCCATCCCGTGAAGACCTGACTCACATCAGCGACTTCAGTGCTTTCGAGAGCGACTGCCGGGTCGTGAGCAGACCGGCGTACAGATCACCGCGCTCACGCACGCGTTCGAGCACGACAGCCATCGTGTAGTTGGAAGGGTTGAGCTTCTCGTTCACCTCGCTCCACTCGAGCGGCGTCGAAACCGGCGCGTTCGGCTTCGGGCGCACCGAGTAGACGGAGGCGATCGTCTTGCCCTCGCCGTTCTGGTTCGAGTCGATCAGCACGCCTCGCCGGCGCGCCTTCGACCATTCGGTCGTCGCAAGTTTGGGGTGCATGCGCGCGATCGCGCCCGCAACGTGCTCGGCGAACCCGCGCGTGTCGTCGTAGGTCGAACGGCGATCGAGGGGCACGAGCACGTGGAAACCCTTACCGCCACTGGTCTTCGGAAAGGACTCAAGGCCGATGGCGTCGAGGAGCCCCTTCAGGATCAGCGCGACCTCGACGGTCTGCGACCACGGCACCTCGGGCGTCGGATCGAGGTCGAAGAGAACGAAATCGGGGCGGTCGGGCTTGTCGATGCGCGAGTACCACGTGTTCATGTCGATGCAGCCCATGTTCACCATCCAAAGCAGCGCAAGCTCGTCGTCGACGACCGGGAACTCGATCCACTTCTTCGTCCTCGCCTTCTCCCTCGTCGCAACGAGCGCGCGGAATCGTGGGACCCACTCGGGCATGTGGGACGGCGCATCCTTCTGGAAGAACGCCTTGCCCGAGGCGCCGTCGGGATACCGGCGCATGGTGAACGGCCGCCCTTCGAGGTGCGGCACGAGCACCGGGGCGATCGCCCCGTAGTACCCGAGCAGATCGCCCTTCGTGATGCCCTCGTCGGCCCAGAACACCTTGTCGAGGTTCGAGAGTCGCAGCTCCCGTTTGCCCTGGCGGACGATGTCGGAGACCGGTCGCTCCTGCGTCACCTCGCCCGCAGCCTGGTCCTCACGGATCCCGAGGTAGGCCGGGTGACGGAGACGCTGGTCGTGTGTCCATTCACCGAAGCGGACTTCCGCGGCGAGCTTCGGCTCGACCCATTGCACGTCGCCCTTCCGCACCTTTGGCAGCTTGGGCACTTGAGCAAACGCGGACGACTCCGTGTGCAACGGCTTCAGGAGCTTCAGGAGCTTGTCGATCTCGGCATCGTTGAACCCGGTGCCGACATTGCCGACGTAACGCAGCTCGTGCCCGTCGTTGACCGCGAGCACGAGAGACCCGAACGTTCCGGCCCGGCGACCTGAGCCGCGCGTATACCCGGCGACGATGAACTCGGCCTTGTTCTCGGTCTTGATCTTCAGCCAGTCCCGGGAGCGCCTGCCCTGCTGGTAAGGGCCGCTTGACCGCTTCGAAACGATCCCCTCGAGGCCGCGCTCCTGCGCGGCCTCGAACAGCGCAACTCCATTGTCGAAGCCCTCGGAGAAGCCCACCGACGTGACACGCTTGTCGATCAGCTTGCGAAGGAGCGCCTTGCGTTCGTGAAGTGGCAACTGCACGCGTGGCTCGCCGTCGAGCTCGAGGAGATCGAAGGCGTAGTAGATGAGCGGCCCCGACCCTTGCTGCAACTCGGAGAAGCTCGTCTTGCCGGACGCATCGATCCGGCAGATTTCGCCGTCGACAACGGCATCCGGTGTCTTCACCGCCTTCACGATCGCCTTCGCGATTTCGGGGAAACGGCCCGTCAGGTCGTTGTCGTTGCGCGAAACGAGCTTGCAGTCGCCGGCGCGCACGTATGCGATTGCGCGGAAGCCGTCGAACTTCACCTCGTGCGTCCAGTCCTCGCCTGCCGGAATGCGGGTGTCGAGGGTCGCGAGCATGGGGGCGTACGTCGCGTGCCGGACTTGGGAACCGGCGCTCTCGTCGTTGCGTTTGATCAGCAGCCAGTTCTGCTCCTTGCCGTCCAGGTGAGCGGGCACGAGCGACCAGGTGCCGTGTAACCGCTTGCCGTAGAGGCGGAACGTGAGCTGGCCGTTGCGTTTCTCCTCGAGCAGCTCGTAGGTGCCCGAGTCGAAGATCTCGACGCTGCCCGCGCCGTACTGGCCCTTGGGAATCTGACCATGGAACCGGGCGTACTCGAGCGGATGATCCTCGACGTGAACCGCGAGGGCTTTGGCGCCCGGCTCGAGCGGCACGCCTTTCGGCACCGCCCACGATGCGAGCGCGCCGGCCCGCTCCAGCCGGAAGTCGTAGTGGAGCCGCGTTGCGTCGTGACGTTGCACCACGAAGATCGGCTTCTTCCCGCGCTTCGCACCGCCGAACGGCTCGGGCGTGACCTTCGGGTCGCGCTTGCGCCTGTACTCGGAGAGGGACATGCTCGACGAAGCTTTACGCTTCGCGGCCGGCTTGCGCTGCGGTGGACACCTTGTCGTAGCCGATCGGGCTCATGATGCTCCCCAGGTTTAGGCGGTCAGGCGCCGGAGAGAAGTGCACGAGAGCCGAAGACCTGACGGGGGGTTAGGCGCTCGAGGCCCGCTCCTTCGCGGGCCTCGACGCGTTCCGGGCCATTTCATCGGTTGAAAAACCTGTGGATGATGTGGAAAAGCCTTGGAAGCGGCCCATTTCCTCGCGTCTATCTCTAGGCGTAGACGCCCATGCCGCGGAACTTCGCGCGGCGGCGGCGGCGAAGCTCCGCGCCCGGCGTTGCCTCGAGCTCCTCGAGCGACTCGACGAGTGCTGCCTTCAGCAACCGAGCGGCCTCGGCGTGATCGGTCTGGGCGCCGCCCACCGGCTCCGCGACGATCCCGTCGATCACGCCGAGCTCGAGGCAGTGGAGCGCATCCGGCTTGAACGCAGCAGCCGCCTTCTTCGCCTCGCCGGCGTCACGCCAGAGGATCGCGGCGCAACCTTCAGGGGTGATCACGGAGTAGATCGCGTTCTCCTGCATCAAGACCCGGTCGGACACGGCGATCGCGACGGCGCCTCCCGACCCGCCCTCGCCGATGACGCACGCGACGGTCGGCACGGTGAGCCGAACCATCTCGGCCTGGGAGCGGGCGATCGCACCTCCCTGGCCGTGCTGCTCGGCCGCGACGCCCGGGTAGGCGCCGGGCGTGTCGACGAGCGAGATGACCGGGAACCCGAAGCGCTCCGCGATCTCCATGACGCGCATGGCCTTGTGGTAGCCCTCCGGGTACGCCATCCCGAACTGGCGGTCGACGCGTTCCTTCACATCGCGACCCTTCTGATGGCCGACAACGACAATCGTTCGGCCGTCGAGCGTCGCGAGGCCGGTCACGAGTGCCCCGTCGTCGGCGCGGCCACGGTCACCGCGCAACTCCACCCAATCGTCGAGCATGCGGGCGACGTAGTCCATCGTGTAAGGCCGTTCGGGATGCCGCGCCAGCTCGACCGAGTGCCAGATCGTCTCGTCGGTCGTGTCGGCGTTCAGGCGCTCGAGCTGGGCGCGAAGACGATCCGCCTCGCCGTCGACCCGGGCACCGCGCAGAAGCGGTAGCCGAGACAGCCCCGACAGCCTCTGGCGCAGGTTGAGCTCCTGGTCGCGGTCGGTCACGCGAAGAGCCTCAAGAGGCGCGCCAGATGCTCCCGCTGCTCGGAGCGGGGGACGATCGCGTCGAGATGGCCGAAGCGCAGGTTCTGCTCGGCGAGACCGAAATCCTCGGGGAGCTTCTCGCGGGTCGTCTGCTGGACGACCCGCGGCCCGGTGAACGCGATCAGGGCGCCTGGCTCGGCAATCGTCACATCGCCGAGAGAGGCGAACGAGGCGAGAACGCCGGCCGTTGTGGGGTGTGCCATCACCGTCAACATCGGCAGGTGCGCGTCGTGCAGGTCTTCGACCGCGCACACCGTCTTCGGCAGCTGCATCAGCGACAAGATGCCCTCCTGCATTCGCGCGCCGCCAGACGAGGTGACGGAGACGAGCGACACGCCGCGGTCGATGGCGGAGTCGCAAGCGCGCGAGAACTTCTCTCCGACCGCGCTCCCCATGGAGCCGCCCATGAATGAGAAGTCCATGACGGCGAGCTCGATCGGATGGCCCTCGAGCGTCGCCTGGCCGATCACGACGGCCTCACCGAGACCCGTATTCAGCTCCGCCTCGGCCAGGCGTTCCGCATATGGACGCAGATCGAAGAACTCGAGCGGATCGTCCGAGCGAACCTCGGTCGCCTCCTCGAAGAACGAGCCGTCGTCGGCGTACCAGTCGATACGGGCGCGAGCGCCCATCGGAAAGTGATGACCGCAGTGGCCGCACACCCACAGCGCCTGCTCGAGCTCGTCGTCGCGATAGTGCGACCCGCACTTCGGGCAGGTGTTCGGGTGCTTTTTCTCGGTCGAAGGTGGAGCATGTCTGTGCTCGACCTGGACGTCGATCCGGGCCTCGGACATTCGCAGAGCTTAGACCCCGGATCCGGCCCGGACGGTTACAGACCGAGCGCCTGTCCGAACCGGGTCAACGCAGCTTCGTTCCTCGCCGAGCTCAGGAGGCCGGTGAACCCCGCGCCCAGCGGTACGGGGATACGGGCAAGCAGCGCCTCCAGGCGGTCGAGCGGGATGCCGTCCGGCTCGGGCATCCAGACATCGAGCTCCTCGGGTGCGACCGCGTCGCAGTCGAGCGCGACATACACATGCTCGGGCAGCGGCTCCCGAAGCTCCAAGCCGATCCCGGCGGCGACGATGAACTCCTCTTCTGGTGGATCAAGGTTGCGAGCGCCGAGCAATGTGACATCACCCGCGGCGACGTCGCCGGCGTCGATCAGCATCCGGAGGGGCATGCCCCACGCGTTTCCCGAGGGCGACGATTCCTGCGTATTCAGGTCGCCGTGCGCGTCGATCCAGACGACCGCGACGCGACCGTGCCGGCGGGCGAGCTCGCGGACTACTCCCACGTGTGAGCAGCAACAGCCGCCGAGCACGAGCGGCCGCGTCGGGAGCTCGCGGGCGAGCGATTCGTTCTGAGCATCGAGTGTCTGCTCCGCGATCACCGCCGCCTCGGGCCACGGAAGCGCCATGTGGGCGGCCGCCGCCATGGCCTCACCCCCGTCACCCCACGCGCGCGGCACGCGAACGAGTCCGGCCGCGAACTCGCGACCGCACGAGTGGCACTGGTACTCCGGGCCGATCGCGACCGCCGTCAGCGTGCGACAGTCGGGGCAACGGGCGCGCAGCGCGCTCAACCTTCCCCCGGCCGTGCGGAGCCTGCGGCGGCGAGCGCGAGCTCCCACGTGTTCGATTGCCGCAGCACGTGCATTCCCACGCGCTCGTACAGACGGGTCGCGCCGGTGGGGCTTTCCGCGTCGACCGAGAGCCTCACCCTGCGCCGGCCACGCTCGTGCAACGCACGGAACGAGTGGCGCAGGAGCGCCTCGCCGATACCGCGACGGCGCCACGCGCGGCGGACACCGACGGTTCCGACGAAGCCGTATCCCGGATCACCCGAGCGCTCGGGAAAGTTGAGCGCCAAGCCGGCGATCTCGTCGCCGGCGCACGCGAGAAACCAGAGCGAGGGGTCGAAGCTCGGGTGCTTGACGCTGAATTCGCGCCAGGTCTCGATCAGCTGTGGCGTGTGATCCCAGTGATCGCGAAACGACTCTTCCTGGGCCTCGTAGGTCGCCCGCTCGTCGGCGTCCGGGCGATAGCCGCGGATCTCGATACCGTCGATTGCCTCCGGCGCGGGCGGCGCGAGATCGTCGAGCTCGATCTCCATCGTGTACGACGCGCGGATCGGGCGATAGCCGCGCGCGTCGAGGAACTGCTCGAGCGGGTGACCCTCGACGAAGAACGTGCGGACGCGCTCGAGCCCGTCCGCCTTCGCGCGCGCTTCAGCCCAGTCGAAGAGCTCAGCCCAGTGGCCGGGAGCGGCGACGTCCACATCCATCGTCGGAGGCTCGATCCAGAGGTCGCCGTAGCCGACGACGACGTCGTCCTCGACGAGCACTCGCATGTTCTCGGCCTTCAACGCAGCGTTCCGCAGCCACTCACGGATCTCATCGCCGTCCATGCGCCGGGACTCGCCCCACGCCTCGAGAAAGAGGGCGGCGACGGCGTCCGCATCCTCGCCACGAAGCTCTCGCAGCTCAGCCATCGAGCGCAACGAGCTCATCCAGCGTGTCTGGCAGAGTGGTCAGATCGGTGAGCTCGCGCGTCGGGCGCGGGCCCGATAGCACCTCGCCGCCCCGGTTGATCCAGATGCTTCGGAGGCCGAGCGCGTTGCACGGGCCAAGATCGTGAAAGGGCGATGCGGCAACATGAACGTGCCCTGCACGCGGTGCGTGCGTACGCGTGAAGAACTCCTCCCAATGACGATGTGCAGGCTTGTACGCGCCGATCTCTTGAGCGACGATCACCTCGTCGAACGGCACGCCGATCTGAACCTGCGACGCGGCAATGTAATCGGTGTCGGTATTCGAAAGGATCGCGAGCTTCCACCCGCGGCGCCTCGCCTCTACGAGCGCGCCCGGCACCTCCGGGAACGCGCGCCATCCCGGCAGCGACTCCGCGAGCGCATGCTCCTCGCGAGCAGGCGAGCCGAGCCGGCGCATCGCCTCCGTCATCACCTGTCGATAGCTCGACGTCCCGTCGCGCTGCAGCTCGGGCTCGAGCTCGTGATACCGATCGAGCTGCGCGCCGGCTGACGCCTCGCCGAAGACTCTCGCGAGCTCGGCGCGAAGGCCGCCGTCCCAATCGATCAGCGTGCCGTAACAGTCGAAGCTCGCCCAGCGATCCATGCAAGTACGTTACGCGGCTGCTTCCTCACTCGGCGGCCGGTACGCCAGGATCTCCCAACCGTGGACGTCGAGCCACTCCTTCGGGTCGCGATAGCCGGGTCGTCGCGACTCGACGAGCCGCCAGAACTCCGCGCCGTGGTTGTGCTCGAGGAGGTGGCAGACCTCGTGCACGACGACGTAGTCGAGAACGTCGTGCGGGGCGAGCACGAGTCGCCAGTTGAAGCTGAGGGCGCCGCTCGAGGAGCACGAGCCCCAGCGGCTCACCTGGTCGCGGACGGTGATCCGGAGGTAGGCGACCCCGAGCGCAGCGGCTTCCGACTGGACAAGCAGCGAGATCCGGGCGCGAGCCTCGCGGCGACCCTGCTCGGCGGTCAGGCTCAGCCGGTCGAGGCCGAGACTCGGCTCCGCGAGGTTCGCGAGTTGCTTCTCGAGCCACGGCAGATGTTCCCGGATCGCAGCGTCGATCTCTGCCTCGGTGGCGCGCGGCCGGACGACGAGCTCCGGCGGGAGCCCGAACCGGACAACGATCCGATGTCCGCGCACGCGACGCGACCGGCGTATGTGCAACTCGACAAGGCGACCGCCTACGTCCAGAAGGCGCATGGCCAAACGGTAGGAGTCGCCTCGGACGACAACGGTCGTGACAATCGCGCGCCCGGTGGCGAGCGCGGACACCGGTTTCCGGACGGAAGACGCGTCGAAAGAGTGTCCACACCGCGCCGACCGAGACAGCGCACTTCGGGCCACGGCCCTTGGTCAGACCAAGTTCTACCGAAGTGCCACGAACGTTCCACAGCGCGCCTCGGCGAGGCGCCACCGCCCGCGGCGAAACTTGGAGGTTCGCTATTCGTCGAACGTACGGACGACGAGTGAGGCGTTGTGGCCGCCGAAACCGAAGGAGTTCGAGACGGCCACGGTCAGGTCGGGGAGGTCACGCGCGACGTTCGGGATGTAGTCGAGATCGCAGTCGGGATCGGGATCGTCGTAGTTGATCGTCGGGGGTGCCTTCTTGTCCACGAGCGCGAGCACCGTGAAGACCGCTTCGACAGCGCCCGCGGCACCGAAGCAATGGCCGGTCGCGCCCTTCGTGGATGAAACCGCAAGCCGCTTCGCGTGCTCCTCGCCGAACGCGAGCTTGATCACACGCGTCTCCGCCGAGTCGCCGAGCGGCGTCGAAGTGGCGTGTGCGTTCACGTAACCGACCTCAGTCGGCTCGACCCGGGCGTCGGCGAGAGCCATCGTCATCGCGCGAGCCGGATTCTCTCCGGTCGGATCCGGCTCGGTCATGTGCGATGCGTCCGACGACATGCCGTACCCGACGAGCTCCGCGTAGATCTTCGCTCCGCGCACCTTCGCATGCTCGAGCTCCTCGAGCACGAGCACAGCAGCCGCCTCGCCCATGACGAGACCGTCGCGGTCGTTGTCGAATGGCCGCGATGCCCGCTTCGGATCGTCGTTGCGCCGAGAGAGAGCGCGCATCGCGTCGAAGCCGGCGATGCCGACCTGAGTGATCGGCGCCTCCGTCCCGCCGGCGAACATCACATCGGCTCGCCCAATGCGAATCTCGTCCATCGCGTCGCCGATCGCCATGTTCGACGCCGCGCAGGCCGTGCATTCGCTCATCAACGGGCCTTGCGTGCCGAGCTCGATCGATACCCAGCCCGCACCCATGTTCGGGATGATCGACGGGATGGAAAAGGGGCTCACGCGGTCGGGGCCACGCGTGAGGAGCACGTGATAGCAGTCCTGATAGGACTGAAGGCCACCGATCCCGGTCGCGATCGACGCACCGAAGCGATCGGGCTCCTTGGCCACCTCGACCCCGGAGTCGGCTTCCGCCTGCCTCGCTGCCGAGATGATCATCTGGGCGAAGCGGTCCATGCGCCGGGCCGCCTTGTGGTTGATCCAGACCGTAGGGTCGAAGTCCTTCAGCTCGCATGCGAAGTGGACGTTGTAATTCGTGTGATCGAACGCGGTGATCTCCCCCGCGCCCGACTCGCCCTCGACGAGCGCCGACCACGACGAGGGGACGTCGTTTCCGAGCGGACTGACCATGCCGAGCCCGGTGATCACGACACGGCGCATGCCGTTCGAGCCGTCGACTGCCATCACATTCCCAGTCCACCGTCGACGAGCAGGACCTCACCCGTGATGAACGACGCCGCATCGGAAGCGAGGAAGCGAACCGCGCCGGCGATCTCGTGCGTCTCCGCAAAGCGGCCAAGCGGTGTGGCCTCGACCATCACCGCCGTCGCCGACTCGGGCAAGACGTCGGTGAGTTGCGTCTTCACATAGCCGGGGGCCACAACGTTTGCGCGCACCCCGCGTGAGCCGAGCTCCCGCGCGATCGATTTCGTGAAACCGATGATTCCCGCCTTCGACGCCGCGTAGTTGGTCTGTCCCCAGTTGCCGTGCACGCCCACGATCGAGCTGATGTTGACGATCGCGCCACTGCGCTTCTTCATCATCGACCGCGTCACCGCCCGGCAGGTGTAGAAGACCGAGCCGAGGTTCGTGTCGATCACCGTGCTCCAGTCGTCGTCCGACATCCGCGCGAGCAAACCGTCGCGGGTGAGCCCCGCATTGTTCACGAGCACGTCGATGTCGCCCGCCTCGTCGACGAGGCGTTTCGCGTCCTCGGCCGACGAGACGTCTGCCTGCACTGCGCGCCCCCCGATCCGCCCTGCGAGCTCCTCGGCCTCGTCCTTGCCCGAGCGATAGCCGACGACCACCTCCGCACCCGCGCGCGCTAGCTCCTCTGCGATCGCGCGGCCGATTCCCCGCGACGCACCGGTGACGAGCGCAAGCTTCCCTTCCAGCGAGCAGAACACGGCGTCGCTAGCCAAGAGCCTCCGCCGCCTCGTCGAGCGACGCGAGGTCGTTGACCGAGAAGACCCGCACCGATCTGTCGATCCTCTTCAGTAAACCGCTCAGCACATTGCCCGGCCCCACCTCCACGAACGTCGTCACGCCCTGGGCGATCAGCTCGCCGGCGGCCTGCGTGAACTTCACCGGAGCGGTGAGCTGGTCGACGAGGAGCTCACCGTACCGCTGCGCATCTTCGATCTTCGCGGTCACGGTCGACATGAATGCCGATCGCGGATCGTTGAACGTCACCCGGTCGATCGCGGGACGCAAGCGGTCGGCTGCCCGAGCGACGAGGGGCGAGTGGAACGCACCCGAGACGCGCAGGCGAATCGCGCGTCGCGCGCCCTCGCGCGTCGCCTCGAGACACGCCTCGTCGACCGACGGCGTCTCGCCGGAGATCACGAGCTGGCCCGGGCAGTTGTAGTTCGCGGGCCACACGTTGGAGATCTTCCGGCAGAGAGCCTCCACGGCCTCGTCGGCCAGGCCCAGGATCGCCGCCATCGAGCCGGGATGCGCCTTCGCAGCCTCCGCCATGGCGAGACCACGCTCGCGCACGAGCTCGATCGCGTCACGCGGGCTGAGCGCGCCGGCCGAGCCGAGAGCCGCGAACTCGCCGACCGAGTGGCCGACGACGACATCGGGCCGGATCCCGCGACTGCGGAGCGCCGTGTCGAGAGCAAGCGAGGTCGCCACGAGCGCCGGCTGTTGCACTTCGGTGTCGACGAGCTCCTCGACCGGGCGTTCGAAGCACAGCTCCTTCAAGTCCAGGCCGGAAGCTGCGCTGCCCTCGTCGTACACCGCCATCGCCTCGGGCACGGCGAGCGCGACGTCACGGCCCATCCCGGAGGCGAACGAGCCCTGCCCTGGGAACATGAACGCGATCTTCGTCATGCAGTAGCTCCAGTCGTCGGATGTGTCCACTCGATCAACGCGGAGCCCCATGTGAGGCCTGCGCCCATTCCCGTCAGCAGCACCAGCTTGCCCGGTTCGAGCCGTCCGTCGTCGGCTGCGTCGGCCAGCGCGAGCGGGATCGAGCCGGATGAGGTGTTTCCGTACCGTTCGACGTTGACGACCGTTTTCGCCGTGTCGACGCCGAGCTTGCGAACTGCGTGGTCGATGATCCGAACATTGGCCTGATGAGGGACGTAGACGTCGACGTCGGCGATCGTCTTGCCGCACTCCGCGAGGATCGCCTCGGCGGAGGTGACCATCACGCGCGTCGCGAACTTGAACACCTCCCGGCCGTTCATCTTCACGAACTTGGCGGGGTCGTCGAACCGGCGGGAGCCACTGCCGGGAAGCCAGAGGTTCTTACCCCCGCCGCCGTCGGCGCCGAGCTCGAAGCCGAGAAACCCGCCCTCGTCGACGGCGTCCATCACGACGGCGCCTGCCCCGTCACCGAAGAGGACGACAGTCGAGCGATCGGTCCAGTCGAGGATCTTGGAGAGGACATCGCCGCCGACCACGAGCGCACGCTTCGCAAGACCGGCCGCAAGCATGCCGTGAGCCTGCGCGATCGCGTACACGAACCCGGTGCAGCCCGCGGAGAGATCGTACGCGGCGGCGTCGGGCATTCCGAGCGCGTCCGCCAGCAGCGCGCCTGCGGAAGGGAACGCCATGTCTGCCGTGACGGTTGCCACGACCAGAAGATCGATCGACGCGGGGTCGACTCCGGCCATCTCGAGGGCACGCCGGCACGCGGGCAGTGCGATGTCGGTCAGCGCCTCATCGTCCGCAGCGATACGCCGCTCGCGAATGCCGGTGCGTTCGCGGATCCACTCATCGTTCGTGTCGACCATGGCTGCAAGCTCGGCGTTCGTGACCACGCGCTCGGGAACATGGCAACCAAGGCCCGTGATCGAGATCTTCCTCCCGGTGGCCCGGGCGATCATTCCTCGACCCCGACGGCAAACATGAGCGTTCCGCGAACGGCGAGCACACCATCGACCGTCGCGCGTGCTTTTCCCCGGCCGACTGGGCCGCGAACCGTTTCCACCTGGCACTCGAGGGTAAGCATGTCTCCGGGCCGCACGACCCGCTTGAAGCGCACGTCGTCGATCCCGGCGAACAACGCCAGCTTGCCCTGGTTCTCGGCCAACGAGAGAACAGCGACCGCTCCGCATTGCGCAAGCGCTTCGACCATCTTCACGCCCGGCATGATCGGGTTGCCCGGAAAATGGCCGGCGCAGTCCTCCTCGGTGACCGTCTTTCGCGCGACCACGCGCTCGCCGGGCACGAGCTCGATCACCTCGTCGATCAGGAGCATCGGGTAGCGGTGCGGGATGACCGCCTCGATCCCGGCCCGGTCGAGCAGCACCTCCGTCATGCCGAAAGCTGCTCCGCGAGGGCGCTCCGGCCTCGATGCGCATAGCACTTGGCCGTGCCGACCGGCAATCCGGTCGCAGCGGAGATGTCCTCGAACGAGACGTCGAATGCGTCTTTCAGGGCGACGACGGTCGCCTGTGCCGCGGGCAGCTCGGCGAGGCAGCGGCCGAGCTCCCGACGTGCCTCCGACGCGGCGAGCTCGCGCGCTGGATCTGCTTCCGAGGCAACGCGCAGGTCCTCAAGCAGCGGCTCGGTCCGGCGCTGCACGGACCACCGGGCCTGCGCGACGTCCTTGCACGTGTTGACCGTCAAGCGATGGAGCCAGGTGGAGAACTGGGACTGGCCGCGAAACTGGCCGACACGCTGCACGAGCTTGACGAGCGACTCCTGCGCCGCGTCACGCGCGTCGTCGGGATCCTTGAGGACGTGGAGCGCAATCCGGTTCACCCGGCCGGCGTGCCGCTCGCAGAGGGCCGCAAGCGCAACCTGGTCTCCATCTTTGGCGCGGCGCACGAGGATCGGGTCCGAAAGCCTCTCGTAGACGAGCGGGCCGTCGGACCGCAGGTCTGAAACCATTGGACGAGCTCGGCGAGCGGGAGGTTGCACGGCCGGCCTACTCTAGTGCGATGGGTGAGGGGCAGTTGACACCGAACGTTGTCCTGCCGGCGCTCGCAGGCTCCTACGGACGCGAGTACCACTGGGCCGAGGAGACGCCGACGACCCAGCGGCTCCTCCCGGAGGATGCTCCGCACGGCGCTGTCGCGCTGGCCGAGCGCCAGACCGAGGGCCGTGGCAGGCTCGGCCGCACCTGGGTCGGCTCGGGGTTGATGCTCTCGGTCGCCCTCTATCCGCCGCAGCCGGTCGCCGCCTGGCCGGGCCTGACTCTCGTCGCCGCACGCGCGGTCGTCGATGCGATCGGGCCGCCCGCGGTGATCAAGCATCCGAACGACGTGCTCCTCGACGGACGCAAGGTGGCCGGGATCCTTGCCGAGGCGAGCGGGCGAGTCGTCCTCGGGATCGGCATCAACGTCGGAGCTTCGGCGTGGCCGGGTGCCGGCTTCGTCGAGCGCGACCGGCTCCAGCTGCTCGTGGATCTTCTGCTGCGACTCGAAGCCGGCTACGACGCCTGGCTCACGGAGCGCTGACGATCGCGAGCGGCAGCGAGTGCTGGACGTCGCCGAGCTGGTCGGTCACGGTCACGACCGCGACGTAGTCGCCGGCGGGCAGGGGTGCGCCCCCCGAGGTTCCATCCCATTCGAGCGCTTGCGGGCCGATTCCAAGCGTTCCCTGGAAGACCGTCGCGAGCGCGACACCGTTCTGCTCGATGTCGAGACGGATGGGAACGGCCTCGGTGAGCGAGAACGAGAAGATCGCCGTGTCCGCCATGCCGTCGCCGTTCGGCGAGATCGTGCTCGGCTCGAGATCCAGCGCGGTGAGTGTGCGGTCGACGACGACCTCAACGGATTTCGTAACCGCCTTGCCCGCCGGCGAGACCGCGGTCACGGCGAGCCGGTAGCGGCCGTCTCCTAGCCAGGACGCATGCCACTCGAATGAATTGTCTCCCGCGAGCCGCGGCTCGTCGAGGAGCCGCGCGAGCGACGCGCCGTTCGAGTCGAGCACGTCGGCACTGACGGTGGCGGCCGTGC
This sequence comes from Gaiellales bacterium, assembly GCA_038328165.1. Taxonomy (GTDB): domain Bacteria; phylum Actinomycetota; class Thermoleophilia; order Gaiellales; family Gaiellaceae; genus PALSA-600. The sequence goes on from JBBQLT010000005.1 coordinate 57,141, forward strand.
CGAGCGTGAAGGTGACGGCCGCAGAGTCCGAACTGCCATCGGCGCTCGGCGTGATCACAGACGGCGTCGCTGCGAGGTTCGTGAGCGAGAAGGGATGCGTCGGCGCGGGCTTCCCGCCGAGGATCGAGCCCGTCGCGCCAAGCGCGCCGGGAGCGCTGATCGTCCACGTGAAGCGCCCCTTTCGCGCGGCGAGCGAGCTCCACGTCCAGTCGACGACCGGCCCTGTGCCTGCGCCGGCCGCGACCGTCTGGCCGAGCTGATCGACCACCGTCACCGTCCAGGGCAGCGCCCCCGAGACGCGTGCTCGAAATCGGACCGGGCCGCCCACCACGCCCGTGACGGTGGGCGAATAGAGCTTTGGCAGGCCGGTGAGCGCGACGCGCCTCGCGAGCGCAGGCAGTAACCGGTACGCGATTCTGCCGGGGCATTCGCTGGGGCCTGTATCACGGTGCCCCGAGATCGCGCGCAACGTCACGACCCGCCCCGCGCGGTACTTGGCGTTCCCGCCGGAGGTGTAGACGACGGTCGACAGCGGATCGATGTGAGCGATGTCGAGCCGCCAGGCCGCAACGGCAACGAGGGCGGCCCGTTGCGCCTTCGGTGGCGTTGCGCCGGAGAAGTTGCCAATAAGGGCGATACCCGCCGTGCCCGCGTTGAAGCCCTCCGCGTGCGCGCCGATGACGTTCCGGTCGACGCCGCCGCCGCGCCCCTCGTAGACGGTGCCGAAGCGGTCGACGAGGTAGTTGTAGCCGATGTCGTTCCAGCCGTTTCCCTCGACGTGGTAGACCTGGATCCCGCGGACGATCGCCGCGGCTTGCGCCGGCGTGTAGGCATTCGAGCCGGCCGTGTGGTGAACGACGAGCAGTCTCACCGCCGCCGCGAACGTCGGCTTCGCCCGCACGATCTCCTCCTCGGCGCCCCAACCGGCGCGAGGCACGATCGGCGGGGAGCCGGCCTCGCTCGGGCGGCGCACCGGCGTCCCCGTCACGCGCGACCAGAGCTCGTACGCGCGCAGGCTCGAGACGACGCCCGCCGTTCGGAACTGGACGGCGTCGGCCGAGCCCGTCCAGCTCAGGTTGCCGTCGCGCCAGCGACCGGTGCCGCCGTCGGGCGCCACATCGGCGTCTGCGGCGGACCAGGCACTCCAGCGACCGTGCAGGCGGTGTGTGCGGTAGGCAACCCTGCCCGTCCCTCGCCAGTGTGGAGCGAGCATGTTGAAGTGCATCGCAGCCGGTGCGGCTGCGAGCGACCGGCGCCCCTGCAGCGGTATGTCCACCACGCGCATGGCGACGTTGCCCGCGTGCGCGAGCGTCGGCAGGACGAGCGCCGCGGTGGCGGCCGCGGCAATTGCGGACTTGGGGAAGACGTCGACCTCTTCACGGTGCCCGAAGCGGGCCTCGAGCTCAAGCCCGGATGCCCACTCGCGCATACAATTCTTACAAGGGTGAAGCGGCTGCTGATCGCGATCGGCCTGCTCGCGCTGGCGCTGCCGGCCGGAGCGGGCGCCGCGCGCCCGCGTGTGCTCGCGATTCACTTCAACGTCGAGGTGAACCCGGTCACGCAGGACTGGATGAATCACGAGCTCGGCCGTGCGGAGCGAGGCGGCTACTCGGCCGTGGTGATCATCCTCGACACTCCAGGCGGGCTCGAGGAGTCCATGCGCAAGATCGTCCAGCGCGAGCTCTCCGTCCGGATCCCGGTTGTCGTGTACGTGTCGCCCGGCGGCGCACGCGCCGCCTCCGCCGGTGTCTGGATCTCCGAAGCCGCCGACGTGCTCGCGATGGCACCGGAGACGAACATCGGCTCATCGACTCCGATCTCGGGCAGCGGCCAGAACATCGGCACCGACCTGCGCCGGAAGGTCGTCAATGACGCTGCGGCCTCGCTCCGCGGCCTCGCGAAGACACACGGTCGCAATGCGACCTGGGCCGATTCGGCGGTGCGCAAGGCCTCGAACCTCACCGCGGGCGAGGCGCTGCGCCTGAACGTGGTCGATCTGATCTCGCCGTCGCTTCCGGCGCTTCTCCGCACGATCGACGGTCACACGACCGTGCCGCGCCATCTGACGCCGCGCACCGCCGGCGCCGAGATCGTCGACGTGCGGCCCGGATTCTTCACGCGGTTCCTCTCCACGTTGATCGACCCCAACATCGTCTCGCTGCTCTTCCTCGCCGGCATCGTGGGGCTCGGCTTCGAGCTCTTCCACCCGGGCGTCGTCATCCCCGGCGCGTTTGGGGCGATCTGCATGGTGTGCGCGCTCTTCGGCTTCTCGGTCCTGCCCCTCTCGTGGGGTGGCCTCATCCTGATCCTGCTCGGCGTCGTCTTGCTCGTCGTCGACGCGCACGTCACCTCTCACGGGGCGCTGACGTTATCCGGGCTCACCGCCATGGCGATCGGCTTCATCACGCTCTTCCACAAAGCGCCCGCGCCCTACCACACGTCGATCCCGGTCGTCATCACGTTCACCGTTCTCCTGGGCGGCCTCTGGGCGGTCGCGATGACGAAGGCGATCGCCGTGCGCCGGCGACCGGCCGCGGTCGGTCCCCAGGAGATCATCGGCCTGGAAGGGGTGATCCGCGACGGCGGCTATGTCTTCGTCCGTGGCGAGTTGTGGCGAGCAGAAGCCGACGTGCCGCTGGAGACAGGCGAGCACGTGGTGGTCGAGGGGCTCGACGGCCTCGCGCTACGAGTGCGTGGGGTCTAGGGTGGTGGCTCCGTGACAGTCGTCTTCGTCATCCTCGCGGTCGTCGTCTTTCTCGTCGTGATCGGCGCGCTCGCCACGATCAAGGTCGCACGCGAGTACGAGCGCGGCATCGTCTTCCGGCTCGGCCGGCTCTTGCCGGAGCCGAAGGGCCCGGGGCTCTTCCTGCTGATCCCGGTCGTCGACCGGATGGTGCGCGTTGACCTGCGAACGATCACGCTGAACATCCCGCCACAGGAAGTGATCACGAAGGACAACGTGCCGGTGCGCGTCAACGCAGTCGCGTACTTCAGGATCGTCGCGCCGAAGGATGCGATCGTGCAGATCGAGAACTTCATGGTCGCGACCTCCCAGATCGCACAGACGACCTTGCGGTCGGTGCTCGGCCAGCACCAGCTCGACGAGCTGCTCTCCGAGCGGGAGAAGATCAACGCGATCCTGCAGGGGATCATCGACGAGCAGACCGCGCCATGGGGGATCAAGGTCTCGATCGTCGAGGTGAAGGATGTAGAGATCCCGCAGAGCATGCAGCGCGCGATGGCGCGCCAGGCGGAGGCCGAGCGCGAGCGGCGCGCGAAGGTGATCAATGCCGAGGGCGAGTTCCAGGCCTCCGAGCGGCTGAAGGACGCGGCGACCGTGATCGAGGCGCATCCGATCGCGCTGCAGCTGCGCTACCTGCAGACGCTGCTCGAGCTCGGCTCGTCGCAGTCGACGACGATCGCGTTTCCGGTGCCGATCGAGATGCTGCGCCCGTTCGTCGGCCGCGGCGGCGACGACAGCAAGTAGAGCCCTGTCCGACCTCCGGCACGATCCGACGACGGGACGGTGGGTCGCGATCGCGCCCATCCGTGCGACGCGCCCGGGCGCTTCGCAGCCGGAGGCCGATGACGAGGCCGCCTGCCCGTTCTGCGCCGGGCGCGAAGACCGCACTCCACCCGAGACGCTGCGGCTGGGGGACGGCCCCACCGGCTGGGGCGTTCGCGTCGTCCCGAACCTCTACCCCGCGCTCGAGCGACAGGAGGTGGTGATTCACGGCTCGGCCCATGTGCGCTCGGTCGGCGACCTCGCTGATCCATCGCTCGACCTGATCGCCGAGGCCTGGCAGCGACGGGCCCGCGATATCGGCGGTTGCTGCTTTCCGATCCTGAACGAGGGACGGGAGGCCGGCTCCTCGCTGCCGCACTCGCATTCGCAGCTCGCCTGGTTACCAGCATCGCCGGTCCTCGCTGCCGAGCGGGGTTTGCCGGAGGTCGTGCCGGTGCTCGAGCGCGACGGCGTCGTCGCAGGGTGCCCGGTCGCGGGACGTGTGCCCTACGAAGCGCTCATCGCCCCGGCGGCGCCCGAGGGCGACGCGCTTCGCAGCGATCTCCTCGCACCCGCTCTGCGTCTGCTCGCCGAATTGGTCCGTCGGCTGCAGCGCTGCGAACGCACCTCGCTCGTCCCTCTGAACGCCTGGCTGCACGATGGGCCGAGCTGGCACCTGGAGCTGCTTCCGCGAACAACGCAGCTCGCCGCCCTGGAGCTCGGCGCAGGCGTTTACGTCAACCCGCTGGCACCGGAGGCCGCAGCGGAGCGACTGCGCGCGGCGGTTTAGAGTGCCTTGCGGTCTCGGAAGCGACGGGCCGCGTCGATGGCGGCGCCAAGGTTCAGGCCCTTGTCCTTGGCCTGCTTGATCAGCATGACCGTCTCGACCGCCTGCATGTCGTAGATGCGCTGCTTCTTCCCTTTCGTCGGGATCTGCGCCTTGTTCGTCCAGTAGTCGAGCTGCATCTTCGAGATGCCCGCGATCGCACAGACCTGGCCGAGGTAGAGCTCGATCTTGTCGAGGTGCTCGACCATCTCGATCGGCTCCAGAAGATCGACCTGCTTTGAGTACGCCACTCCAGGAAACCTTTCCGTCGCCGTGCGACCCCTCGATTAGCACTTATAGCCCGACCACTTGAAAAAGGGAAGGGGATTGGCTGGAAATGCCCCGGAAATGTGACGCAAATGGTCCAGACGGGGTAGAGCGTACGGCAGGCGGACGGGTTAGGTGTCGAGGTCGGGCGGCTCCGCGCCGTCTGCCGTCGAGCCGTTCAGCCCCGGCTTGTCGAGCTGGTCGAGCTCCCCGCCCTCCTCGTCCTCGCTCGCTTCGACGACGGGCGCGAGCGACGAAACCTGCTCGCCCTCCCTGAGGCGCATGACGATCACGCCCTGGGTCGAGCGGCCGAGACGCTTCACGTCCTCGACGGGCATCTTGATCACGGTGCCGCCGGTCGAGATCAGCATCACCTGGTAGCCGTCGCGGACGACGCGCGCGCCGGCGAGGTGACCGCGTGCCGCCGTCAGCTGCACCGTCTTCACGCCCATGCCGCCCCGGCCCTTCTTCGGATACTCGGAGACCCGGGTTCGCTTGCCGTAGCCGTTCTCGGTCACGACCAGCAGGTCCGAGTCGTCGGAGGCAATCGCGACGGAGATCACCTCGTCGTCGCCGCGCAGGCGCATCCCCTGAACGCCCGAGGCGTCGCGGCCCATCGCGCGCACGTCGCGTTCCGAAAAGCGGATCGCCTGGCCGAGGCGCGACACCATCAGGACGTCGTCCTCACCAGAGCTGTGCCGGACACCAACGAGCTCGTCGCCGTCGCGCATCTTGATCGCGATGATCCCGTCGGCCTTCAGGTTCGTGTTGTACGCCCCGAGCTCCGTCTTCTTGACGACGCCCTTCTTCGTCGCGAAGAGAAGATACTTCGCTTCCTCGAAGTTCCGCGTCTGGATGACCGCTCGCACATTCTCGCCCTGACGGAAGGGCAGCAGGTTGACGATCGCTCGGCCCTTCGACTGGCGCGAGCCGAGGGGGAGCTCGTGCACCTTCAGGCGATAGACCTTGCCGACGCTCGTGAAGAACAGGATGTAGTCGTGGGTGGATGCGACGAAGAGGTGCTCGATGTAGTCCTCGTCCTTCAGGTCCATCCCCATGACGCCGATGCCGCCACGGCGCTGCTCGCGGTAGGCGGTCACCGGCAGCCGCTTGATGTAGCCGGAGCGGGTGATCGCGATCACCATGTCCTCTTCCGCGATCAGGTCCTCGAGCTCGAGCTCCTCCTCGGCGGCCACGATCTCGGTGCGCCGGTCGTCGTGCCGTGAGTAGATGCCGCGGAGCTCGAGTAGCTCCTCCTTGATGAGCGCGTCGATCTTCTCCTCCGAGCCGAGCAGGTCGCGGAGCTCGGTGATGCGTTCCTGGATGTCTTTGAACTCGTTCTCGACACCCTGGCGCTCGAGCGCGGTGAGCGCGCGGAGGCGAAGCTCGAGGATCGCCACCGCCTGTACTTCCGAGAGCTCGAACGTCTCCATCAGACCCGTCTTCGCGGCGTCGGTGTCCGCCGCGCCACGGATGAGTGCGATCACCGCATCGAGATTGTCGAGCGCGATCAGGTAGCCCTGGAGGATGTGCGCCCGCTTTTCCTTCTGGCGCAGTTCGTGCTTGGAGCGGCGCGTGACGATCTCGCGCTGGAAGTCGAGGTAATGCGTCAGCAGCTCGAGCAGCGACAGCGTGCGCGGCACGCCGTTCACGAGCGCGACAGTGTTGACGCCGAAGGTGGACTGGAGCGGCGTGTGCTTGAAGAGCTTGTTCAGCGCGACCTGCGGGACAGCGTCGCGCTTCAGCTCGACCTGGATGCGCATGCCCGAACGGTCGGAGTGATCCTGCAGGTCGGAGATCTCCGTGAGAACCTTGTCGTTGACGAGCTCCGCGATCTTCGCGATCACACCGCCGTCGCCGCCCTTCTTCACGCCATATGGAAGCTCCGTGATGATGATCGCGCTCTTGCCGCCGCGCAGCTCCTCGATGTGCGCGCGCGCGCGCATGACGACACGGCCGCGGCCCGACCGATACGCATCGCGGATGCCGGAGCGGCCGACGATGATCGCGCCGGTCGGGAAGTCGGGGCCCTTGACGTGCTTCATCAGATCCTCGACGCTCGCGGCCGGCTTGTCGATGAGCGTCACGATCGCGTCGACGACCTCGCTCAGGTTGTGCGGCGGGATGTTCGTCGCCATGCCGACCGCGATACCGGCGCTGCCGTTCACGAGCAGGTTCGGAAACCGTGCCGGCAGGACGAGCGGCTCGCGCTTCGACTCGTCGTAGTTGGGCCCGAACTCGACCGTGTCGGAGTCGAGCTCGCGCAGCATCTCCTCGGCGAGCTTCGCCAGGCGAGCTTCGGTATATCTCATGGCCGCCGGCGGATCGTCGTCGATCGAGCCGAAGTTCCCCTGGCCGTCGACGAGGGGGTAGCGCAGCGAGAACGGCTGCGCCATGCGTACGAGCGTGTCGTAGATCGACGCGTCGCCGTGTGGGTGGTGGTTGCCCATCACGTAGCCGACGATGTTCGCGCTCTTCACGTACGGGCGGCCCGGCCGGTTGCCGTTCGACCACATCGAGTAGAGGACGCGGCGGTGCACGGGCTTCAGCCCGTCGCGCACGTCCGGCCGCGCGCGGGACACGATGACGTGCATCGCGTAGCCGAGGAAGCTCGAGCGCATCTCCTGCTCGAGCTCACGCGACTCGATCCTGCCGGGGCCAAGTGCCCCTGTTTCCAATTCAGACATTCTTGATCTCTTTCTCGGCGTTCAGCGTCAAACGTCCAGGAACTTGACGTCCTTGGCGTTCTGCTCGATGAAGAGGCGGCGCGGCTCCACCTGGTCGCCCATGAGCATCGAAAAGGCGCGATCTGCGGCGGAGGCGTCCTCGACATCGACGCGCATCAGCAGTCGCTTCGACGGATCCATCGTCGTCTCCCACAACTGCTCGGCGTTCATCTCGCCGAGCCCCATGAAGCGCGAAACCTGAATGCCTTGCTTGGCCGCGTCGAGCACGCGGTCGCGCAGAACGTCGAAGGTCTCTGCGACGGCGGGATCCTTGCCAACCATCACGGTGAACGGCGGCGGCCCGAGTTGGTCGGCGAGCTTCTTGTAGGCCGCGCGTAGCCCGTGGTACATCGGCGAGGCAAGCAACTCGACCGGGACAGAGATGTTGCGGCCGGCCGACGTCTCGGTCTCGACAACGCGAACTCGGAACTCCTCGTCGGCGTGCTCGAGCACCGACAGCGCGTAGCCGTTGTCGGAAATCTCGGAGATCGCCCGTGGCAGGTCGTCCGGGCCCTCGATGTCGTGCTCGACGAGTCGGTGCAGGATCATCAGCTCGGTCGCCGGAGCGCCGAAGTCGGAGCGCAGCCGTGCGTAGTACCCCTCGTACTGCTGGAGGTCCTTCGTGAAACGGTTCCATTTCGCCTCGGTCAACTTCATCGCCTCGCCACCGCGAGCGGCGACCTCCACGTTGGGGATGCGCTCGCGCGCAAGCAGGTCTTCGAGCTGCGCGTCCTTCTCGAAGTAGAACTCCTGGCTGCCGAGCTTCACCTTGTAGAGCGGCGGCACCGCGATGTAGATGTGGCCCTGCTCGATCAGGTCGGGCATCTGGCGATAGAGGAACGTCAGGATCAGCGTGCGGATGTGCGAGCCGTCGACATCGGCGTCCGTCATCACGATCACACGGTGATAGCGCAGCTTCTCGAGGTCGAACTCGTCGCCGAGGCCGGTGCCGATCGCAGTGATCATCGCCTGGATCTCGTTGTTCGAGAGAACCTTGTTGATGCGGTTCTTCTCGGAGTTGATGATCTTCCCGCGCAACGGCAGGATCGCCTGGTAGGTGCGGTCGCGGCCCATCTTCGCCGAGCCGCCGGCTGAGTCGCCCTCGACGATGAAGAGCTCGGCCGCGGAGGGATCCTTGATCGAGCAGTCGGCGAGCTTGCCCGGCAACGACATCGACTCGAGCGCCGACTTGCGGCGCGTCAGCTCGCGCGCTTTCCGCGCAGCCTGCCGTGCGCGCTGCGCCGCGATCGCCTTGCTGACGATCTGGCGCGCGTCGGTCGGGTTCTCCTCGAAGAACTCCGCGAGCTTCTGATTGACGGACGTCGACACGAGCCCGGTCACCCACGGGTTGCCGAGCTTCGTCTTCGTCTGACCCTCGAACTGTGGATCCTGGAGCTTCACGGAGATGACAGCGGCGAGGCCCTCGCGCACGTCCTCGCCCTCGAGGTTGTCTTCCTTTTCCTTCAGAAGCCCCTTCTCTCGCGCGTACTTGTTGATCGTCGAGGTCAGTGCGGACCGGAAGCCCGAGAGATGCGAGCCGCCTTCGTGCGTGTTGACGTTGTTCGCGAACGTGAACACCGACTCCTGATAGGAGCTGTTCCATTGCATCGCGACTTCGACCTCGCCCTGATCCGTGGCACTCGAGAAGTAGACGATGTGGCGGTGGACGACATCCTTCGACTCGTTGACGTACCCGACGAAGTCCCGGATGCCGCCCTCGTAGTGAAACTCGACCGGAGCACCGCCGTCCGCGCGCTCGTCGGTGAAGGTGACCTTCAGCCCGCGGGTCAAAAACGCTGTCTCGCGCAAGCGTGAAAGCAACGTCGTCGCGTCATACACGGACTCGTCGAAGATCTCGGCGTCCGCGAGGAACGAGATCGTTGTGCCGGTCTCGCTCGTTTCGCCGATCACCTCCATCGGGCCCTGCGGCACACCACGCGCAAATGTCTGGCGGTAGACCTTCCCGTCCGGCGCCTCGACCGTCGCCATGAGCCACTCCGAGAGAGCGTTGACGACGGAGAGACCGACGCCGTGGAGGCCGCCGGAGACCTTGTACCCATCGCCGCCGAACTTGCCGCCGGCGTGCAACTTCGTGAGCACGACCTCGAGCGCGGAGGTGCCGGTGCCCTCGATCTCGTCCACCGGGATCCCGCGGCCGCGGTCGGCGATCGTCATCGAGTTGTCAGGGTGAATCGTGATCGAGGCCGAATCGTTGTAGCCGGCGAGGGCCTCGTCGACCGCGTTGTCGACGATCTCGTACACGAGGTGATGGAGGCCTCGCAGGCCGGTCGAGCCGATGTACATTCCCGGCCGCAGGCGAACCGGCTCGAGACCCTCGAGCACGGTGATGTCCTTGGCCGAGTATCCGGCCTTTGCGGTTGTCTTCGTCATTCGTAAGAAATGCCTGCAAAACTAGGGTTTTACGAGGCACGCTCAGTGTATCAGATCCGGGTGTCGGAACGCCCCCGTGCGAGGCTGAAACTGACCGCTTTTTGCACACTTTCGCGCAGCTTTTCGTCGGTGATCGACGAGGCGATCGCGCGGGCGAGTTCGTCGTCGGCGGCGGTCACCTCGAGACGCCGTCGCGGGGCAGCCTCGGGCGGTGGCTCCGGGAGCGGCCCGGGCGCGAACCGGAGCTTCGGGACGCCGAGCCGCGCGGCGATCTCGGCGGCCCGCTGGCCGAGCTCGAACGCCCAGACGGAGTCGGCGGTCGCTGCGTGCACCGTCCCGTCGCGGGCGATCCGCGCCGGCCACGCGTTGCGCGCGATCGACTCGCCGACCGCTGCGGGCCAGCGCTCGACAAGCTCTGCCATCCCGGCCTGCGGACCGTGACGGGCGAGCTCCGAGCGGATGGCGTTACCGAGCGGATCCACTCGCAACCTCCACGAGCTGGGCGGGGTCGGCCGGCAGCGCCGAGCGATGCGTCGCGGTGATCATCGTCTGCCCCATACCCGCGACCCTGGTTGCCAGCACCTCGCGGCGCTCGAGATCGAGCTCGGAGAGCACGTCGTCGAGGAGCAGAAGAGGCGGTGTGGGGAGAAGCTCCGCTTCGGCGAGCAGGAGCGACAGCACCGCCAGTCGCTGCTCGCCCTGCGAGCCGTAGTGGCGCAGGTCGCGCTCGCCACTCGCGATCAGTACGTCGTCGAGGTGAGGGCCCACGCCGGTCGCGCCGCGCTCGAGGTCCCGGGCGAGCCGCGCATCGAGCTCCTCGGCGGTCGGCGCAGCCGCCTCGTACCCGAGCCGAGCGTCCACAAGCCCGAGCTCGGCGGCACGAGCGGCGAAGCCGGGTGCAAGCGCGTCGAGCATCGAGCGGCGTTCTGTGACGAGTACGGCCCCGAGCGTCACGATCCGATCTGTCCACGGTGCGAGTGAGTCGCGTGGTGCAAGGCCGAGTTGCACTCGTCGCAGTGCGGCATTCCGTTGGGCGAGGCTCGCGAGGTACTCGTGCGGCACACCGGCGCGCGCCGGTGCGAGGCGGCCGAGCACCCGATCGAAATAGGCGCGCCGCGCTACGGGGCCGCCCTTGACGACCGCGAGGCGATCGGGGGTGAAGACGAGCGTCGCCACTTCGCGGCGGAGCGACTCGGCTGAGGGAAGGGACGCGCCGTTCAGACGAACCTCTTTCGCATGCCCATCGCGGAGGGTGAGTGAGATCTCGATCCCCGACGCCTCGCGCGTTCCGGCAACGACGACGCGGGCGGCGCTCTCGCCGAAGCGGATCAGCTGCGAATCCTGCCGCGTGCGTGGCGAGAACCCCTGAGTCGCGAGATGCAACGACTCGAGCAGGTTCGTCTTTCCCGCGCCATTCCGGCCGACGACGAGCACGAGTCCCGGCTCGAGCGGCAGGTCGAGTGACGCGTATGAGCGGTAGTTGCGGAGGGTGACCCGCCGGACGACCAGGTGCCTGGAGGCTCGGCTAACCGGCGAGCCGGATCGGCATGATCAGGTACACGTAGTCGTCCGAATCCCCCTCGAGCACCGCCGGCCGCAGTGGGCTCAGCAACTTGAACTTGATCGATTCCGCGTCGACCGACTCGAGGCCGTCGCGGAGAAACTCGGCATTGAAGCCGATCTCCATCGGCTCTCCCGTGTACGGCGCTGGCAGCGACTCGCGGGCCTCGCCGACGTCTTGTGTGACGGCGGAGACGGTCAACTCGCCGGCTGCGAAGCGAAGACGGAGCGGCGAGTTGCGCTGCGCCATCAACGAGACGCGTCGCACGACCTCGAGCAGCTCGTCGCGCGGCAGCACGAGCTCGTAGTCGAACTGCTCCGGGAGCAGTTGGCGGACGTTCGGGAACTGGCCGTCGATCCGGCGCGTCGTGAGCCAGGTTCCGTCGACGCCGAAGACGACGTGGTTCTCCTGAAGTCCGAGCCGGAGGTCATCCGTGCCGGCGGCGATGCGGCCGAGTTCCTGGAGCGCGCGCGCCGGGATGATCGCCTCGAGCTCGGGAAGCGTTCCTTCGACGGGGGTTTCCTTGACTGCCAGGCGATAGGAATCCGTCGCCGCCATCACGATCTTGCCGGGCTCGAAACGGACGAGAATCCCAGTTAGCACCGGCCGGCTTTCGTCTCGAGAGGCGCTGCGGCCGACTCGAGCCACGGTCTCGATCAGCGCGTCGCGATCGATCGTGTGAAGCGACGACTGCTCGACGTCCGGCAACCGCGGAAAATCGGTGGCGGAGTACGTGTGCAGGCGGTAGTTCGCGGTTCCCGAGGTGAGAATGACAACTGCTTCCTCAGGCTTGTGCTCGATCGTGACCTCGCTGTCGGGAAGCGAGCGCGAGATGTCGAGCAGCAGCCTGCCGGGAACGACGACGCTGCCTTCGCCGTCGACCGTGCACTCGAGCTCGGTGCGGAGCGAGACCTCCATGTCGGTTGCAGCGAGATGCAACCGTCCTTCCTCGGCACGCAATTGGATGCCGCCGAGAACGAGCACGGCCGTACGGGTCGAAACGCCGCGGGCGACGATCGAAAGACGGCTCGCAAGCTCGTCCCTTGGAACGGTAATCCTCAGGCCGGTGCCCACTACGATTTCTGAGTCAATCATCTATAGAGAACCTCGTTGTAGTGATAAGGCCTGTGGAAGGCGGGAAAAGCCCCTCGGGGCGTGGTCGCCAGCCATTTTCCCTGTGGGGCCGGACGGGGGACAACTCAGTGTCGTACACAGGGCCATCTGCTTACCGAACCTGCCGCACGCGAGCTGTGAGTTCTTGCACCAGGTTGTACACAGATCTGTCCTCACGGATCAAGCGCGCGATCTTGGACGTCGCATGGATGACCGTCGTGTGGTCACGCCCGCCGAATTCCTTGCCGATCTTCGGCAACGACGAGTCGGTGAGCTCGCGGGAGAGGTACATCGCGACCTGCCGGGGATAGACGATGTTTTGTGTGCGGCGATCGCCCGTCAGCTCCGCGTGTGTGACGCCGAAGCGCTCGCAGACGAGCTCCTGGATCCGGTCGATCGAGATCCGCGTGCCCTCCCCTTGTGGGAACGAGTCCTTCAGCACGTCCTGGGCGAGCTCGACCGAGAGCGCCCGGCCGGTCAGCGAGGAGAACGCGACGACGCGGGTCAGCGCACCCTCGAGCTCACGGATGTTCGTCGAGATCCGCGACGCGATGAAGGTGAGGACTTCGGGATCGCCAATCTCGATCTGGTCACTCTTCACCTTCTTGCGCAGGATCGCGATGCGGGTCTCGAGGTCGGGCGGCTGAATGTCGGTGATGAGTCCCCACTCGAAGCGCGAGCGGAGTCGCTCCTCGAGCGTCGAGATCTCGCGTGGCGGCCGGTCGCTCGACATGATGATCTGGCGACCCGCCTCGTACAGCGAGTTGAAGGTGTGGAAGAACTCCTCCTGGATCCGCTCCTTGTGCTCGAAGAACTGGACGTCGTCGATCAGCAGGACGTCGTAGGTGCGGTAGCGCTGCTTGAAACCCTCGATGCGCTTATCACGGAGGCTGTTGATGAAGTCGTTCATGAAGGTCTCCGAGGTGACGTAGCGGCAGGTCAGGCCGCCGCCGTGGTCGGTGACGAAGTTCGCGACGGCATGCAACAGATGCGTCTTGCCGAGGCCGGTGTGCCCGTAGATGAAGAGTGGGTTGTACGCCTGCGCCGGCGCCTCGGCTACGGCGAGCGCGGCGGCATGCGCAAAACGATTCGACGAGCCGATCACGAACGAGTCGAAGGTGTACTTCGGGTTGATCCCGACCGCGTCGGCTCGAGGCACGATCTCGATGGGGAGCGGGCGTAGCGCCGACGGCGGCGCGGTCGCCTCATCGGCAGCGGGTGACGCCACCTTCGGCGGGACCTCTGCGACCCGGAGCTTCACGCGGACGGAGTCGCCGCCGGAGTCGCGCACCGCCGCCCGGATCAGATCGAGAAAATGCCCCTCGATCCACTCGCGCGTGAAGTCGTTCGGGCAGACGATCGCGAAGGTGTCGTCGTTCAGATCGGCGCCGCCTACCTCGCCGAACCAGGTCTGGAAGGTGGTGTCGTTCAGCGCTTCGCGGAGTCGAGCCGAGACGTCGTTCCAGAGGCCTGCCGCCGTCAGCTCGATTTGACGCTCCACTCTCCTCGATACTCCTTGTCGACTAGGTCGCGGGGTTGGCGAGCATAGCAGCGTCCCAGGCCGCGCTCAATGAGGATTTCCTGTCGTGTCCGGGACGGTCAATAGCGCTTGTGTGCAGGGATTTTCCGAACCTCCACACGACTCTCCACAGGTGTGGACAGTCGCGCGAGCTGGCCCTCCTTCGTGCCGCTTTCCACGGCTTTTCACTTCACGTGAGCCTGTGGACAACTCGGCTCGAGGCGATGGCCGAATTGGTCCGGCTATACTCGCCGCGGCCGGGCTCGACTCGCGAAAACCACACGCGAAGCTCCGCTCCTTTTTCTCCACCCCATGAAACGGACCTACCAGCCGAATGTACGCAAGCGGAAGCGGAAGCACGGCTTCCGTAACCGGATGTCGACGCGGGCGGGCCGCCTTATCCTCAAGCGCCGTCGCACCAAGGGACGCAAGCGCCTCTCGGCGTGAGTTGTTGCAGCGCCGGAACCGTCTCTCCCGCTCCCGCGATTTCGACGCCGTCTATCGCCACGGCCGGTCGGTCTCGACCCGGTTCCTGACGCTCTACTGGTTCGAGCGCGACGAGTCGCTCGGCGATCCGCGTCTCGGGTTCGCCGTCCCGAAGGCCGTCGGGAACGCCGTCATCCGCAATCGCATCAAGCGGCAGTTGCGCGAGATCGTTCGCGGCCGTCTCGAAGGGGTGCCGCCGGTGAACGACTATGTGCTCGTGGTGCGACCAGGCTTGCCCGAGGCGGCCGAGTCGAACGGCCATGACTGGCTCGAGGCCCGCGTCGACGAGGTGCTCGGGAAGGCAGCCGCATGACCGCCGTGATCCGACGGGTCGTGGTCTTCCCCATCCGCCTCTACCAGCTGCTCGTCTCGCCGTTCGTGCCCGCGAATACGTGCAAGTACCATCCGAGCTGCTCCGAGTACGCGGCACTCGCGATCGGTAAGCACGGCGTGCTTCGCGGTGTCGGGCTCGCCGGGTGGCGCCTCCTGCGCTGCAATCCGTGGTCGCACGGCGGAGTGGATTACCCGTGATGCTCGCGTTCAGCGTCCCCGGATTCTCATCGATCGAGCACCTGATGAAGTCGATTCTCGACTTCTTCCACGGAACCGTGGGGCTGCCGTGGGCGTGGTCGATCGTCGCATTGACCGTCCTCGTGCGCATCGTGCTCGTGCCGCTGACGGTCAGGCAGATCCACTCGATGCAGTCGCTGCAACGGCACGCGCCCGAGATGAAGGCGATCCAGCAGCGTCACAAGGGTGACCGCGCGAAGCTGAACGAAGAGCTGATGAAGTTCTACAAGGAGAACCACATCAACCCGGCCGCTTCCTGCCTGCCGCTCGTCGCCCAGTTCCCGGTCTTCATCGCGCTCTACCTGACGCTGAAGCACTTCTCGCACCACATCACCGGCTCGTGGCTTCACGTTGTCCCCGACATCTCCGCGAAGACGACGTCGCACTGGTCGGGCTACATCCTGCTGGCTGTCTACGCGGGGTCCCAGATCTCGTCGACCTATTTCATGGGTACCACGATGGACAAGACGCAGCGCAACATCATGATGGTGCTGCCGCTCGCGTTCATCACCGTCGTCTCGCGTTTCCCGGTCGGGCTCGTCCTCTACTGGATGACCACCAACCTCTGGACGGTCGGTCAGGGTCTCGTGACGCGGCGTCTCGTGCCCAAGACCAAGCCCGGCACGGCTGCCGTGGTGGCTCCGGCCGGTCCGAAGCGTTCCTCGCGCACCCAGCCGCGCGACGAGAGCGGCACTGGCAACGGCGCGGACGGTGGGAAGGTCAAGGGCGGGGAGCCGACCTCGAAGCAGACGGCGCCGCCGCGCCGGGTGAAGCGCAAGAAGGGCGGCGCGCGGCGTTGAGCGAGGTGGTCTCCGTCGAAGCGACCGGGGAGACCGTCGGCGAGGCCAAGTGGAAGGCACTCCGCGACCTGGAGCGGGCGGCACCGGGGCTCGATCGGAGTCGCGTCGCGTTCGTGGTCGTCTCGGAAGGTGCGCGCGGCCTGCTCGGAGTCGGGTACGAGCCGGCGCGTGTGGTCGCCTCGGTCGAAGCGCCGCTCGCCGCTCCTACTCTTCGAGCCGCCGCGCACGAGGGCTCGGCGATCGAAGAGCGGGTACGCGGTCTCGTCGCGCGCGTTGTCGATTCCCTGGGTATCGACGCGCGCGTCGAGGTGCTCGAACAGGATGACCAGGTGCTCGTGACGTGCACGGGAGGCGATCTCGGCCTGTTGATCGGTAAGCACGGCCAGACAATCGACGCTCTCCAGCAGGTCGTGAACGCCGCACTTCATCGGGGTGGCGCAGATGCGAAGCCGGTGACAGTCGATGCGGCCGGCTACCGGGAGCGGCGACGCGCAACGCTCGAGTCCGTCGCGCTCCGCAGCGCCGAGCGTGCCGCCCGCGGCGAACGGGTGCCGCTCGAGCCGATGACCTCAGTCGAGCGCCGGGTCGTGCACGAGCGCTTGAAGGATGTCGAGGGTGTCGAGACGACGAGCGAGGGGACGGAGCCCAATCGCTACGTCGTCGTCCTCCCTGCTTGAAGCGTGGCTCGCGGCGGTCTTCGCGACGCCGGGCCTGACGGCAATCCGGGATCTCGAGGAAGCTCGTCGCAGGTTGGCAGACGACTCGCTGCGCGCTCTCGACCTCGTCGCGAGGTCCGCCGGCCCGATCGTGGATGTCGGCACCGGAGGCGGGGCGCCGGGGATCCCGCTGGCACTTGCCTTGCCGGACCGCGAGGTCGTTCTCCTCGACTCCGAGCGACGCAAGTGCACGTTCCTCGAACAGTGGGCGCCCCCAAACGCTCGCGTTGTCTGGGGTCGGGCGGAAGAGCAGGAGATCGACTGGGCAGGGGTGGCCGTCGCGAAGGCGCTCGCACACCCTCCGACGGCCGCCGAGTGGTGCCTTCCGCTCGTTCGGGAGGGCGGCGCCGTGATCCTCTGGGTCGGGCCCTCCGCCGACCGCGGGCGGGTGGCCGCGGTTGCAGCACGGATCGCCGGTGAGCTCGAGCCCTCGCCGGACGGCCTGCTCGTGTTGCGGAAGACCGGCCCGACGCCGGCCGGCTTCCCCCGCCGCATCGGCGTGGCGAAGAAGCGCCCCCTCGCGTAGCTGGACCCCACCACCGAGCCATGTCTCCCAGGGCCACGACCCCTGGTCAGACCAGGGGTCATGGCTCGGCAAGGCATGTCCCGAGGACGACGGGACTGGAACGTTCGCTTCCCAACCGGCGCGGCAGCAGGGTTTTGCTCGGCCGCGGGAATGGCTGTTCGGGGCGAGTCCTGTCGCGAAATGAGGGTGGCAGAAGTGTGGCCAACGTCCGACAGAAGCGCTATTTCAAGCCGGTTCCGGTGTCCGGCGGCGTGGCTAGATTGGGGCTGTGCCGGGAAAGGTCTACGCGTTTGCGAACCAGAAGGGTGGCGTCGGCAAGACGACGACCGCGATCAACCTCGCCGCCTGCCTCGCCGAGGCCGGCCAGCGCGCGCTCGTCGTCGATCTCGACCCGCAGGCAAACGCGACGTCGGGCCTCGGGATGCGCGCGAACGGCAGCTCGAGTTACGACCTGCTCGACGGCGCGCCGCTGTCCGAGCTCGCACGGGCGACGCGGTTCGAGAATCTCTTCCTCGTCCCGTCCAAGCCGGAGCTCGCCGGGGCCGCGGTCGAGCTGTCGCAGCGGGAGGATGGCGACCGCTACCTGGCAGACGCGTTGCAGCACGCGGATGGATTCGACTTCGTCCTGCTCGACTGCCCACCATCGCTCGGCCCGCTGACGGTGAATGCCCTCGCGGCTGCCGACCGGGTCGTCGTTCCGGTGCAGACCGAGTACTACGCTCTTGAAGGGCTCGCGCAGCTCGTGCAGTCGATCAACTTGATCAAGGCGCGCCTGAACGCCAACCTGTCGATTGCGGGAGTGCTCCTGACGATGTCCGATGGGCGCACACGTCTCTCCGCCGAGGTCGAGTCGGAGGTACGCAAGCATTTCGGCAAGCTTGTGTTCGACGCGGTCGTGCCGCGCTCGGTGCGCGTCGCCGAGGCGCCGAGCCACGGCCTGCCGGTGACCCACTACGATCGGCGCTCACCCGGCGCTGAGGCCTACTGGAAGGTGGCGATGGAGCTTGTCGAGCGTCCCTAGGCGCGGTCTCGGCCGCGGGTTCGAGGTGCTGATCGGCGGGGCCGAGCCCGAGCTCGGGCACGTGGCCGTCGACCAGATCCACCCGAACCCAAAACAGCCGCGCAAGTGCTTCGAAGGCGAGGCAGTCACCGGTCTCGCCGAGTCGATCAAGGCGCAGGGGCTTCTGCAGCCGGTCGTCCTTCGGCCCCGCCTCGAAGGCGGGTACGAGCTGATTGCCGGCGAGCGACGCTGGCGGGCTGCGCGCGAGGCGGGGCTCGCGACCGTTCCGGCGCTCGTCCGCGAGGCCGATGACCGCGACTCGCTGCTTCTGGCTCTCGTCGAGAATGTTGCCCGCGAGGACCTCTCACCGATCGAAGAGGCGCGCGGCTACGCGTTGCTGATCGACGAGTTCAGCCTCTCGCTGGGCGATGTGGCTGAACGCGTCGGTAAATCGAAGCCGACGGTTTCGAACCGCATCCGCCTGCTCGAGTTGCCGGAGGACGTGCTCGCGATGATCGGCCGCCACGAGCTGACCGAAGGCCATGCGCGTGCCGTTCTCGCCGTCCCGGACCATGACGAGCGCAGGAAGCTCGCCAAGCGGATCGTGCGTGAAGGGCTGTCGGTGCGCGCGGCAGAGCGGGCAGCGCGCTGGGCGGGGGCGAAGACGAAGGAACGGCGCTTCACGACCGTCGACGCGCAACTCGCGCACCGCGTTAAGACGGCCTTCACGCGCGTCACCGGCTTCGACGCGAAGGTGGGCGCCGCCGGCCTGACCGTCCCGCTCGACGGCGAGGTGCAGCTCGAGGAGCTCGCCGAAGCGCTCGAGCGGCTCGCAGGCCCCTAACAGGGCGACCCGTACCCGCGCGGGCAACGGTCCCGTTGCACTCGTGTGACCGGGCTTTGGCTGCACGACATCGAATCGCTCGAGGCGATCTCTCAGGACGAGCACACGCGCGACCTCTTCCTGCGCATGGCGCACATGTCACAGTCCGGACGGCTCGCACCGTTCCTCTACGAGCTTGAGCGCGACCGCGACCTCGATGACGAGACGAAAGGAACCCTCGCCGAGCTCGCTGCCGACGAGACCTTCCTCCACGCCGTCGAGGACTACGTTCGCCGCACCCGCTCCCTGCACTAGCGAGAAGCGGCGCGGAGTGAGAATGGGCGATCCTGGATTCGAACCAGGGACCTCCGCCTTATCAGAGCGGCGCTCTAACCAACTGAGCTAATCGCCCGCGCGGCGGGATGATAGCGCCACTCGTTTGCGCCCCAGGGCAGGGGTAATCTAGGGGTTGTGGTGGAGATGTCGATCTATGGAGTCTCGTTCGACCTGGTCGGCAAGCAGCCGATCGTGTTGCTGAAGACGGCGGACGGAAACCGGTATCTCCCGATCTGGATCGGCCATCCCGAGGCGGCGGCGATCCTGATGAAGCTCCAGGGCCAGCCTGCCCCGCGACCTCTCACTCACGACCTGCTCGTGAACATCCTGGGGGAGCTCGGAGTCGAGGTGGTGCGCGTCACCGTCACCGAGCTCCGCGAGAACACGTTCCACGCGTCGATCACCGTCGCCCAGAACGGCTCCGAGCTGGAGATCGACTCTCGCTCCTCGGACGCGATCGCCGTCGCGGTACGCGCGCAGGCACCCATCTTCGCCGCGGATGACGTGATCGAGGAGTCGGCGATCGAGATGGAAGGTGACGAGGTCAATGAAGACGAGGTCGTCGATGAGTTCCGCAAGTTCCTCGACAAGGTCTCGGCCGAGGATTTCGTCGAGGCGGAAGTCGAGGGGGATTTGCTCGAGCCCGAGGAAGACGTCGAGGCGGAAGCCGAGGACGACGACAGCTAGGGCACTTCGCGCTTCACGAGCGCGAGCAGCTCGGTGTACAGCCTCCGTAGCCCCTCGGCCGAGAGCGGCCCGGCGTTCTCGTGCAGCCGCTCTTCGTAGAGCGCCGCCTCTCGGTCGGGGTCGAGAAACGCGATGCCGTGGTCTCGCTTGACCTGCTTCAACTGCGCGACAAGGCGCAGCCGCTCGTTGACCGCGTCGAAGATCACTCGGTCGACGGCCGAGATCTGCTCGCGCAGCTCGTCGAGGCGGGCGTCGCTCATTGGTAGACGTAGACCGGGCTGAAGCCGCGGAGGAAGTAGTTCGGGTAGTAGAGGACACAGTCGTAGCCGCTCACCACCTTGCGGTAGACGTGAAACTCGCCGAGCGGCGTGTTGCCCGTTGCACCGGCCGAGGTGGCGACGACCAGATTTACCTTGCCGCCGCAACGCGCGCGAGGCGTCGCGGCCGTCAAGCGAGGCGCCCAGAGGGCCGCGGAGCCCACCGTCGGAGTCGCGCTCCCGCCGCAGCTAGCCCGCGCGGCCGGCGCGAACGCGAGCAAGAAGAGCGCAACCAGGGCGATGCGACGCACCGCCGCAAATCTAACCGCCGAGGGCGACGGCAGCGACCAGGGCGATCAGGTTGAAGGTCGCGTGGAGCAGCATGCCGGGGTAGACGCTCCCGGTTCGCGCCCGAATCCAACCGAGGACGCACCCGAAGGTGACGATGATGGGGAGCGACACGAGCAGTCCGTGGGCGAGGCCGAAGAGAAGCCCGACGGCAAGGATCGCGGGCCAGCGACCGAAGCGCTCGAGCAACGCGTAGCCGAGCCCGCGGTAGGTCAGCTCTTCCGCGAACGGCACAAAGGTGCAGATCACGATCCCGTTCACGACATAGACGAGTACATGACGCGGTTCCCAGTGCGCGGGTGTCAAGCCTTGCTCGTTGCCGGGGTGAGCGAGGTGGGTGTAGGCAACCTCGAAGATGTAGATCCCGACGAGTGCGACCCCGAGCAGCCGAAGCGCCGTCGGGGTCGAACGGGGTAGCCGCAGGGCGAGCAGGTCGCGACGCGAGCCGGCGATTGCCAGCACGAGGGCGAGCACGATCCCATCCTGAATGAGTGCCCCGGCGGCGGTCGACCATTGGTAGAGCACCTGTGGGTCGGGCCTGCCGGCGGAAGCACGACTCCAGTAGCTGAGCGCGATCATCGCCGAGACGAGCAGGAGCCACAGCGCGAGCCGCGGGGGTCCGTCCCTACGATACGGCGGCGCCGTGCCCGAAACCTTCACTCCAGCCGAGGCTAACAGCGCCCTCTCCGAGGTGCGTCCGGTCGCGCAGCGGCTCGTCGAGTTGCGGGAGCGCATGCGCGAGCTCGAACGCTCGCAGGTTGCGCTCGCCTCGGCGATCGACCGAAATGGTGGCGGCTATGCCGCGAGCGACCTGGGCGCCGCGGAGTCCGAGCTCGCAGGCCTCGCCGAAGAAGCGCTCGCCTCCGTGGAGCAGCTCGAGAAGCTCGGCGTCAGGGTGAAAGACCTTGACCTCGGCCTCCTGGACTTCCCCGGGCGCCGCGAGGGTCTCGAGGTCGAGCTCTGCTGGCACGTCGGGGAGGATGCCGTCGCGTACTGGCACGAGGTCGGCCAGGGATATGCGGGCCGGAAACCGATCGACTGGGACGAATAACTCTTCGTGTCGGATTTCTGGCAGCGCGCGCTCATCGCCTTCGGGATGATCCTCGTGGCGTCGTTCGTGGCGAAGCTCGTCGATGCGCGCATGGCGCGACGCGGGCTTGCACCAGAAGCTGCGACGCGCTATCGCGTCCTGCGGCGCACGCTCTTCGCTGCGATCGTCTTTCTCGGAGCCATGTCGGCTTTGCTCGTGATCCCGCAGGTGCGCGCCGTCGCCGGCGGCATCCTCGCCTCGTCGGCGGTACTTGGCCTCGTGATCGGCTTCGCGAGTCAGCGAACGATCGGCAACGTCGTTGCGGGGATCCTGATCGCGTTCAGCCAGCCACTTCGGCTCGGCGACGAGGTCGAGATCGACGGCGTGAAGGGCGTGGTCGAGGAAATCGGCCTCACCTACACGTGGATCCGGACCCGCGATAACGACCGGCTCGTCGTGCCCAACGAGAAGCTCGCCTCGGAGACGATCCGCAACTCGACGATTCGCAGCCCCCTGACGCTCGCCGAGGTGACGGTGCAGGTGCCGGCGAGCGCGGATCTTCGGCTGCTGGTCTCCTCGCTCGGGACTGAGGGAGAAGAGGCGTACGTGAGCGACCTCGCGGGGGACAAGGCGAGCATCGTTGTTCGCAAATGGGTTCCGGGCGAAGGTGTCGCGGAGCAGGCGGCGAGCGACCTGCGGATCTCCCTCGCCGCCCGGTTGAAGGAGCTCGGCCTGTGAGCCCGCGGCCCCCTCGCCGCGGCGACGACCTCGACTTCGTTCTCGCTCACCGTGGGCGTAAGAAGAAGCGCGCAAACCGAGTCGGCCGTCGCAGGCGCGCAGGCGCGATCACCGGAACGATCGCGGTCACCGTCGCAGTCGTGATCCTGACGGTCGGGTTCGGTGCCGGCGCCGCGCTTTCACAGAGCTGCGATCTCAACTCACTGCGACCGGTCGAGATCGGGCAGAACTCGTTCGTGTATGCGGACGACGGGTCGGTACTCGGCTCGATTCCGGCCGAGCGGAACCGCGAGCCGGTGAGCATCGCGAAGATGTCGCGCTGGCTGCCGCGCGCGACGACGGCGATCGAAGATCGCCGCTTCTATCAGCACGGCGGTGTCGACTACGTCGGCATCGCGCGCGCCGCGTGGAAGGACTTGACGGCCGGCAAGGTCGTCGAAGGTGGTTCGACGATCACGCAGCAGCTCGTTCGCAATCTCTACACGGGCCAGCAGAAGACATTCACACGCAAGATCAAGGAGGCGTGCCTCGCGATCAAGCTGGCGCAGAAGTGGCCGAAGCGCAGGATCCTCGACGAGTATCTGAACACCGTGTATTACGGCAACCACGCCTACGGTGTCGAAGCTGCCGCGCAGACCTACTTCTCGAAGCGCGCGAGCCGGCTCAACCTTCTGCAGTCGGCACTCCTCGCCGGCCTGCCGCAGGCGCCGTCGGTGTACGACCCGTTCCACAATCCGCAAGCGGCGCTCGCACGGCGGTCCGAGGTGCTGCGCGCCATGCTCGCGAATCGCGCCATCACCTTCGCGCAGTACCGGTTCGCCGCCCGCTCAACGTCGCTTCACCTGAAGCCGGGCCGGGTCTACACGAGCATCAAGCAGCCGTACTTCTTTTCGTACGTGATCGACGAGCTCGAGCGCGAATACGGTGCGAACACCGTGCGCGAGGGTGGCCTGAAGGTCTATACGACCATCGACCCGCGGCTCCAACGGCTCGCGAACAGGGCGATTCACGATGTTCTTCCGTACCGGAACGATCCGGCGTCGGCGATCGTCTCGGTCGAGCCCGGTACCGGCGCGATCAGAGCGATGACGGCGGTCGTGCGCCACGCGGGCAACCAATTCAACCTTGCCGCCCAGTCTGCGCGCCAGGCGGGCTCGACCTTCAAGTCGTTCGTCCTCGCCTCGGCGATCGAGCAGGGCGTCGACCCCGATTCCACGTACTACACCTCGGCTCCGTTCACGTGCACCACCGGCCCCTGGTGCTACGCCGACTACGTGAATGGGAAGCCGTGGACGGTGCACACCTATGAGAACTCGTATTCCGGGTCGATCTCGCTGACCCGCGCCACACTTGCGTCCGACAACACGGTGTACGCGCAGCTCACGCTCGATGTCGGGCCGCGCTACGTGTGGCAGATGGCGCGTCGCCTCGGTGTTCACATGTCGCCCGACAAGCCGGTCGCGTCGATCGGTCTCGGGTCGCTTGCCGTCTCGCCGCTCGACATGGCGGCTGCGTACGCCACCTTTGCGGCGATGGGCGTCTACGCGAAGCCGATGGCGATCACGAAGGTCGTGCTTCCCGGGAACAAGGTCGACCACGAGTCCGGCTGGGGCAAGCCGCAGGCGAAGCGCGCGCTGTCCCAGGGCGTGGCGTGGAAGGTGAACGATGTCCTCGGCCAGAACGCCCGCTATGGCACCGGCGCTGGGTCGAGCGACGGCATCCATCCGAACGCGGGCAAGACCGGCACGACCGAGAATCATGCTGACGCGTGGTTCGACGGCTACACGCGCCAGCTCTCGACGTCCGTGTGGATGGGGTATCCGAAGGGCGAGATCCCGATGCTCGACGTGCACGGCTCGACCGTCCAGGGAGCAACGTTCGACGTGCCGATCTGGCACGAGTACATGGCCGCCGCACTCTGGCATCACAAGGTGCTCGACTTCCCGCCGCCCGACACGTATCCGACCTGGCGCTCGATCACGCGCGGACGCTACGGCACCTTCGGCTCGACCTACTCGAGCACGTACTCCGCGTCCACGGCGGCCACGACGCCGGCCGCCGCCACGGCCACGACGCCGGCCGCCCCGCCCGCCTCGACGCAGGTTCGTACAACGACAAAGCGGCCGCCGACTCCTGCTCCGGCCACGACCGTCGCAACGCCACTCCCGCCGCCTCCCGCCACGACGACTGATTCGCCGCCGGCGACGACAACCACGCCGGTCACTGGCCAGTAGCCGCAAGCCCGCCGTCCTCGCCGGAGCGCTCACCTGCGCGCTCGTCGTTGCGTGCTCCGTCGTGGCATGGCTGCCGCGCTCGCCGCTTGTCCCGATTCACGGTGGCCGCACGCATGGGGAAGGCGAGCTCGGCGTGGTCTTCGTGGCGCTGCTCGGCGCAGCATTCGCGTGTTACCTCGCCGGCCTCTGGCTCGTGAGGGCGGGGACGCGCTTGTCGGTCGTCGTGGCACTCGCGTGCGCGATTCAGCTCGCGCCGCTCGCGGCGCCGCTCCTCATCTCGAGTGACGCGTGGACGTATTGGAGCTACGCGCGCCTGCACGACCCTTACCGGCAGACGCCCTCCGACGACCCCCGTTCGGCGTCGCATGCCGGGGCCGCCTACCTGCACACGACGTCGGCGTACGGCCCGGCCTTCAGCCTGATGACGAAGCCGGTGTCGCTCGTCGACTCGCCCGATGCCGCCGCGTGGATCTTCAAGGTGTCGGCCGCGCTATGCGTGCTCGCCGCCACGTGGCTCGTTGCCCGGCGCCGTGCATTTGCGGCTGCGCTCGTCGGCTGGAACCCCGTCGTCGCGGTGCATTTCGGGGGCGGTGGCCACAACGATGCGTTGATGGTCGCGTTGCTCGCCGCGGCTCTCGCGCTCGGCGAGGCCGGCCGCGTCCAGTCGGCCGGGGCTGCGTGGTCGCTCGGGGTGCTCGTGAAATGGGTGCCACTCGTCGTGCTGCCGCTGCGCGCGCTCGAGGCGCGCGCCACCGGGCGCCGCGTCGGCCACCTCGGCTTCGGACTGACGACCGCTGGGGTTCTCGGGCTCGCGACGATCCTGTGGCGCTTCCATTGGTTGCACGCGCTGGCGCCACTTGCGCACGACGCGGCGCGAGAGACCTCCTACGCCCTGCCGCACCGCACCCACCTTTCACCGTGGCTGTTCCTCGCCGCGTACGCGCTCGCCTATGCCTGGCTGCTGCGCGTCGCCGCGCGGGGCCGCGCGCGATCGGGCCTCGCGCTCGCGCTGCTCCTGCTCGCGCTTCCGTACCTGACCGCGTGGTATGTCCTGTGGCCGCTCGCGCTCGCTGCGCGTGACAGCGATCGCACGGCGATCGTGATCACGCTTGCGCTTTGCGCCTATCTTCTGCCGCAGCGCATCCCAGTGTAGCTCACAGCGGTTCTCCTACACGACCGACTCGAGCAAGCCGCGCCAGCGGTCGCCGAGCACCCGCCGCGATGCGCGGTTCGCGTACACCTCTCGCCCGTTCGCTGCGATCCGGGCCTGCAGAGGCTCGTCGGCTGCGAGGCGCTGCAGGCCTGCCGCGAGTGCCGCGGGGTCCGAAGGGGCGACGAGGAGCGCCGAGTCGCCGTCGGTGAGGAGCTCGCGGGCGGCGGAGGTGTTCGCGGTGATCACCGGAGCACCGGTCGCGAGCGCTTCGAAGACGACAGGCGGAATCGCACGCGACTCCCGAAAGCTTCCGAGAACGATTCCCGCGTGAGCCACGACGAGGCCGAGGTCGTCGCGCACGACCTGACTCCGTTCGACGATGCTCACTGGAACGTCGGGCGCAAGGATCGCGGCAGCCTCGACGATGTCGGTCGAGCCGTCGGCGAACTGAACGGCGGAGAACGGATACGTCGGCGCCCAGGTCTCGGAGAAGAGGTCATCGTTCGCGCCGAGGAAGACGGCCTCGGTCCGCCGCGCGCCCATCTCACGCAGGTACGCGGCTTCGGTTGCGGTCCCGCAGACGACCAGGTCGGGTAACCGCAGCGCTCGGAAGTCGACCGCCCGGAGAACCGTCGCTGCCGCCGACCGGTCGCGAAAGCGGCGGCGTACCTTCACGAGCTCGTCTTCGAGCGAGAGGACGGCGTCGAACACGAGCGGCGCGCGGCCCGCGACGCGCCGGGCGCGAGGAACATCGAAGTGGCCGGGATACCCGACGATCACGACGTCGAAGTCGCGGCGCTTCGGCACGCCGAGCCGCGTTTCGGCACCGAGCACGCTCAGCGTGCCCTGCGCGGCGCGCCCGCGCACTGCCGCCTGCCGCTCGACGACCTCGACACCGGTGGCGCGCAGGGCGGCGATCGCGTTCACGTTCCGGGGATGCGCGCGATCGTACGTCCCGAAGTAGAGCGCCCTCACGGCGCGGTCGTCGTCGGTGTCGTATCGATGGTCGTGACCGGGGCGGTCGTGGTCGTGCTGGTGACGGGCGCGGTCGTCGTCAGCGCGGACGTGGTAACAGGAGTGGTCGGCGAGGTGGGCGCCGTCTCCGGCGCCGTAGTCACCGGGGCGGTCGTCGCGGTTGCCGTCAACGGCGGCTCGGTCGTTGCGTGCGTCGTTGGCGCCGCCGTCGTCGTTTTCTTGGCGGTGCTTGTCGCCGCCGTGGTCGTCGAGGCGCTCGTACCGATCGTTGCCACCGTCGGGATGCTCAAACCCGGCAACGACGGCACACCGCTTCCGCCCGAGCTCGTGCCGGTGGTCAGGACGACCGCGACCGCAACGCCGACACCGAGGAGCGCGAGCCCAATCAGCGTGGCGAGGAAAGCTCGCGTACGGCCGGGTGCACGCCGTCCTTCGAGACCTCGTGGCCGGATCACCCGGGTGGCGTGCGTCTCGCCAGCGCCCGCGAGCACGGCGGGGGCGACGATCATCGTCGCGTCCCCGCCCCCGCCTCGAAGCTCCCGCAGCAGCGCGGCGCCATCGGCCGGCCGGCCGGAGGGATCCTTCGCGAGCGCCGCCTCGGTCAGGGCCTCGAGCCGTTGCGGGGCGTTCGGCCGGAAGTCGGCCACATGCGGGGGCTCGTCGTCGCGGTGCATGCGCACCACTTCCATCGCGTTCGGGGCGCTGAAAGGCAGGTGCCCCGTCAGCATCCGGAAGAGAATGACTCCGAAGGAGTAAACGTCGCTCGCAGGCGACGACGGCAGGCCACCCGCCTGCTCCGGCGAGATGTAGGAGGCCGTGCCGAGAACCGTCCCCGCCTCGGTGAGGGTCCCGCCCTCGCCCATGCGCGCGATGCCGAAATCCGCGATCTTCGCGCGCTCCTCGCTGTCGAAGAGCACGTTCGCGGGCTTCAGGTCGCGATGAACGAGCCCCCGGGTGTGAGCGTGGGCGAGCCCCGCTGCCATCTCGGTCGCGATGCGCGTCGCCTCCCCGTCGTCCAGTGGCCCCGCCTGCAGCCGCTCCTCGAGTGACCCGTTCGGCAAGTACTCGAGCACCATGTAGGGCTTACCGTCCGATTCGCCGTAGTCGTAGAGCGCGCAGAGGTTCGGGTGCGCGAGGGATGCGGCCGCACGGGCTTCGCGCTCGAAGCGAGCCCGGTCGGCCGCGGGCGAGAGCAGCTTCACCGCGACCCGCCGCTCGAGCTCGCTGTCTTCGGCGAGCCACACCGAGCTCATCGCTCCACGCCCGAGCGGTTCGATCAGTCGGTACCGCCCAGCGATTTCCTCACCGTTCATGTGTGGTGATTATCGTGATCGGTTGTGGCGAGCCTGCCAGGAATCGACGAGGCGCTCGCACTCGTGCTCGCGCGGGTGCGTCCGCTCGACGCCGAGGAGGTCCCGCTCGCGGCTGCGGCAGGCCGCGTTCTCGCCGCTGACGCGCGTGCCTTCGTTGACCTGCCGCCCTTCGACAGCTCGGCGATGGACGGCTTCGCGGTACGTGCTCGAGACACCCCGGGCCGACTGCGGCTCGCCGGTCATGCCGCAGCCGGGCGCCCAGCGGCGGGAGGCGTCGCTGCCGGGGAGGCGATCGCCATCTCGACCGGCGCTGTCGTCCCGGCAGGCGCCGACGCGGTCGTGCCGGTCGAACGCACTCTGCGTTCCGGCGCCGAGGTGGACGTCGAGGCTGTTGTCGCTGGAGAAAACGCGCGTGCTCGAGGTGGCGACGCTCGGTCGGGGGATCTGGTTGTGCCCGCCGGCGCGAGACTCGGGCCCGCTCAGGTCGGCGCGCTGGCCGCGGCCGGGGTCGCGTCGGTTCGCTGCGGGCGGCGACCGCGGATCGCCGTGCTCGCAACTGGGACCGAGTTGCGGGCTCCCGGTGAGAGGCTTGGTCCCGGCGAGATCTACGAGTCGAACACGTTCCTCCTGCGGGCCGAGCTCGAATCGGCAGGCGCCGAGGTCGTCGTTCTTCACACCGTCGCCGATGATGAAGCCGCAACACGCGAGGCGCTCGAAGCCGGGCTCGCGGCCGACTCCCTCATCACCTCGGGTGGTGTCTCGGTCGGCGAGCACGACCTTGTCCGGCGCGCTCTCGCCGAGCTCGGCGCCGAGGAGATCTTCTGGCGTGTCGCCGTTCGGCCCGGCAAGCCGGTCGCATTCTCGATCCGGGGAGCAACGCTCGTCTTCGGACTACCGGGAAACCCCGTGTCGACGCTCGTCGGCTTCGAGCTCTTCGTTCGCCCCGCTGTCCTCGCGCTTCAGGGCGCAAGCGAGCCGGGTCCGTGCTATCTCCCGGGCCGACTCGGCTCGGCGCTCCAGGCGGGCGACGGTCGCGATGAGCTCGTGCGTGCCCGGGCCCGGGTCGAGCCTGACGGCGTCGTGCTCGACCCGCTCTCCGGTCAGGAGTCGCACATGATCGTGCGGGCTGCCGCGGCAAATGCGCTCGTCCTTCTCCCCCGCGGCGCCGGTGCGCTGCCGCAGGGCGGCCTCGTGCGCTACCTGGGCCTTTAGAGGCTTGGTGTGGATCATTGGCACTCACGGATGGTGGCTCAGACGCGGCGCATCTCGCCCGGGTCGGGCTTGAACGTAGGCACCGCTATGCCCTGCGCTCGACCCGGGCGACATGCTTGGCCCGAGCCATCCCCGCAAGCACCTCTAATCCACATCAAGCCTCTAGATGATTGCGCGGCGGCGAGCCTCGCTGACGCGCCGTCGCGCGCGGAGCGCAAGGACAGTCCTGCGGACAAGCTCGCGCAGAGGCCCGCGTGCGGGCCGGTCACGCCCGACGGGATACGGGGCGTAGCGACCCGCCGCGACCATGGCGAGCTGGGCCGCGCAGGCCGCACCTGCGAGGGTGATCGCAACCGCCGGCAGCTTCACGAACCCGAGCGCGGTGAGCTCCAGCAGGTACCACGGCGCATCGAACCCGAGCCCGAAGCGAACTGCGAGTGAGACGAGGACGAGGAGCGGCCCCACGAGGCCGGCGACGAAGAAAACCGCCCGCGCCGGAGGGCGGCCGCTCCGAACCTGCGGGAGCCAGAGCCAGGCATGGAGGGGCGGCAGCACGAAGATCAGAGCGAACGGGTTAGTTGCCAGTACAAGCAACGCCACGATGCAGAGCCCAAGGAGCGCTGCAGTTTCGCCGGCGAGCCGTTCGTCGGCGCCGACCGGTCGCCGGGGGACGAGCCGGTCGCGTGCCACGAGCCAGGCGGCCACTGCGACCGACGCCAGCAGCAGCAGCGTGAGCACGGGCCAGTCCCCCGCCGCCTGCGTTGCCGGGTTCGGTGGCCGGCTCGCGCCGTCCGGCCAGGCGCCGGCGACCCCGAACACGTAGAACGCGAGGCCGAGGAAGAGCCAGTACCCGAGCCGCGTGCGCAGGCTCCGCGCCGCCGGCAGGATCGCGATCCCGCGTCGTCGGCAGTGGGCGAAGAGGTCGACCGAGACGACGAAGGCAGGAATCAGGAGCGCGAAGAGCAGCAACTCGATCGCCCATCCGCGGACGATCCGGTCGCCTGCCCAGAGGAAGCTCGTCGTTCCCTGCGCGAGGTCGAGGCCGCCGTCCAGCGAGCCCACGAGCTCCTGTGCGGAGCGGCCCATTGCTGCAAGGCGGGATGCCCGGAGGTTCGTGGCCCGGTCGGTGAACGCGGCCGGCGGCCGCTCGCCGCCCGTCGTGAGCGTCACCGCCGGGATGCCCTGGGCGACGAATGGGCCCTGCTCGTTCAGCGTGTAGGGGAAGCCGAGGTCGATCAACTGCGCGAGGAAGCTGGCACGGCGCGCCCGCGTTCCGGTTTGTTCGAAGACGCGCTTCGCCGCCGTCTCGACGAGCGCTGCCGCCGGCGAGCGCGGGGTGTCACCGGCGATGACGATTCGCGGCGGCCCCGCCCCGGCAAGTGCGGTCAGGTTGACGGTCGCGACGACGTGGAAGGCCCTTCGCTCGACGAAGCGCAGTGCGCCGAGGCCCCCGAACGCCCCGCCGTCTGTCGAGAGGAACACGATCGTGTGAGCCGGCCGCACGCGCTCGGCGGCGGGCGAATTCGCCTGGCTGTAGCTGCGTGCCAGCTCGACGAGGGCCGCAGTACCGGTGGCGTCGTCATCCGCGCCGGGGCCGATCCCGATGTCGTCCCGGTGGGCCATCACGACAATCGCATCCGGCGACTGCCCCGCTGCGACTGCCCACAGGTTCTGCAGGCGGACGCGCCCGAGCCCGGGCACCTGCTGCCGCCAGGTGTCGGCCGAGAGGGGGATGCCGTAGGGGCGCAGCGCGTCGCGGAACCAGCGGGCCGCCCCGAGGGAGCCCGCACTCCCGGGGACTCGGTCGGGATAGAGCCTCGCGAAATCGGCCGCCAGGGTGGTCGCCGCGACGCCGTCGAAGTTCGGCGGGAGCAGTGGAGCGGGAAGCGGCGGCGGCCGTGAGACGCTGAAGGCGAGGACGAGGAGGGGCAGCGAGAGGACGAGGAAGGCGCTGCGGTAGAGGCGGCCGTTGACAGGGCGCTCGAGTGACCCGCGTCGCGGGCGCCGACGCTGCACGGGGCGGAGAGTTGCCGTCATACCGGGGGCTATAGTAGGAGCCGGGGCTCGAGGCGTCTGGAGACGAGCCTCGGCAGGCGCCGACGAAGCCATGCCCGACCCCTCCCCCACGATCCTGCTCGTCGACGACGAGGACTCCGTTCGGAAGGTGCTCGCCTTTCCGCTCGAGCGGGAGGGCTACGTCGTCGTCCAGGCCGCCGACGGCGAGGAGGCCCTAGCCCAATTCGCGGCCCATGCGATCGATCTCGTCGTGCTCGACATCATGCTGCCGCGACTCGACGGCCTCGAGGTCTGCAAACGACTGCGTGCGACCTCGAGCGTGCCGATCATCATGCTGACGGCCCGCGACGACGAGCTGGACAAGGTGCTCGGTCTCGAGCTCGGCGCGGACGACTACATCACGAAGCCGTTCTCGATCCGTGAGTTTCGCTCTCGCGTGCGGGCGCTCCTGCGCCGCGCCCGGACGATGCCCGGAGCCGGAGACGCCGCCGCCGAGGTGATCGAGCATGAGGGGCTCGTGATCGATGTCCCCCGCCGCCAGGTCGCGGTGCGGGGAGAGCCCGTGCAGCTCACCTACGTCGAATTCGAGCTCCTCCGTACGCTGGCGGCGACCCCCGGGCGCGTTTTCAGCCGGAGAATGCTGCTTGAGGCGCTCTGGAAGAGCGCCGACTATCGCGACCCGCGGACGATCGACGTGCACGTGCGGCACCTGCGCGAGAAGCTCGAGGCCGAGCCCCGGACGCCGGAGTACATCCTGACCGTGCGCGGCGTCGGCTACCGCTTCCGCGACCGGTGAGCCCGTTCCGGAGCGTCGCCGGCAGGCTCGCGCTCGGGCTCCTCTTCGTGGTCGCGAGCGTGCTCGCGATCGTCTACCTGATCGTCGTCCCGTCCTACCGGAACGCCCTCGAAGCCACGAAGCTGACGAGCCTCGAGGACTCGATGCGGGCCGTCGCGATCCCGAACTTCCCGTCGCAGGTCTACCTGCAGCAGGAGTTCGCCTCGACAGTTGCACCGCGGGTGAATGCCCGCGTGGTCGTCTATGACCTGCTCGGCGCCGCTCCGGCGCCGCTCGAGCCCGCCGCCGACTCGAATCTGGACGGATTCAGCGTCGACGTCGAGAACGATCCGGTTGCCTTCGACGCGGTGCGTCGGCAGACGCTCGCGCGCGGCACTGTCACGCGTCACGGCCAGGCCTACGCCGAGGTCGCCTACCCCCTCGCGTCTGCGGTCGTCCTGCTCGCTGCGCCCTTGCACGACCAGCTACAGACCGTTTCGGTCGTGCGCCGGCGGGTCTTCGTCGCGGGCGGCCTCGCCCTCGCGTTCGCCCTCGCCCTCGCCTACGCTGGCGCGGGCCTCTTCGCCCGCCGGATCAAGCGGCTCGAGGGCGCGGTGGAGCTGATCGCGGCCGGCCGCTTCGACGAGGCGGTCGTCGACTCCGGCTCGGACGAGCTCGGCCAGCTCGCCCGCACGTTCGAGCGCATGCGGCTGCGGCTCGCCCACCTCGACCGCGCGCGCGGCGAGTTCATCGCGAACGCCTCGCATGAGCTGCGCACGCCGCTCTTCTCGCTCGGCGGCTTCCTGGAGCTGCTGGACGATCCGGCGGTGGATGCCGCGACCCGGGCCGAGTTCGTCGCACAGATGCGTGAGCAGGTGACGCGCTTGACGAAGCTCGCCACCGACCTGCTCGACCTCTCGCGCGTCGACGCGGGTCGGCTCGGCGTTGCCCAGGAGCCGCTCGATCTCTCCGAGCTCGCGGCCGAGCTTGCGTCCGAGCTCGCGCCGAGAGCGGCCGCGGCCGGGAGAGCCCTCGACGTTGCGCACGAGCCCCCCGTGCCGGTGCTCGCAGACGCCGAGCGCGTGCTGCAGATCGGCCGCATTCTCGTCGAGAACGCCCTCGTACACACGCCCGCCGGAACTTCCGTGCGCATCTCGACCGCGATCGACGGCGGCCGTGCGACCCTGACGGTCGCAAACGACGGGCCGGGGATCCCGGCGGATGCTCAGCAGCAGATCTTCGAGCGCTTCTATCGCCTCGACGGGACGCGCGCCTCGGGATCGGGGCTCGGGCTCGCGATCGCCCGCGAGCTTGCAGAGCTGATGGGGGGTCGCATCGAGCTCGACTCGCAGAACCGCTGGACGCTCTTCACGCTCGTGCTCCGTGCCGACGAGCGGCCCGATTCCCCGTGAAAACGCCCCAGCCCTTTGCCCGAGCCAAATCGACGCGGTCGCGTGGCCGCGTGGCTACAGTGGCCACCGGTGCGCCAGAGCTCCGTCGCAGCCCTCGTCCTCGTTGCCGCGACCCTCGGCGCCGCCCTCGCGCTCGTGGTTGCGAAGGCCGGTGGCTTCCTGGGAGGCCGGACGAGAACGACGCTCATTGTGCGCCAATCGGCTCCGAGGGCGAGCGAAAGCGCCCCTGTCGTCGTCGCCAAGCCGCTCCTCGGCAACGGCTTCGAGCCCGCGCAGATCTTTGCTCGACGCTCCGTGGGGGTCGTGACGATCATCTCGTACTTCGACTCGGCGACCCTCCCCGACGCCCGCGCCGGCCAGGGGTCGGGATTCGTCGTCTCCGCGAGCGGCATCATCCTGACGAGCGCTCACGTGATCACGACCGCCGGCCAGGGGCAGGCCGGCAAGGCCAAGCCGGCACGGACCGTGTACGTGGAGTTCTCCGACGGGGACCGGGTCGCTGCGCGGGTCGTCGGCTTCGACCTGTTCGACGACGTCGGCGTGATCAAGGTCGATCCGGCGCAGCACACGCTGCACCCGGTCCCGCTCGGGAACTCGAGCCGCGTCGTCGTCGGGCAGCCGGTCGCAGCGATCGGCAGCCCGTTCGGGAACGTCGACTCCCTCTCGGTGGGTGTCGTCTCGGCGATCCGCCGCTCGATCCCGTCGTTGACGAGCCGCTACAACCTGGTCGATGCGATCCAGACCGACGCCCCGATCAACCACGGCAACTCGGGCGGCCCGCTCTTCGACGCGCGTGGAAACGTGGTCGGCATCAACGCCCAGATCCGCTCGAGCGGCTCGGCCTCCGGGTTCGAGGGGGTGGGATTTGCCGTCCCCATCGACTCGGCGCGCCGCTCGATGGAGGCGCTCACGAAGGGCGAGCCCGCCCGCTACGCCTATGTCGGGATCACGACGGAGGATTTGACCCCTGCGATCGCGAAGAAGTACGGGTACGCCGCGCATCGCGGCGCGCTGATCGATTCCTTCGCGTCCGGCAACTCCGCCGGGCGCCGCGCCGGCCTGCGGGCCGGGAACCGCGACGCGCTGTACGAAGGTCTCGCCGTGCGCGTCGGCGGCGACGCGATCGTCGCCATCGACGGTTGGCCCGTCACGAGCGCAGAGGACGTCGTGCGGATCGTGGCCGAGCGGCTCGTGCCGGGCGAGGTCGCCCGCTTCACGGTCGTGCGTGGCCGCGAGCGGCGTGTCGTCCCCGTGACGCTCGACGAGCGACCGGGTTAGGGAACGGACTCGGCAGGGAATCCCTCTGCTGGGTCGAATCATGTCCCGAGCGACGAGCAGCAGGTTTCCTCAGATTTCGGCCGGTATATGGCACGAATGTTTCACATTCCCTCTGTGCGGAACGAGGCGGTCAGGATGAGCAACGCGGATTCGAACGGGAGCGGCGTCGCGCATGCGATCACGCTGACGATTCCGGCGAAGGCCGAATACATCACCCTCGGCCGGCTCGCCCTGACCGGGATCGCCCGCCTGCGCGACGAGCCGTTCCCCCAGGAGGTGCTCGGCGATCTCAAGCTCGCGCTCACCGAGGCGTGCACGAACTCGGTCCGGCACGCCTACGCCGGGCGCGAGGGCACGGTCGAGATCCTCTATGAGCTCTACGCCGATCGACTCGTGGTCGAGGTTTCCGACAGCGGGGCAGGGTTTGAGCCCCCTCGAGCGCCGCGGAACGCGCTCACGGACGAGGAGCTCTCGGAGGGCGGCCTTGGCATCGCGATCATCGAGGCGCTCTCGGACGAGTTCGAGAT
Source organism: Gaiellales bacterium (assembly GCA_038328165.1). GTDB lineage: Bacteria > Actinomycetota > Thermoleophilia > Gaiellales > Gaiellaceae > PALSA-600. The sequence continues at coordinate 92,261 of JBBQLT010000005.1, forward strand.
CAGCGAACGGCCTGACGGCGGTTCGCACCTACGCTTCGTCAAGCGTCTCTAAAGGCTTGCTCCAGCTCGTCAACGCCGGCCACAAGTCGCTAGCCGACTACGCGACGCTCGTCTCGCGGGGTTTGATGGACGAGATCGCGCGCCTCGCGCAGCCGCTGCAGGGCCGGCGCGTCGTGCACCTCTCGGCGACGGCGTTCGGCGGCGGAGTCGCAGAGATCAACTACACCCTCGTCCCCCTGATGGCCGATGTCGGCCTCGACGTCGAGTGGCGCATCATGCGCGGCACCGACGAGTTCTACAACGTCACGAAGAGGATCCACAACAGCCTTCAGGGCGACGCGCGTGGGCTGACCGCCGCAGAGCGCGAGATCTTCGCTCGCTACAACGCCGAGAACGCTGCCGAGCTCGACGCCGACGCGTACGACTACGTCGTCATCCACGACCCGCAGCCGGCCGCCACCATCGACGCGTTTCCGCACCGTCGAGCGAAATGGATCTGGCGCGGCCACATCGATTTCTCGACACCCAACAAGGACGTTCTCGCCGTGCTCCTGCCGGCGCTCAGGCAGTACGACGCGGCGATCTTCCACATGCCGGAGTACGCACCCACGGGTGCGGGTCTTCGGCAGATCGTGATCTGGCCGCCGGCGATCGATCCGCTGCTGCCGAAGAACATGGCGCTCTCGGTGGAGGACGCCGCCTACATCGTCGACCAGTTCGGGATCGACGTCGTGCGACCGCTCGTGACGCAGGTGTCTCGCTTCGACCCTTGGAAAGACCCGCTCGGGGTGATCGACGCCTACCGGCAGGTGAAGAAGCGCTTTCCGGAGGTCCAGCTCGCGCTCGTCGGCTCGATGGCCCACGATGACCCGGAAGGCTGGGCCTACTACAACGAGACCGTTGAGCATGCTCGCGGCGACCCGGACGTTTACATACTGAGCAACATGAACAACGTCGGCGCGGTCGAGGTGAATGCCTTCCAGGTTCATTCGGACGCGCTCGTCCAGAAGTCGACGAAGGAGGGGTTCGGGCTGACCGTCACCGAGGCGCTCTGGAAAGGACGGCCGATCGTCGCGGGCCGTGTCGGGGGGATCGTCGCGCAGATCGATGACGGGGAGACGGGCTGGCTCGTCGGAAGCGCCGAGGAATGTGCCGAGGCTTGCATCGAGGTGCTCCGCGATCCGGGCGAAGCCCGCAGGCGCGCGCTCCGCGGGAAGGAACACGTGCGTCGCCATTTCCTGACGCCGCGACTCCTCCGCGACTGGCTCGTGCTCTTCAATCGCCTCGCGGGCAACGACACGGGCTCGAGCGAGATCACGGTCCTCTGACGTGGCGGAGCGCCGCTCGCTGATCGTCGTCTCGAACCGCGGCCCCGTTTCGTATGGACGCGACGCGGCCGGCGCGCGAGTCGAGCGGCGCGGCGGCGGCGGGCTCGTGACCGCACTGCGAGGGCTCGTAGCCCATCACGACGTCACGTGGATCGCAAGCGCGATCAGCGAGGAGGACAGGCTGGTCGCCGCCGACGGCGGAAGCGACGGCGTCGTTCTCGTCGCCCACGACCCCGTGGCATACGACGGTTACTACAACACGATCGCCAATCCGCTGCTCTGGTTCGCGCAGCACTCGCTCTGGGGATTGGGCTCTGCTCCGAGCTTCGGAGCGGCAAGTCATGAGGCATGGGAGGAGGGCTACGTCCGAGTCAACCGCGCGTTCGCCGACGCGGTCGTTGCCTGTCTGGACGACAAACCGGGATCGACGGTGTTCTTCCACGACTATCACCTGTACCTCGCGCCGGCATTCGTCCGTGCGGCTCGGCCTGACGCGACGCTCGCCCACTTCGTCCATATTCCTTGGCCGGTCGACTGGACTGTCCTCCCGCTCGAGTGGCGCGTCGCGGTGCACCAGGGGCTGCTCGCAAACGACGTGGTCGGCTTTCACACCGAGCGCTGGGCTCGCAACTTCCTGCGCAGCTCGGACGACATCCTCGGCCCGGGACCGCGCCCGCGCGTCTCTCATCACGCGATCTCGATCGACGTGGCCGAGTTCGACGCGCTGGCCGCGAGCCCCGCGGTGTCCGAGCACGAAGCGGGCATCGCCGCCGTCCGCCCAGAGTTGTTGATCGTCCGCGTCGATCGGACCGATCCCGCGAAGAACGTCGTTCGCGGCTTTCAGGCATTCGAGTTGCTCCTGGAGCGGCACCCCGAGTGGCGTGGCCGCGTCTCCATGCTCGCGCTGCTCGATCCGTCGCGTGAAGCGATCCCCGAGTATGTCGCGTACCGCGATGAGATCGAGCGTGCCGTCGCTCGCGTGAACGAGCGGTTCGGCCAGGGCGGCTCGCAACCCGTCGACCTGCGCATCGCAGATGACTTCCCGCAGTCGGTCGCGGCGTACAAGCAGTACGACGTGCTGTTCGTGAATCCGGTGTTCGACGGCCTGAATCTCGTCTCGAAAGAAGGCCCGCTCGTCAACCGCTGCAACGGGGTGCTCGTGCTCTCGGAGAACGCGGGCGCGTACGCCGAGCTCGGGGAGTGGGCGATCGGGGTCAATCCGTTCGACATCCTCGGGCAGGCCGAGGCGCTCCATGCGGCACTCTCACTTCCGCTCGAGGAGCGGCGGCGGCGGGCTGAGGCACTTCGCGCCCACGTACGTGAGAACGACGTCGGGCGGTGGCTGCAGGGGCTGCTCGACGACGTGGCCGAGCTCTCGGCGTAACCTTCGAGCATGGCTGTGTCCGCCCGCGCCGAGATCCAGGTCGTCAGCCCGGCGACGCTCCAGCTCGTCGGCGCGGTGGCCGCGACGGATCCCGCAGCCGTCCAGGACCTCGTCGCGGAAGCCCTCGTGGCCCAGGAGCGGTTCGCCGCCGGGTCGGCCACCGATCGGCGGTCCCTGCTTCTGCGCGTCGCGGAGCTCGTACTCGAGCGCGCAGACGAGATCGCAGACGTCGTCGTCTCGGAAACGGGAAAGCCGCGTCTCGAGGCATTCACGACCGAGCTCTTCCCCGCGCTCGACGCGCTCGTCTGGCTCGCGCAGAACGCGGCGAAGCTCCTCGCGCCGGAGCGCCTTCGCTATCCGCAGCTGCATCTTCTGCACAAGCGTGCGCAGCTACGCCACGAGCCCCTCGGCGTGGTCGGCGTCATCGCTCCGTGGAACTTCCCGTTTGCGATCCCCTTCACGCAGGTTGCGTACGCGGTCGCCGCCGGTAACGCCGTCGTTCTGAAGCCGTCCGAGTTGACCCCATTCTCGGGCGCGCTCGTCGAGCGCCTGTTCGCGGATGCGGGCGCACCTGCGGGGCTCGTCCGGGTCGCGCAGGGTGGCGGCGAGGTGGGCGCCTCGCTCGTACGGGCCGACGGTCTCGCGAAGGTGCTGTTCACCGGGTCTGCGGAGACCGGCCGGCTCGTCGCTGGCGCGGCGGGCGAGCGGCTCATTCCCGTCACCCTCGAGCTCGGCGGCAAGGACCCGATGGTCGTTCTCGACGACGCCGATCTTGCGCGCGCGCTCGACGGTGCGCTCTGGGGGTCGTTCATGAACTGTGGCCAGGTGTGCTCGGGCGTCGAGCGCATCTACGTGCAGGGCGCGCTGTACGAGCCATTCGTCGAGGAGCTGACCAGGCGAGCACGGGAGTTGCGGCTCGGCGAAGAGATCGGGCCGCTGATCTCGGAAGAGCAGCGAGACCGGGTTGCGGGCCTCGTCGACGACGCGCTCGAGCACGGCGCACGCGCGCTCACGGGCGGGAGGGCACCGGAGCGCAGCGGCTGGTTTTACGCGCCGACCGTGCTTGCGGATGTTCCCTCGAATGCACGGATCGCGCATGAGGAGGCTTTCGGCCCCGTCGTCACCGTCGCCCGCGTGACGACCGACGAGGACGCGGTCACCGCGGCGAACGGCGGCGAGTACGGCCTTGGAGCCTCCGTCTGGACGCGCGACGCCCGTCGCGCGCAGGGCTTCGCGCGACGCGTCCGCGCCGGCTCGGTCTGGCACAACGACCACGCGTACTCGTACGCAACTGCGCAGGCGTCGTGGGGTGGCCGCGGCGAGTCGGGCTTCGGGCGAACTCACTCGAAGCACGGGCTCTACGAGCTCTCGACGGTAAAGTTCTCGGACCGGGACTCGGGGCGCGTGCGCGTGCCGTGGTGGTTCCCCTACGACGAGCAGGCCACCGACGCGTTTCGCGGTGTGCTGGGCGCGCTCTATGCGGACGGGTTATCGACACGAGCCCGTGCGGCCTGGCGCGAGCGTCGGGCTCTCGTCGCCCTCGGCCGGAGGTACCTCCGCTGAGCGATCTCTCGCATGTCGATCGGTCGGGTGCTGTGAAGATGGTCGACGTCGGCGGAAAGCCGTCGCAGCGGCGCCGGGCCGTCGCGCGCGCCGTCGTGCGCATGGCGGCGGGAACGGCCGGCCGCTTGCGTGACTTGCCGAAGGGCGATGCCTTGACGACCGCACAACTCGCGGGGATCATGGCCGCGAAGCGCACCTCCGAGCTCATTCCTCTCTGCCACCCGCTCGCTCTCTCGCACGTGGCCGTGACACTCGAGATCGCCGACGGCGCCGTCGAGATCACGGCGTCGGCCGAGACGACGGCCCAGACCGGCGTCGAGATGGAAGCCCTCACCGCCGCCTCTGTCGCGGCATTGACCGTCTACGACATGGCGAAGGCGATCGACAAGAGCATGACGTTCTCGGTCGAGCTCATCGAGAAGGTGAAGGAGTGAACGCCGCTGTTCTCACCGTCTCCGACCGCGTGTCGCGCGGCGAGGCTCCCGACACGAGCGGCGACCTGCTCGCGGAGCTGCTCGCCGGTGACGGCTACGGGGTCGAGCGTCGCGTCGTCGCGGACGAGGCCCCGCTGATCGCGGGGGCCATCGAGGAGCTCGCGACGACCGCCGCGATCGTCCTCACGACGGGCGGCACCGGCCTCGCTCCGCGCGACGTCACCCCGGAGGCGACTCGAACTGTGCTTCAGCGCGAGGCGCCCGGCATCGCCGAGGCGCTGCGGGCTGATTCGATCTCGAAGACGCCCCACGGCCTGCTCTCCCGTGGGGTCGCAGGCGTCGTCTCGGGTGCGCTCGTCGTCAACCTGCCCGGTTCACCCGGCGGCTGCCGTGACGGATACGCGATCCTGCAGCCGGCTCTCGGCCATGCGGTGTCCCTTCTCGCCGACGAGCCAACCCGCCACCGTCAGACGTGAGAGCAGCCCGCCTCTATTACCGGCTCGTCAAGTTCGAGCACACGATCTTCGCGCTGCCGTTCGCGTACGTCGGCGCATTCCTGGCCGTCAACGGCATCCCCTCCACGCACGACCTCCTCTGGATCACGCTTGCGATGGTCGGCGCCCGCTCGCTCGCGATGGCGCTGAACCGGCTGATCGATGCGCGGATCGACGCTGCGAACCCGCGCACGGCCGCGCGTGAGCTTCCCTCCGGTGCGCTCAGCGCCGCCGCCGTCGTCGCCTTCTGCGCTGCGTCTCTCGCGCTGTATCTCGCCGCGGTCTGGCAGCTCGCGCCCCTCGTGCGCTGGCTCTCGCCCGTGCCCGTGGCGGCGTTCGTGGTCTACCCGTACCTGAAGCGCTTCACGTGGCTCTGCCATCTCTGGCTCGGCGCCGTCGACGGTCTCGCGCCCGTCGGGGCGTGGGCTGCGATCAAGGGAACGCTTCCGTGGCAGGCCTGGGCGCTCGGCGCCGCGGTCGCGGCCTGGGTGGCCGGCTTCGACCTCTTCTATGCGCTCTTCGACGTCGCGGTCGACCGCGAGCAGGGGCTGCATTCGTGGGCGACGAGGTTCGGCGAGCGGGGCGCCTTCGCCGGTGCGCGGACGCTGCATCTGGCAACGATCGCTCTGCTCATAGCAGCGGGCGTCGGCCTCGATGTCGGATTCCTCTACTGGATCGGAGTCGCGTGTGTCGCCGCGCTCTTGCTCTACGAGCACTCGCTCGTCCGGCCGGGGGACCTGCGCCGCCTCGATGCTGCGTTCTTCACGATGAACGGCGTCATCTCCGTGGCGTTCTTCGCGTTCGTGCTCGCGGACGTCCTGTGATCGTCGGGCTGCTGCATCCGGGAGAGATGGGCGCGGCGATCGGGGGCGTACTGCAGGAAAACGGCCACGAGGTGTTGTGGGCCTCCGAGGGCAGGAGTCAAGCGACGCAGGCACGCGCCGACGCATTCCGCGACCTCGGAACGATCGGGTCGCTTGCTCTCGAAGCCGAGGTGATTCTCTCGATCTGCCCGCCGCACGCCGCACTCGCCGTCGCGCGCGCGGCCGAGGGGTTCGAGGGGACGTACGTGGATGCGAACGCGATCTCACCGATGCGCGCACGACAGGTTGCCGAGCTTCAGCCACGGTTCGTCGACGGTGGCATCGTCGGGGGGCCTCCGACCGGGCCGGGTACCACGCTGTATCTCTCCGGCGCCGCTGCCCCAGAGGTCGCCGCGCTCCTTGCCGGCTCGAAGGTCGAGACGCGAGTGGTGGCCGATGCGTCCGCCATGAAGATGGTCTACGCGGCGTGGTCGAAGGGAACGACGGCGATGCTCCTCGCGATCCGCGATGTCGCACGCCACTTCCAGCTCGAGGAGGAATGGCGGCTCGCGGTCCCCGAACTGCTCGACCGTCTCGAGCGCGCGGAGCGCGCGGCAGCTGCAAAGGGCTGGCGCTGGAGCTCGGAGATGGAGGAGATCGCCGACACGTTCGTCGTGGCAGGGCAGCCCGAGGGCTTCCACCGGGCAGCCGCGACGGTGTACCGGTGATCGCGGCGCGCGGCCTCGCGAAGCGATTCGGCGACAAGCGCGTGTTTGCGGGCCTCGACCTCGAGGTGCCCGACGGCGGCTTTCTTCTCGTCACCGGGCCGAACGGATCGGGCAAGACGACCCTCCTACGCGTCCTCGCGCGCCTCGCCGCGCCGAGCGCCGGCGAGCTCGTGCTGCCCGAGCGGCAGGCGATTGGCTACCTCGGCCACGAGCCGCTCGTGTATCGCGAGCTGACGCCGCTCGAGAACCTCAACCTCTTCGGGCGGCTGTACCGGCTGCCTGAGCGGGGAGAACGCGTCGGCATGCTGCTCGAGCGCTTCGGTCTGTGGGAGGTTCGGCACGAGCGCGTCGGGTCGTTCTCACGTGGCATGCAGCAGCGGCTCGGTCTCTGCCGCGTCCTGCTCCATTCGCCGTCGCTGCTGTTGCTCGACGAGCCGACGAACGCGCTCGATGCCCAGGGGCTCGCGTTGCTCGACGACGTCTTCGCCGAGAGTGGGCGCACCTGGGTGGTCGCGACGCACGATCGAGGACGCGTCGAGCACCTCGCCACCGAGCGGCTTGCGTTCGCATGAGCTACCTGGACGACGTCGCCGCGCTGGCGCGCAAGGATCTCCTGCTCGAGTTGCGTGCGAAGGAGACCCTGCCTTCGATGCTCCTCTTCGTCGTGGCCGCGCTTGCGATCTTTCATTTTGCCCTGCCGCGCGGGACCGGCCAGGATGCGGCGATCGGCCTCCTCTGGGTGTCACTCGTCTTCACCGCCCTTCTCGGCCTCACCCGCGCGTTCGTCGCCGAGCGAGAGCAGGGAATGTTCGACGCGCTCATCCTCGCGCCGTGCGACCGGAGCGCGATCTGGCTCGGGAAGTCGATCGCGGTCTTTGTCTTCCTCGTCTGTGCGGAGATCGTTGCCCTGCCGGCGTTCGGCGCCTTCTTCTCGGCGGTCGACGGTCGCACCGTCGCTGCGGTCGCGCTCGCCGATGTCGGGATCTGCACCGTCGGCACGCTCTTCGGGGCGATGGCCGTCGCGGGTCGCGCGCGCGAGCTCTTGCTGCCCCTGCTCTTCCTGCCGATGGCGATCCCGATCGTCGTCGGCGGCGTCGGGGGCTACCTCTGGTTCCTCGCCCTTTATGACGCGATCTTCGTCCTGCTCGCCTGGGCGTCGTTCGAATACGTCGTGGCGGAGGTGTAGGACTACCATTCGCTCCGTGAAGCTCCCCGCACTCGCGGCCGTCTCGACGGGACTGCTCGCCCTCGCAGGGTCTCTTGCGTTCTTCTACGCGCCAACCGACACGGATCAGGGACTCTCGCAACGCATCTTCTACTTCCACGTCCCCCTCGCGTTGACGTCGTACGCCTGTTTCGCGTGGGGCGCCTGGAAGGCGCTGCGCTACCTGAGGGCGCGTGACGAGCGCGCTGACATCGAGAGCTACGTCGCGATTCACCAGGGTGTGATCTTCGGTTCTCTGACACTGCTCACGGGCTCGATCTGGGCGCGCGTCTCATGGGGCCACTGGTGGGCCTGGGGCGACGACCAACTCGTCCTCTTCCTCGTGCTTTTCCTCTTCTATTGCGCCTACTTCATGCTGCGGTACTCGCTCGACGCCGGGCCTGCGCGGGCCAACATGTGCGCGGTCTACGCGTTGTTCGGCGTCGTCCTGATCCCGGTCTCGTTCCTTGCGATCCGGCTGTCGCGGAGCCTTATTCACCCGACGGTGTTCACCTCACACGGCCCGCAGATGTCGGGCGCGCAGTTCTTCACGTTCTGTGTCTGCCTGGCGGCGATGCTCGTGCTCTTTGCGACGCTCTATGCGGTCGAGCTCGCAGGCAAGAGGCTCGATGCGTCGCTGCGTGAGCTCAGGGAGCTGCTCGCATGAGCCCGTCGGAGAAATACACGGCCGCGGCGTATCTTGTTGTCCTCGTGGCGGTGCTCCTCTACGTCGTCGTCATTGCCTCGAAGCTCCAGCGTCTCGAGCGCGAGGTGGCGCAGCTCGTCGAGCTCGCAAAGGAGCGAACCGCGAATGGTTGAAGCGCTCTTCTGGCCGGCGCTGCTCGCGTATGGAGAAGCTGCCTTTGCCTACGCATCGGCCCGGACCTCACGTGCAGCAACATGGGGGGTTCGACTGGGGTGGCTCGCGCAGACCGCGCTGCTCGCCGTGCAGGCCGCCCGCTCGGACGGCTTCCCGTGGTCGACCTGGGCCGGCTCGTTGAACCTCTTTGTCTGGCTCGTCGTCGGTGCCTACCTCATCTGGGGCTGCCGTCCGCGTTTTCGCCTGCTCGGCCTTGCCGTCATGCCGCTCGCAGCGATCCTGTTCGTGGTCGCGCGGGTCGGCGGGGGAACAACGGCGGGCACTCGCTCGCACTACGGCAACCTCTTTCTCACGCTCCACGTCGGCCTGGTGCTCGCCGCGTTCGCCGGCTTCACGCTGGCCGCGGCACTGGCCGCGCTTTATCTCTGGGAGGAGCGCCGCCTGAAGCATCGCGCCGCGAACATCCTCAGGCTCCGCGTGCCGCCGCTCGCGGCGCTCGAGCGGCTCGCGTTTCGCACGATCGCTGTTTCGCTTCCGCTCCTCACGCTCGGCCTCGTGGCAGGGATCGTGCGGCTCCGCGAGGATCGCGGTTCCGTCGACCCGCTGGAGGCGCTCACCGTGGCCACGTGGCTCGTGTACGGCGGCTTTATCGCGGCGCGCCCGACCGGCAACCGCGCCGCGTACCTCGCGCTCGGCGGTTTCGTGCTCGTGATCGTTGCGCGGCTGGCGCTTGCCGGGAGCCACTTCGCATGACGCTCGCTCTCGTTGGGCTGTCGCATCACGTTGCACCGGTCGAGTTGCGTGAGCGCGTGACCCTGGACATCGAGGCGGCGGCGACGCTCGCGGCCACGCTCGGCGACGCCGTCTGTCTCTCGACGTGCAACCGCACTGAGCTCTACCTGGGCACCGGAGATGAGGAGCGCGCGGTTGGGGCGCTCGAGATCCTGGCCGGCGAGCCGCTTGGCGACGTGGTCTACCGGCTGCGCGGTGACGCGGCCGCGTTGCATCTCTTTCGGGTCGCAGCCGGGCTCGACTCGCTCGTGCCCGGCGAGGGCGAGATCCTCGGCCAGGTGCGCGCCGCCTACGAGGCCGCGACGACCGGGCCGTTGCTCGACCGGGTGTTCCGGCAAGCGCTCGGGGTCGGGAAGCGCGTGAGGACTGAGACGGCGATCGGCGAGAGCCCGGCCTCCGTGTCGTCGGCCGCCGCCGCGCTTGCAGCGCAGGTCTTCGGCGACCTCACCGGTCGCCGGGTGCTCCTCGTCGGCGCCGGCCGGATCGGCGCGCTCGCGGCGGCCAACCTCGCGTCTCGGGGCGCGACGATCGCGTACGTCGCGAACCGCACCCTCGATGCGGCTCGCTCGCTCGCCCACCGGTTCGGCGGCTCGGCGATCGCGCTCGGCGACCTCAGCGCCCATCTCGGCGATGTCGACGTCGTTCTGTCCTCGACGAGCTCGCCGGAGCCGGTTCTGCTCGCACGGGACATTCCCGCTCGGCGTCGCAGTCCACTCTTTCTCATCGACATCGCCGTGCCGCGCGATCTCGATCCGGCGATCCACGAGCTCGACGGTTGCTTTCTCTACGACATCGACGACCTCGAGGCAGTCGTCGCCGAGACGCTGGCGGGTCGCCGTGCCGAAGCCGCGCGAGCAGAGGAGCTTGTCGCAGAGGAAGCGGCCCGGTTCTGCTCCTGGCGCGCGTCGCTCGACGTCGTGCCGGCAATTGCATCGCTACGCGCGCGTGCCGAGGAGATCCGCTCGGCCGAGCTCGCGAAGCTCGACGCGCGTGTGACCGACGACGAACGGCGCACGCTCGAATCGGTCACCACGCAGATTCTGAACAAGCTCCTGCATCTGCCGACGGTGCGGATGAAGGAAGCCGCGATCGGGGCGAACGGCGCAGCGTACGCGGATGCGGTGCGGCATCTCTTCGGTCTCGAGGAGGAGCGGTGACCCCGGATCCGGCACGCCGCAATGAGCGGCCGCTACCGGTGGTCGTACCCTCGGCGTTCCTCCGCGTTCGGCGCGGCCAACCTGCGTGCGGACGGAGCTCGCGCGGAGGGAGGTCGAGCTGTGCTCGTTCGTATCGGGTCTCGCGGCTCTAGGCTCGCGCTCACCCAAGCCGAGCAAGCGGCCTCCGTCTTGCGCGGGCCCGGCGTCGAGATCGCGTTCGTCCCCATCACGACGGCGGGCGATCGCGACCGCTCGAGCCCGTTCGGCCAGATCGGCGCTCGCGGTGTCTTCGTGAAGGAGATCGAGGAAGCGCTCCTCGCCGGTCGCATCGACGTTGCCGTTCACTCGGCGAAGGACATGACCTCGACCGACACCGAGGGCCTTGCGATTGGCGCCTTCCTCGAGCGCGACGATCCGCGTGACGCGCTTGTCGGTGCGCCGGAGCTGCACGCCGGAATGCGCATCGGCACCGCCTCCGCGCGCCGCCGCGCCCAGCTCCTCGCCGCCGACCCGTCCGTCGTCGTCGAGCCGCTGCGCGGGAACGTCGAGACCCGTCTGCGAAAGATGCACGAGCGCGGGCTCGCCGCGATCGTGCTCGCCGCCTGTGGGCTCGACCGCCTCGGACTGCACGCGGAGATCGGGTCGCGCCTCGATCCGGAGTGGATGTTGCCCGAGGCCGCTCAGGGCGCACTCGCCCTGCAGGTTCGCGTGGGCGAGGAGGAGCTCGTCGCTCACGCCGACCATGCGAAGACACGGCGGCGGGTCGAGCCCGAGCGGCGCTGTGTTGCCGCAATCGGTGCGGGCTGCCTGGCGCCCGTCGCCGCCCATCACGACGGCGCGATCCTGCACGCGCTGATCGCCGCCGAGGACGGCACGTGGGTGGAGCGACGCTCCGGCACAGACCCGGAGCTGCTCGCTCGCGAGCTGCTCGTGCTCGCCGCGGCCCGTGGCGAAACCGGCGCACAATCGGCACAGACACGTGCGTGATTTCCGGATAGCGTCGCGTGCAGGGGCCCGCAGAGCCCCCTTGAGGGCCGTGCTGCGCGTGCGGCGGGTGCGGCGCGACCGGCAACGGCGACGGAGCCGGCGCTGCGCGTGATCGTCACCCGGCCGCGGGCGCAGGCCGGCCCGCTCGTCGGGCGGCTCGAGGCGCTCGGGGCGGAGGTCGTGGAGTGTCCGCTGATCGAGATCGAGCGCACCTCGGACGCGGAGATCGACGCGTCGGGGTACGACTGGCTCGTCGTGACGAGCCCCAACGGGGCCGAGGAGATCGCCCGGCGGGGCCGCAACCTGCCGGCGATCGCGGCCGTCGGGCCGGGCACCGCCGAGGCGTTGCGCGCCCACGGGATCGAGCCGGCGTTCGTTCCCTCGGAGTCGTCCCAGGAGGGCCTCCTGCGCGAGTTCCCACGGCCGGCGGGGCACGTGCTCTTCGCTGCCGCTGAAGGCGCTCGACGTGGGCCGATCGACGAGCTGGGCGCCGACTTCGTGCCGCTCTACCGGACGCGCCTCCTTGCGCCCGACCCGCCCGCGGGTGACGTGGTCGTGCTCGCTTCGGGATCGGCCGCACGCGCGTACGCCGGTGTGGGGGGTCGTGCGGCCGCAATCACGATCGGGCCGGAAACCTCTCGCGTCGCGCGCTCGGTCGGCCTCGCCGTCGTGCTCGAGGCTCGATCGCACGATCTCGATGGGCTCGTCGGGGCGGTGCGGGATCTGATGGAGTCCGCAGGGTGGCAGTGATCACGTTCCTCACCGACTTCGGCCTCCAGGACGAGTTCGTCGGCACCTGCCACGGCGTGATCGCCGGGATTGCCCCCGACGCGCGCGTGATCGACGTGGCGCACGGGATTCCGCCGCAGGCTGTGCTCCAGGGCGCGCTCGTTCTCCGGAACACGACCCGCTATATGCCGGTTGGCGTGCACCTTGCGGTCGTCGATCCGGACGTCGGGGGCAATCGTCACGCCGTCGCGGTTCGAACGCGCGACGGGCGTACGTTCGTCGGGCCCGACAACGGCCTGCTGATGCTCGCGGCGGATGAAGCCGGGGTCACGTCCGCGCACGAGCTCGTCGATCCGCGCTATCGCCTCGCCGAGGTCTCTCGGACCTTTCATGCCCGCGATGTCTTCGCGCCTGCGGCCGCGCACCTCGCGCGCGGTGTGGCGATCGAGGAGCTCGGGCCTGCGCTCGATCCCGCTGCGCTCGTGCGGTTCGACGTGCCCGATCCCGAAATCGGCCGCTCCCAGATCGGCGCCACGGTCCTATCGATCGACCGCTTCGGGAACGTCGCGACGAACGTTCGCCGCCAGCACGTCGACGAGCTCGGCCTCGCGAACGGTGATCGCGTCGAGATTCGCCTGACGCTCGACCGGTACTACGCCGTCGTGGCGGGGACGTTCGCCGATGCACCTCCCGGCGAGCTCATTCTCTACGAGGACTCGTACGGGCTCGTCACGCTTGCGATCAGTCGCGGCGACGCCGCGCGGCTCACCGGCGTCGCGGCCGGCGACGAGCTGCGGATCGCTCGCACGTGACCTTCGGCCAGCGCTTTGCACGGGTCGTGACAACACTCGTTGTTCGACGGCCGGTTCTCTGGCGCGTGTTTCGGGGCCGCATGACGCGTACCTTCGACCGTCTGGCGCCCGAGTGGGACTCGACGCGGGTGAGCCCGGAGCGGTTGCTGCCGATTGCCGCGGCGCTCGACGCGCTGCCCTCGCCACCCGCGCGTGTGCTCGATCTGGGAACGGGCAGCGGCCGCGTCGCGCGGCTCGCGGCCGAGCGTTGGCCCGGCGCCGAGGTGACCGGTGCCGACGTCTCGGAGGGGATGGTGCGCGAAGCCGAGCGCCGGGCGGTGACCGAGCGCGAGCACTACCTTCAGGCCGACGCCGCCCGCTTACCGTTTCCCGACGGCGCGTTCGATCTCGTCACGCTGAACAACATGATCCCGTTCTTCGACGAGCTGGCGCGCGTCGTTGCACCGGGCGGCCATACGGCGGTCGCCTTCTCACTCGGCGCCGCGACGCCGATCTGGGTGCCGCCGGGCCGGGTGCGGCGAGAGCTGGAGCGGCGCGGGTTCGTGCACGTTGCGGACTTCTCGGTCCCACCCGGCGTCTCGCTCCTTGCCCGGAAGGCTGCCGGGTCATAGTCTTCGCGGCTCGGGGACGTTCGCGACGCGGTATCACCGGTCCGGACGTCTCTTTTAGTGCGGCTACACTTGCGCCCGCGCGGCGAGGTAGCTCAGTTGGTAGAGCACACGGCTGAAAACCGTGGTGTCGCCGGTTCAAGTCCGGCCCTCGCCACTTCCATGACCGCCTTCGCCGACGCCGCAGGCCGCTCGCGCGTCGCGGACATCGCTCTCGCACCGGAAGGTCACCGGCGGATCGAGTGGGCCGCGCAGCACATGCCGGTCCTGCATCGCCTCGCACGGGAGCGGCTCGGCGACGGCGTACTGCGCGACCGCCGTGTCGCGGTCGTCGTCCACCTCGAGGCGAAGACCGCGTGCCTCGTCCTGGCCCTCCGGGAGGCGGGGGCGAACGTCGTCGCCGCCGGCAGCAACCCGCTCTCCACGCAGGACACCGTCTGCGCGGCGCTCGTCGAGCGCGGGGTCGAGGTGCACGCTCGCCACGGTGTCAGCTCCGACGAGTTCACGAGCGACCTGCTCGACGTCGCAGAGACCGGTCCCGAGCTCGTGATCGACGACGGCCTCGAGCTGACGCGACGAATGGCGGCGGAGCGGCCGGACCTGTACGCGGGCCTGCAGGGGGTGAGCGAGGAGACGACCACCGGCGTCGCTCGGTTGCGCGCGCTTGCGGCCGCCGGCAGGCTTTCTTTTCCTGCGATCGCCGCGAACGATGCGCGCTGCAAGCACACGTTCGACAACACCTACGGCACGGGCCAGTCGACGATCACCAGCGTGCTCGCGCTGACCAATGTGCTTGCTGCGGGACGAGAGTTCTGCATCGTCGGATATGGCTGGGTCGGCAAGGGCCTCGCAAAGGCCGCGCACGGCCTCGGAGGGCGAGTGACCGTTGTCGAGCTCGATCCCGTGCGTGCACTGACGGCGCACATGGACGGATTTCGCGTCACGACGCTCGAGGACGCATTGCCGGACGCCGACGTGGTGCTCACCGCGACCGGTCTCGTCGAGGCGGTGCCGGCGGGCGCCCTCGCCTATCTGAAGGACGGTGTCGTGCTCGCGAACGCAGGGCATCACGACCGTGAGATCGACGTGGCGGCGCTCGCCGCGGCGGCCGACTCGGTGGTCGACGCTCGTCCGGGCGTGACGACCTACGTCGTTGCAGGGCGACGCGCGCACGTCCTCGTGCACGGCGCGCTCGTGAACATCGCCGGCCTGGACGGCAATCCGATCGAGATCATGGACCTCTCCTTCGCCGTGCAGGCGCTCTCGGTGCATCATCTCGCCACGGGCGCAGCACCAGCGGGACTGAACCGCTTTCCGGCGGAGCTCGACGACCTGATCGCGCGGACGAAGCTCGCCACGCTCGGGATCGCCCTTGCCGAGCCGAGCGAGGCGCAGCTCCGCTTCCGCGGCCAGTGGGCCTTGTAGACGCCGTCGGCACGACGGCTTCGCCGCGAAGGACGTAGCCTTTTCCCAGATGGCGCCCGACTCACCTCCGAATCCGATCGCCATCATCGGCGCCGGGCTCGATCTGGGCGCCGGGAGGCGAGGCGTCGACATGGGCCCCTCGGCGATCCGCTATGCGGGTCTCGAGTCGCGGATTCGCGACCTCGGCCGTGACGTCTCGGACTGGGGCGACGTGCTTTCGCACGTTCCGGAGGCGACCGAGGAAGGCGACGCGACCGCGCGCTACCTCGGCCCGATCATGCAGGTATGCGAACGGGTGGCCGCGCTCGTCGAACGGGCAACGGTCGCGGGGTCGATCCCGGTCGTGCTCGGCGGAGACCACTCCGTCGCGATGGGCACGCTTGGCGGGATGGCGAACGCGCGCGGCGCGGGCGGCACGCTCTGGATCGACGCACACGGTGACCTGAACAGGCCGAGCACCTCCCCGAGCGGAAACGTGCACGGCATGCCGCTCGCCGCGGCCCTCGGCGCCGCGGACGGGGGATTCGCGACCGACGCTTTCCCGACTCCCACGGTGCTCCGCGCAGCGCTTGTCGGGATTCGGTCACTTGACCCCGGCGAACGAGCGCTGATCGCAGAGCTGGATGTTCGCGTCTACACGATGAGTGAGATCGACAAGCGCGGCCTCCAGGTCGTCCTGAGCGAGGCGCTCGCATTCCTCGACGGTCTGCCGTTCCTCCACGTCAGCCTCGACCTGGATGCGGTCGACCCGATGTTCGCCCCCGGAGTCGGCACGCCGGTGCGCGGCGGGCTTTCCTACCGCGAGGCGCACCTTGCGCTCGAGATGGTCTCCGAGTCGGGGCTCCTCGACTCGCTCGACGTCGTCGAGGTGAATCCGATTCTCGACCGCGAGAACGAGACCGGGAAACTCGCCGTCGAGCTCGTCGCGAGCGCCCTCGGCGCGCGCATTCTCTAGCTCCCGGGGTGCGGCTCGCCTGCCG
The DNA here is from genome assembly GCA_038328165.1 of Gaiellales bacterium. Classification (GTDB taxonomy): domain Bacteria; phylum Actinomycetota; class Thermoleophilia; order Gaiellales; family Gaiellaceae; genus PALSA-600. The sequence goes on from JBBQLT010000005.1 coordinate 108,509, forward strand.
CTGCCGAACGCTCGACATCCGCCTCCGCGCCGTTTCCCGACGGCTCGTAGTAGATCGTCCCGGCGAGCTCATCGGGCAGGCAGTCGAACTCGAAGCCCCGCGGATCGTCGTGCGGGTAAAGGTAGCCCTGCCCGCGGCCGAGCTTGCGCGCGCCTGGGTAGGCAGCCGAGCGAAGCGCGTCGGGTGGTCGCAGGTGGCCGCGCTCCCGGACGTCCTCGGTCGCCTTCCCGAGCGCCCGATACGACGCGTTCGACTTCGGTGCGCGGGCGAGGTAAAGAGCGGCCTGGGCGAGATTCAGCCTTGCCTCGGGCAGCCCGACATGCTCGACCGCATGCGCCGCCGCGACCGCGACGAGCAGCGCCTGGGGGTCGGCGTTCCCGATATCCTCGGAGGCGAGCACGATCATCCGCCGTGCGATGAACCTGCCGTCCTCTCCGCCTTCGAGCATTGCTGCGAGGTAGTACACGGACGCCTGCACGTCGCCCGCACGCGTCGATTTGATCCACGCAGAGATGAAGTCGTAGTGCGCGTCGCCGCCCTTGTCGTAGACGAGCGGCCGCTTCCGCGCCGCATCGTCGACGTGCCGTACCTCGAGCGGGACCCCTTCGGCAGCGGCGGTCTGCCCCGAAAGCTCGAGGATGTTCAACGCGTTGCGCGCGTCGCCCCCCGCACGCCGGGCGATCAACTCCTCGACATCCGCCGGAACCTCGGTACCGATCGCCGCGGCGCCGCGGCGCACGACCTCCCGCAGCGTCTCGTCCGAGTGCGGCTCGAGCTCGTAGACCTGTGAACGCGAGAGGAGCGCCGAGTTCACCTCGAAGTACGGGTTCTCCGTGGTCGCCCCGATCAACGTCAGCAGGCCATCTTCGACGCCGGGCAGAAGCGCGTCCTGCTGCGCCTTGTTGAAACGATGAATCTCGTCGAGGAAGAGAATCGTGCGCCGCCCGGTCGTGCCGAGCCGCTCCCGCGCCGCCGCGAGCACCGATCGCACGTTCGCAACCGTCGCGGAGACGGCGGAGAGCTCCTCGAATTCGCTGCCGGTGGCATGGGCGACGATGCGCGCGAGGGTCGTCTTCCCGGACCCGGGCGGGCCGTAGAGGATCATCGACGGGACGCGGTCCCCTTCGATTGCAAGCCGGAGTGCGCGGCCGGGGCCGATGACGTGCTCCTGGCCCACGAAATCGTCGAGCGTCGCCGGCCGTAGGCGCTGCGCGAGCGGTGCAGAATCCTCGAGCCGCCGCCCGGCGGCCTCGCTGAAGAGATCACTCACCCCGAAAGTATGCTCTGAGAAGTGAGCGAGATCTGGAGCGTTGGGAGCTACGAGCGGATTGCCGCCCGCTTCGCCCCGGTGCACGACCAGTTGCTCGAGCTCCTCCGAGTCACACCCGGCGACCGCGTCCTCGACCTCGCGAGCGGCACGGGTGAGGTCGCGTTTCGGGCGGCGCGCGCCGGCGCGACGGTGACGGCGATCGACCTTGCGGAGCCGATGATCGAGAAGGCTCGCCGCCGCGCGGAGGAGGAGGGCCTCGCCGTGTCCTTCGATCTCGGCGACGTCGAGTACCTGCCCTACGAGGACGGCTGCTTCGACGTGCTCGCATCGGCGTTCGGGCTCGTCTTCGCGCCCGATCACGCAAACGTCGCCTCCGAGCTCGCCCGGGTCAGCTGCCCTGACGGCCGCCTCGGCTTCACGGCGTGGAAGCCGAACCCGAAGCTCGGCGAGCTCTACCGGCGCTTCACCGACGAGCCGATCGAGGGTCGGGAAGCCTACGAGTGGGGGCGCGAGGACCACGTCGAGGACATGCTCGGCCAGGATTTCGAGCTCGAGTTCGAGGACGGCACCCTCTGGCTGGAAGCGGCGTCGGGAGAGGAGATCTGGAGGCTCTTCTCCGAGTCCGCTCCTCCGGTGATCGCGCTGATCGCGCGCCTCGACGCCGCGCGCGCCGAGGAGTTCCACCACGCGTTCGTGGAGCTCTACGAGAGCTATCGAACGAGCGAAGGGGGAGTGCGCGCTCCGCGCCGGTACCTCCTCGTCCTCGGAAGGAGGAAGTGATGGCCAACGAGGGAACTGAAGGCGCGGCAGAGCGTCATGTGGACGAGCAGCCCGTACGAGAAGGGCGACATCCTCATGACAGGCACGCGTCGTTGAGCGAAGCCGTCGAGCTCCTGCAGAGGCTCATTCGCGTCGACACGACGAACCCGCCCGGGAACGAGACCGCTGCGGCTTCCCTTCTGCGCGACTACCTCGTTGCGGCGGGGGTGGAATGTGAGCTTCACGCCCGCGCTCCAGAGCGCGCGAACCTTGTTGCGCGGATCCGTGGCAGCGGCGACGGCCCGTCGCTCGCGCTGCTCTCGCACACCGACGTCGTCCTCGCCGACTCGTCGGAATGGGAGCGCGACCCGTTTGGCGGCGAGCTCGTCGGTGAGGACATCTGGGGGCGTGGCGCGCTCGACATGAAGGGCGAGGTAGTCGCGAGCGCGGTCGCGCTCGCGACGCTCGCGCGCGAAGGCTGGCGCGGTTCCGGCGACCTGATCTTCGTCGCGGCCGCCGATGAAGAAGTCGGCGACGGCTTCGGCCTCGAGTGGCTTGTGGAGGCCCATCCCGACGCCGTGCGCGCGGACTTCTCGCTCAACGAGGGGGGCGGCGACCGCGTCGAGATCGGCGGGAAGGTGCTCTATCTCTGCGCGACCGCCGAGAAGATGAGTGCGCCGTTCCGCCTGCGAGTGCGCGGCCGCAGCGGCCATGCGTCGATGCCGGGCATCGCCGACAACGCGCTCGTGCGCGCGGCTCCGTTGATCGAGCGGCTGGGGGCCTTCGCGGCCGAGCCACGGCTGATTCCCGAGGTCGAGGCGTTCCTCGCCGCTCTCGTGCGCGATCCGCCGGACGCGAGCCACGCCCTCGCCGTCGCGCGTGGGATCGCACCGCTCGCAGGCGAGTTGATCGAGCCGCTGCTCTCGATGACCGTGTCACCGACGATGGTGCACGCCTCCGGGAAGCGCAACATCATTCCGGCCCTCTGCGAAGTCACAATCGACGTGCGGTTGCTTCCCGGCCAGACTCCTGAGGAGGCGGAGGTCGAGCTCCGCGCCTGGCTCGGAGACGGGCCGTATGAGCTCGAGAACTACGAACGGCAGGGAGGAACGCGGTCCCCGATCGGCGGTCCGCTCTGGGACGCGGTGCAGTCGTTCGTCTCGGCCGAGGATCCCGGAGCGCTTGCCGCGCCGATCTGCGTTGCCGGCTTCACCGACTCGCACTGGCTGCGAGACGCGTTCGGCACGGTCGCCTACGGGTTCTTCCCGGCGCGCGTCATGGCCCCGGAGACGGCCGCCCGCCTCATCCACTCGGCGAACGAGCGGATTCCCGTCGCAGATCTCGAGCTCGGCGTTCGGTTCATGCGGCACGCCGCTCGAACGGTCTGCGCCTGATGCTCGAGCTGCACGCCGCCGACGGAGCATTCGAGCGCCTGGAGGACTATCTCGGCGAGCACCTTCGCCCGGGGACGGTTGCGGAGGTCTACCTCGGTTACGGCCTCTCGCAGCCGATGCGCCGTCAGAACGCGCTGCCGCCGCCCGAGCCGTGCGAGCTGCCGCTCCTCGCCTGCGCAGTCCGGCGCGCAGGAGGTCGCGAGGAGCCGGTGCCCGGGTCGTTTCGGGTCGGCCGGTGGGAGGCGAGCTGGGCGGCGGAGGGGTACGCCGCCGCCGTCGAGGCGGTGCGGGCGGCGATCCGTCGAGGCGACGTCTACCAGGTGAATCTGGTGCAGCATCTCGCCGCGCCGTTCGCCGGCGATCCGAACGCGCTTGCGGCCGCGCTCGCCCCGCTCCGGCCGCTGCACGCGCGGGCGCTCCAGGGGGCGGGGTGGGCGATCGTCTCGGCGTCACCCGAGCTCTTCCTCGCCCGGCGGGGCGATCGACTCTGGACGAAGCCGATCAAAGGGACGCGTCCGCTCGGCGAGGACGTGGACGACGCGAAGGACGCGGCCGAGCATGTGATGATCGTCGATCTCGAGCGCAACGATCTCGCCCGAGTCTGCGAGCCAGGCTCGATTCGATGGCCCGAGCTGATGGTGCAGCGTGAGCTCGCCGGAGTGACGCACCTCGTCTCGACCGTGGAGGGCCGGTTGCGGCCCGGAATCGGTCTCGCCGAGATCCTCCGGGCGACCTTCCCCGGTGGCTCCATCACGGGCGCGCCGAAGGTCGCCGCGCTCGACGAGATCGCCCGGCGCGAGCCACTCGGACGGGGTGCTGCGATGGGCGCGATCGGGACGATCTGGCCAAGCGGCGATTTCGATCTCGCCCTGACGATCAGGACGTTTGCGATCGCGGACGGTCGTCTGCACCTGTGGGCCGGGGGCGGGATCGTCTGGGACTCCGACCCCGAGGCCGAGATCGAAGAGTCGTGGGTGAAGGCGCGGCCTCTCCTACGGACGATCGAGCGCGCAACGCGAAGGGACCCAGCGGGCGGTGCGCTCGTGCGCGCATGACGCTGCTCGCAGTCGCCGTCCTCGGACGCGGGCTTCTCGAGCCCGACGAGCCAGTCTTCACGGCCGCCGATGAGGCGCTGCTGCGCGGCAGCGCCGCGTTCGAAACAGTGCGCGTCTACGACGGCCGCGCGTTCCTCCTCGATCGGCACCTCGCGCGCCTCGCGTACTCGGCGTCCGCGCTCGGGCTCCCCGCTGTCGGCGATGCGGCGGAGCTCGCCGACCTGGTGTCGCGCGCCGCCGGGCCCGACCACGTGCTCCGGATCTTTCGCTCGAGCGATGCCCTCGTCGCGACCGCCGCGACGTTGCCGCCCGAGCTCGATGAACTGCGCGTACGGGGGCTCGCTCTACACTCGTGCGAGCAAGCTCCCCCACTCCTGCTCGCAGGTGTCAAGTCGACGAGCTACGCCTCGTCGTTCGCCGCGCGGCGGGAGGCCGAGAGCCTCGGCGCCGATGATGTGCTCTTCACGTCGAACGGACATGTGCTCGATTGCTCGACCGCAAACGTCTGGTGGGTCAGCGGCGGGAAGCTGCAAACCCCACCGTCGGGCCGCGGGGTTCTGCCGGGCGTCACCCGAAGCCTGATCTTCGAGCTCGAGGAAGTCGTTCCCGAGCCGGCCGGCATCGAGGCCCTGCTTGCCGCCGACGAGGCGTTCACGACGTCGTCGATCCGCGAGGTGATGCCTGTCATCTCGATCGACGGAACGACGATCGGCGGCGGACGACCCGGTCCGGTCGCAGCGCGGTTACAGGCCGCGCTGCGGCTACGCTCCACGAGGTGAGCGACGAGAAGGTCCGGCTCGGCGGGATGGCGCTTGCGAACGGCGTGCTCGTGCATGGCCCGAACGCGTGGGCGTGCGCGGTTCGCACGGCCGATGGCGAGCTTCGGGTCGTTGCCCGACGCAAGCGATTGCGCGCCGCAGCCGTGACGAACCCACTCCTGCGCGGGCCCGCGAAGCTCGCCGAGGTCTTTGCGCTCCTACCGCAGGTGAAGCGTGCGCTCCCGGAAGCCGAGCTGCCGATGGGGCGCCCGCGTGTCGTCGCGGCGATGCTCGGCGCCGCGGTCGCCGTACAGGGCCTGCGCCGGTCGAGCGTGCGTCCCGCCGCGCGCGAGCTCGTCACGAGCGTCCTCTCGCTGGCGCCCGCGGCGCTTGCCTTGCGCGGCGGCGAGCTCGCTGCCTATCACGGCGCCGAGCACATGTCGATCGGCGCGTATGAGCACGGCGAGTCGCGTCCGAAGGAGCACGAACGATGCGGATCGCACCTCGTCGGGCCGATGCTGCTGACGACCGCGGCCGGCAACCTCATCGCCGAGCGGGCGCCGGAGCGCATGCGCTCCGGCGCAAAGGCGGCGGCGGCCCTGGGCGCGCTCGCCGCGTCGACGGAGATCTTCGGCTGGATGGCGCGGAATCCGCTGAGCCCGATTTCGCGCGTGCTCGCCAGGCCCGGGCACGAGTTGCAGCACCGGCTGGGAACGCGCGAGCCGAGCGCTCGTCAGCTCGAAGTCGCCGAGGCCGCGTTGCAGGCCTGCCTGGCGCTCGAGACCGCGGGATGACGAGCACTCGCCGGCGCCTCGACCCCGAGATCTTCGATCTCCCGGTCGAAAAGATGCGCGCCGGCTGGTACACGGATGCGTACTTCAACCACACGCGTGCGACGCTTCGCTACGACGGCCGCAACCCGAACGTCGTGATGCAGGTCTTCCAGAAACGGCATGCATATCTCGGTGGCATGGACGAGGCGCTCGCGATCTTGAAGCTGTGCGCCGACGACTGGGATGCGCTCACCGTGTACGCGCTCTACGACGGCGACGTGATCGAGCCGCACGAAACGGTCCTGACGATCGAAGGTGACTACACGAGCTTCGCGCACCTCGAGACGGTGTACCTCGGCACGCTCGCGCGGCGCACGCTGATCACGACGAACGTCGTCAACGTGTTGGAGGCTGCAAACGGCAAGCCCGTGATCTTCATGCCTGCCCGGCACGATCATCATCGCGTGCAGACGGGCGACGGCTATGCCGCCTACGTGGCGGGCCAGATCGTCGGCGCGCCCGTCGGGGTCACGACGGAAGAGCAGGCATCGTGGTGGGGCGGCAGCGGGCTCGGCACGGTGCCGCACGCGCTGATTGCGGCCTACGGCGGCGACACCGTCGCGGCGGCGAAACACTTCGCCGACTGGGCGCCGACCGACATGAGCGTCACCGTGCTCGTCGACTTCGAGAACGATTCTGTGCGGACCGCGCTCGAGGTGGCAAACGCGCTCGGGCCGCGGCTCTGGGGCGTTCGGCTCGATACGTCCGAGTCCCTCGTCGACCGGTCGCTCTGGGAGGAGATGGGGGACTTCAGGCCGACGGGTGTGAACCCGCGGCTCGTTTGGAAGGTCCGCGAGGCACTCGACCGGCGCGGTTTCGGGGAGGTGAAGATCGTGGTCTCCGGCGGTTTCAGCGCCGAGAAGATCAGAGAGTTCGAGGAGAGTGAAGTGCCGGTCGATGCCTACGGCGTCGGCTCGTCGCTGATTCGCGGCTCGAACGACTTCACCGGGGACATCGTGCTCACCGACGGGGAGCCGTCGGCGAAGGTCGGCCGGACCTTCCGGCCGAACCCGCGCCTCGAGCTCGTCTCGTGACGCGGGCGCTCTGGGACGTCGACACGCAGGTCGACTTCGTCGCTGCGGCCGGCAAGCTCGCCGTCCCGGAAGCCGAGGGCGCAGTGCCCGCGATGGCGCGTCTCGTCGCGGCGGCGCGCGCGGCCGGGCTCACGCACATCGCCTCCGCCGACGACCACGAGTTGACCGACAGCGAGATCTCGGACGACCCCGACTATCTGCATACCTATCCGCCGCATTGCCTCCGTGGCACCCGCGGTGCGAGGAAGATCCCGGAGACCGAGCAAGGTGACCCGGTCCCGCTCGGCCTCACCGAGGTACCGTCGTCGTGGCTCCGCGGCCGCGAGTTCCTGCTCCTGAAGAAAAGCTTCGATGTCTTCACGAATCCGAATGCCGATCGCCTCCTCAACGTGCTCGATCCGGTGGAGGTGATCCTCTTCGGCGTTGCAACTGACGTCTGCGACGACGCTGCCGTCCGCGGCCTGCTCGCCCGCGGGCGTGCCGTGACCTTCGTCGAGGAGGCTTCCCGCGGCCTCGACGAGTCTCGCACCCTCGCCTGTACCGCCGCCTGGCGCGCGGCCGGCGCGCGATTTGCCTCCCTCGAGGAAGTCATCGCCGGTCTTTAGGACGGGTTCGCAGCTGTCGATGGAGGCTCGATGGCTCTCGCTTCGGGATTCATGTCGGATGTCGCGCTGACGTGGCTCCCGGTGGCGTTCTTCGTCCTGATGTGCGCCATCGTCTTCCTGCTTTGGAAGACGGTCAGGCTCATGCCGCGCGTCGGCCCGACGGAGATCACACCCGGTTCCGCCTCGGCCGTCACCTGGGCCGACGTCGCCGGCCTGGACGAGGCGAAAGCCGACTTGCAGGAGATTGTCGACTTCTTGCGCGACCCGGGTCGTTTCGAGGCGCTCGGTGCCCGTGTACCGAAAGGCATTCTGTTTCACGGCCCACCCGGGACCGGCAAGACACTGGCCGCCAAGGCCGTCGCGAACGAGTCCGGTGCGCGCTTCTACGCCCAGAGCGCCTCGGCGTTCGTCGAGATGTTCGCCGGGCTCGGCGCGGCCCGCATCCGCAAGCTCTTTGCGGAGGCGCGCAAGAACGCGCCGTCGATCGTCTTCATCGACGAGCTTGACGCCGTGGGCCAGGCACGCAGTGGCACCTCGGTCAATCGCGAGCAGGATCAGACGCTGAACCAGCTGCTCGTCGAGCTCGACGGCTTCGGGCCGCGCGACCAGGTCGTCGTGATGGGAGCGTCGAATCGACTCCAGGATCTGGATCCGGCACTTCTGCGCCCCGGCCGTTTCGACCGGCAGGTGCTGATCAGCCCGCCCGACCTGAAGGGCAGGCGCGCCATTCTCGACGTGCACACGCGTGGCAAGCCGCTCGGCGCGGACGTGGGACTCGACGCGATCGCGCGCCAGACCGCCGGCCTCACCGGCGCCGACCTTCAGAACATCTGCAACGAGGCGGCGATCGCCGCCGGCCGGCAGGATCGGACGGAGCTCCTGCACGCCGACTTCGACTACGCACTCGAGCGTGTGGTTGCAGGCCTCCAGCAGCGTCGCGTCGTCACCGATAAGGAGAAGCGCATCCTCGCCTACCACGAAGGCGGCCATGCGCTCGCGGCGCATCTCGTCGGCAAGCAGCCGGAGAAGGCGACCATCATCGCCCGCGGGTCCGCGCTCGGCTACGTCCTCCACCTGCCGGAGGAGGAGCGCTACCTCGAGACGAAGGAGGAACTGCTCGACTGGATGGTGATGGCGCTTGCGGGCCGTGCCGCCGAGGAGCTCGTCTTCGGACGCGTCACGAATGGGGCGGCGGACGATCTCGAGAAGGTGACGCAGATCGCGCGCGCGATGGTCTTCGAGTGGGGGATGGGTGAATCCGTCACCTCACGCACCATGCGGGCCGACAACTACTCCCTCTCGGAGGAGTCAAAACGTTTGCGCGACAGCGAACAGGCATCGCTCACGACCCATGCGTACACCGAGGCGCTGCGGCTGCTCTCGAAGCATCGAGGCGCACTCGACAGGATCGCCACCGCGCTGCTCGACCAGGAGACGCTCGTCCGCGACGAGCTGGTGCGGGTTTTCGCAGACGTTGTGCCCGACTCCCGCTCCTCGGACTCGGTCGGCGTGGTGCGCGCGATGGGCCTCGATCCCACGGGGTAGCCTTGAGCCGCGATGGCGGCTTTGGGCCTACACCACATCGGGATCGCCGTCGTCGGTCTCGACGAGTCGATCGCGGCCTACGCGGCGCTCTTCGGTGCCGTGCTCGAGCATCGCGAGACGGTCGAGGAGCAGGGCGTCGAAGCAGCGTCCCTTCGCGTGGGCGGGGACCGGGTCGAACTACTGCGCGCGCTCGGTCCCGACACGCCGGTCGGCAGGTTCCTCGCTAGGCGTGGGCCGGGAATGCACCACGTTGCGTTCGAGGTCGCCGACCTGGGCGAGGAGCTCGCCCGGTTACGGGCGGCCGGAGCCGAGCTGATCGACGAAACGCCGCGTCGAGGGCTCTTCGGGCTGCAGGTCGCGTTCGTCCATCCCGAGGCGACCGGTGGCGTTCTGGCAGAGTTGGTGCGTGATGAGTAGCAACGACCGCGTCCGGGTCGAGATCGCATTCGACGGCAACCAGGTGTTGAGCGTCTACGTGCCCTCGGCGACGGCCGACGATCTCGACCGCGCCCTCGCGGGTGAGCACGAGAGCATCAGCTTCGAAGCCGAGGACGGCCGCTACACCGTGCAGGTGCGGAAGGTCGTCTACCTCAAGCGCCTGGCCCGCGAAAGCCGCGTCGGCTTCGGCGCCACGGGGTAAGCGACGTTACGCGAGGCGTCCCCCCGGGCACCAAGATCCGGATGAGCGAGGCGGCCAGCGCGAAGAAGGAAAGCGAGACCAAACGCGTGCGCGCGCTCGTCGAGCGCGCGCAGTCCGGCGACCGGTCCGCATTGGAAGAGCTCTACCTCATCTACTTCGACAGGATCTACAGCTACCTGCATGTCAGCGTCGGCAATCGCCACGACGCGGAAGACCTGACGACGCAGACGTTCTTGAAGATGCTGGAGGCGATCGGACGGTTTCGCTGGCAATCAGCCCCGTTCTCGGCGTGGCTCTTTCGGATCGCGCACAACCTCGCCATGGATCATTTCCGCGCGAGCAAGCGTTGGCAGCCCGAGGAGACGCCGCCCGAGCCGGAGCCGGACGAGCACACCTCCGCCGAGCACGGTGCGCTCGAGTCGATCGGTCGCAAATCGATGCTCGAGTTGATCGAGGATCTGTCGCCGGAACAGCAGCAGGTACTGACGCTGAAGTTCGTGTTCAACTTCGCGAACGCCGAGGCGGCGACGATCCTCGGGAAGACCGAGGGCGCGATCAAGTCCCTCCAGCATCGCGCGCTCGCATCGCTGCAGAAGCAGCTCGAGAACCGCGAGCAATCCCGGCAGGCGTAGCTACGCTGCGCCCGTGGCACTCGAGGTCGGCATCGTCGGCCCGTCGGGCAGCGGGAAGACATCGCTCTTCACGGCGCTGACGAAGACGGGCGGCGGCGAATACGGAAAGACGAATGTCGGCATGGCGCCAATCGGGGATGCACGCCTCGCAGCCCTCGCCGAGGTCGTGCATGCGAAGAAGATCACGGCTGCAACGATTCGCATCCAGGACGTCCCTGGCGCCGGCGAGGCCCAGCTCGGAAACCTCCGCCAGGTCGACGCTCTGCTTGTCGTCCTGAAGGGCTTCGGCCCTGACGCCGATCCGAAGGCTGATCTGGAGACGTTCAAGCTCGAGCTGCTCGTCGCCGACCGCGACCACGTCGCGCGCAGGCTCGAGCGCGTCGAGAAGCAGGCGAAGTCCGGGGACGCGAAGATTCGAGCTGAGGTGGAGGATCTGCGCGAGGTGCTCGCCCACGTCGACGCCGGCGGGGCCCTCTCCGACTACCCGGCCGAGTTGCCTTCCGCCCTCGAGCCGCTGACCACGAAGCCGCTTCTCTCGGTCGAGAACGGCCCGAGCGGAATCGATCTGAAGCTCGAGGCGGAGCTGGCCGAGCTACCCGACGATGAGGCTGCCGCCTACCGTGATGGTGGGGCGAGCGCGCTCGACGAGATCGCAGGGCGCTTGCGCGACGCGCTCGACCTGATCACGTTCTTCACCGCAGGCGAGAAGGAGACACGTGCCTGGACGTTGCGGAACGGCGAGACCGCACTCGACGCAGCGGAGTCGATCCACTCGGATATCGCGCGCGGGTTCATCCGCTGCGAGGTCGTGCAGTGGGACCAGCTCCTCGACGCGGGCTCCCATGCGGAGGTCGCGAAGCGTGGCAAGCAAGGCCTCGAGGGGAAGACGTACGTCGTCCGTGACGGGGACGTCCTGAACATTCGGTTCAACGTCTAACAGTCACCGAGGCCCGCCCCACCGCCCCAATGAGCAGCGCCGGCATCCCGCCGGATTGGCACCTCAAACCGGCGCCCCACCGTGACGGTTTCGTAACGGTGCCTGGCACCGAGGCTCGTTCGACCTCGCCCCCGATCATGCCGACGCCAATCCCGTTCCGGAAGGGCTGTGCGCGGATCGTCACACTCCTGCAACAGTGCCTGGCACCGTTTTGCGGGCGCCTTCTGCAGCGCTGAACGACGATGGCACCGGGCGAGGCGGCTACACTTGCGAGAGCACGAACGCGATGAGGCTCGCGTCCAACCGCGGTGGGAGCCGCTGATGGCCTCTACCCCGCAGTTCGAGCCCACGGAGGTAGAGAGTCTTGAGCGACATCGCACTAGCTGCGCTCCTCGCAGGGACGATCCTCGCCGCATCGATGGCGAGTGTCGAGATCGCACTCGCCGTTGCGCTGATCGAGCTCCTCGCCGGAGTGATCGTCGGCAACGCCTTCAGTGTTGACATACCGAGCTGGCTCTCGTTCGTCGGAGCATTTGCGGGCGTCGTTCTCACGTTCCAGGCAGGCGCCGAGGTCGACGTTCCGCAGTTTCGGCGAGAGTGGAAGCCCTCGCTCGCAATCGGCTTCGCGAGCTTCCTTGCACCCGCGGTCATCACCGGCCTCGTCGCGTACTACAGCCTCGGCTGGAACCATCGCCAGGCCGAGATCGGCGGCCTTGCACTCTCGACGACGAGCCTCGCCGTCGTCTACGCCGTGCTCGTCGAGACCGGGCTCAACCGGGAGCTCGTCGGCAAGCGGTTGATGTCAGCGACCTTCGTGACCGATATCGCGACGGTGATAGGGCTGACGGTCCTCTTCGTCAAGCCGACGGTCTGGATCGCGCCGTTCGTCGGTGCCTCGTTGATCCTGATCGTCGGGCTGCCGCGGATCGCGCCCTGGTTCTTCCGCCGGTACGGCGACCGGGTGATCGAACCGGAGATCAAGCTCGTCTTCGCGTCATTGTTCGTGCTCATGTGGCTCGGCGGGCGCGCCAACTCGCAGGCCGTCTTGCCTGCGTTCGTCCTCGGCCTTGCGATGAGCAGCCACTACGCCGAGCATCGCCTCGAGCAGGAGCGCCTGCGCGTCGTCGCCTTCGCATTCCTGACGCCGTTCTTCTTCCTGAAGGGCGGAATGAGCGTGTCGCTCGGGGCGCTCTGGTCGAACCTCGGGATTCTCGGCGTCCTGTTCGCCGCGAAGATGCTGCCGAAGCTCGCCGGTGTGTATCCCCTGGCCCGACGCTACTCCGCCCCGCACGCCGTATTCACCACGCTGCTGATGTCGACCGGGCTGACGTTCGGGACGATCACGTCGCTCTACGGTCTCAACACCGGGATCATCGACCGGGCGCAGTTCTCGCTACTGATCGCGGTCGTCGTCCTGTCGGCGATCGTGCCCACCGCGATCGCGCAACGGTGGTTCTCGCCGCACCCTCGTGACCGCCATGCATCTGACGCCCCCCGCGTCTAGAACGAAATCAGGACGACGCCGGCGAGCGTGAGCCCGATTCCTGCTCGCTGCATAGGTGCCGGACGCTCACTGAGGATCGCAGCGGCGAGCACGACGGTAACGATGGGGTACAGCGATGCGAGCACTGCCGTGAGACTGACGAGACCGTGGCCCGACGAGGCGGCGAAGAGCACGTTGCCGATCGTGTCCCCGATCCCGACGGCGATCACGATCGCGAGCTCGCGACCGCGCACGCGCAGGCTGGGCTTCTGCGCCGCCACTGCAGCGCCGATTACGAGCAGCGCTGTAGCACGGAACACAACCGACGCCCACCAGAAGTCGGCCTTCCCGGCGACGTGCATCGGGGGGAAGTAACAGCCGAAGCCGAGCGCCGCGAGCAGCGCGAGCCCGACGCCCGCGGCCACGCGCCGGGCGCCTTCCTGCGGCTCGAGCGAGGCGAGCACGACCCCGACGAGCGCGCACGCGACACCGCCGATCTGCCATGCGGAGGGGCTGTCGCCCGTGACGATCCCGAAGCCGACGGGGATGACCGCGGACGCGCCCGCAATCGGGGCGACCACGCTGATTGCACCAGCCGCAATGCCGCGGTAGTACGCCCAGAGCCCGAGCGTTCCGGCGAGTGCCGCGGGCATCGCCAGCAGCACGAGCCAGTCACGCGGGGCCTCGCCGCGAACGGCTACGGCGATCGCGATCGCCGCGAGCCCGCCGATCTGGGCCCAGAAGAGAACCCGCAACGATCCGAGGGTGCGCGCCACGAGCGGGCCGACGAAGTCCGCAAAGCCCCAGGCGAGGCTCGCGCCGAGCGCGAGCGCGAGTGCGGTCAATCGACCTTGCGCGTCGCCGCCACCGCGTCGAGCTGATTCGCGTGGTACAGCACGGCCGCCTCGGCGGTGCGTGCCGCGCGGACGTCGTGGTGTACGGCGACGCAGTGCACAAGTTCTGCGGCCTGCGCCCCGGTGAGCCCTTGCACGTGCTCCTCGATGAGCCGCAGTCCGAGGTGCACGTGCCCGAGCAAGCGACCTTCGGCGGTTGCTGTGAACGCGGGCCCACGACCGAGCTCGCGAGTTCGGCCCACGTCGTGGAGCAGCGCCGCCGCGAGCAACAGGTCGGGGCGAAGGCGAGGATGCAGCTGAGCTGTCTCACGGCAGAGCGTGGCGACGCCGACCGTGTGCTCGAGCAGTCCGCCGGCGTAAGAATGGTGGTCGTCGAAGGTCGCCGGGAACGCGTGCAGGTCGCAGCCGGACAGCACCGACCTGACGGTGCCGGCGAGGCCGGGGTGCGAGATCTCGGCGACGAGGAATTCGACGAAGCCGCCGAGCTCGTCGCCGTCACGGCGGAGCGCCGGGGTCAGCGACGACGGATCGACGTCGGTTGGCTCGAGCGAGCGGATGTCGAGCTGCAGACGATCGCGAAAGCGCTCGACGCGCCCGAGCACGCGGATCGCGTCGCCCTCTGCAAAGCGCCCGTCCAGGAGCTCGACGTCCTTCCAGACCCGCGCCTCGATGCGCCCCGTCGAGTCCACGAGCTCGAGCGCGAGGTAGGACGTGCCCGACTTCGTCCGCAGCTTGCGCTTCGACTTGACGGCATAGACGGCCTCGACCACCCGGTCCTCCGCGAGCTCCGCAATCGTCACGACGGCAGTCTACGGTCGTACCCAGATCCGGAAGCCGGACGTCTCGCGGCTCTCCGCGACCTCGTCGAGCACCTCGACCGCCTCCGCGCGCCGCCATCCGAGCGCGCCTCCGAGATCGGCCGCTGTCAACTCCCGAGCGCTTGCCAGGACGAGCGCGGCAAGCTCCCGTCGCGAGCGCTCCCGCGGTGGGAGCTTCTTCGGGAGCCGCCACTTCCGCGCCAGGAGGTCGTGCCCCATCGCGCCCCAGCTTCCGGCCGCGTCGTCGAGCCTGCCGTTCGTCAGCAGCAGCTGCCGGTGCAGGGCGGAGATCGCCCGTTCAACGGTCTTCTTGTCGCGGCCGAGCACCTCTCGGAGCTCGGGGGCGGTCAGCGGCTCGCCGGCCGCCCGAACCGCTTCGAGCACCTCGGCTTCGACGGGGTCGAGCTCCGGCTCCGGGCGCGCCGCGACGAGGGCCGGCAGCACTCGCGGCGAGACGAGCGCGATCATCCGCGCGAGGTGCCTGCCGACACAGACGAGGTTCAGCTCGGCGAGGTCATCCTTCAGCCCCCAGATGGTGCCCATCTCCGGCGTCCAATCGAGGAACTGACCGTGCTCATCGCGCACCGTCCAGGTGCGCTCCGGGCTGCCGTTGACCTGCTCCCAGAGCGACGGCAGAACAACGTTCGCCTTCGGAAAGAGAAGCGCGAGACCGACTCGCTCCGCCCAGGACGTTGCCTCGCCGACTGTGCGGACGCGCGCCACCGAGCGATGAGACTAGTGGTGTGGCCGGTAACGTTGCCGGTTACATCACCCGTACACCCATCCGCAAGTTCTGACACACGCACCGAACCTACGGACGGGTGCACTACGCTGCGGCGTGCCCACCGTGACGCCGTTCCGCGCCCTCCGCTACGAGCCGGAGGTCGCAGGCCCGCTTGCCGACCTCGTCGCCCCGCCGTACGACGTGATCTCCGAGGCGGCGCGCGAGGATTACCTGGCCCGAAGCCCGTACAACATCGTCCACCTGACACTGCCGGACTCGCCTGAGGTGGCCGCCCGCGAGCTCGCTGCCTGGCAGGCGGAAGGGGCGCTCACCCGGAGCGCGGAGGCGTTCTGGTGGGTCGCCCAGGACTACACGGGCCCGGACGGAGTCGCACGGACGCGTGAGGGCTTCGCGGCGTCGGTCGAGGTGACGCCGTACGACGCGGGCCAGGTGCTTCCCCATGAACGGACGCACGCCGGCCCGAAGGAGGGGCGCTTGCGGCTCCTCCGTGCAACGCGCACGCAGCTCGAGCCGATCTTCCTGCTCTACGACGCTGAAGCGCCGCTCTCGCGCCCTCACGGCGAGCCGGCGATGGACGCGAGCGAGAGCGGAGTGCGTACACGTGTCTGGCCGGTCGCCGCGCCAAGCGTGACGATCGATTCGCCTCTTCTGATCGCTGACGGCCACCACCGGTACGAGACCGCCGTAGCGTTCCGAGCGGAAGACCCGAACGCGACGCGCACGTTTGCGATCCTCGTCTCGTCGCGGGCCCCGGGGCTCGAGATCTTTCCGACCCATCGGCTCGTGCAGAGCGTCGGCGAGGTGCCCGGCGAAGAGGTCGATGGGCCGGGGCCCGGGGTGACGCTCTACCGCGACGGCCGCTACGTGCACGTCGCGACCGACGATGATTTCGGGCCGCGCGTCGTCGAGTCGCTTGCGCCCGAGGGGATCGGCTACACCGCCTACGCCGATGAGGCGATCGCGACCGTCGATCGCGGCGATGCCGCCGCAGCATTTCTCCTACAGCCGGTGACTGCCGAGGACGTCGCAGCCTTCGCGCACGCCGGCGAGACGATGCCGCAAAAGTCGACGTTCTTCTATCCGAAGCTGACCTCCGGCCTGCTGCTCTATCCGGTGGACGCATGACGCCCGACTGGCTGGCGCTCTGCCGCGCCGCACGAGACGACGTGAGCGGCGTGCTCGAGTCGATGCCGGGGCGTGCCGAGCGCGAGCCGGTGGTCGGCATCGGTGAGGGTGGTGACGAGACGACCGCGGTCGACGCGGCGGCCGAGGCGGCGATTCTCGCGCGCTTTCGTGACGAGGACGTTCGGATCGTCAGCGAGGAGGTCGGCATTGCGGGTGCCGGCCGCTTCACGGTCGTCGTCGACCCGATCGACGGCTCGTTGAACGCGAAGCGCGGTATCCCGTTCTTCTCGATCTCGATTGCGGTCGCCGACGGCGATTCGCTGGACGACGTTCTCTTCGGATACGTCTACGACTTCGGCGCGGGTGAGGAGTGGACCGCGACCCGTGGCGGCGGGGCTCTTCTCAACGGAGCGCCGCTCACGGAGCGACCGAAGGACGAGCTCGAGATCCTCTCGTTCGAAGCGACGACGCTCGCCTACGTGACCGAGCATGCTGCGCGCTTCACCGGCCTTGCGCACCGGTTGCGAATCATGGGATCGCTCGCGATCTCGCTCTGCCAGCTCGCGGCCGGCAGGCTCGATGGAGTTGTCTCCCTGAAAGCCGCGCGGTCGGTAGACATCGCTGCCGCCCAGCTCCTCGTCCGCGAACAGGGCCTCTCGATCGACCTCCCCGATGCGCCACCGTTCGGCTTGGCGCCGCTCGATCTCGAAGGACGCTCGCGCGTCGTCGCAGCGGGAACCGACGCACTGTGCGCCAGGCTCACCGCGGCGCTCATGGCCTGAGCGGCTACACCGCCGGCGCCGCGCCGCGTGCCGCGTCGAGGAGCTCGCATGCCTTTTCGACGAGCTCGGAGTTTGCGAAGGGCTTCCGCAGAAATGCGGTCGCCGGCTCTGCGAGTGCATTCGCGTCGAGAACGTCGTCGGTGTAGCCGGACATGTAGATCACCGGCAGCCCCGCGAAGCGCTCGCGCAGCGCCACCGCAAGCTCCGGCCCGCTCATCCGAGGCATCACGACGTCTGTGAGCACGACATCGAACGGCTCTGCGCGGCCGGCCGCCGCGAGGGCCTCGTCACCGCTCGCGACGGCGACGACATCGAAGCCGGCGGACCCGAGCACGTCGCGAGCGAGCTCGCGAACAACCTCCCTGTCCTCGACGACGAGTACGCGTCCTGCTCCATCCGCCCGGTTCGTCGGTGCGGCCGCACGGGCTGCACGCGGTGCATCGCTGCTTGCAGCCGGCAGCACGGCTTCCACCGTCGTTCCTTCGCCGAGCGTCGATTCGATGGACAGCGAGCCCCCCAGCGAGTCGACGACCCCGAAGGCGACCGCGAGGCCGAGCCCGGCTCCCTCTCCTTCGGCCTTGGTCGTGAAGAACGGCTCGAACGCTCGCAACTGCGTGGTCTCGCTCATGCCGGCTCCCGTGTCGCTGACCCGCAGCAGCACCGAGTCGGCGGTGGCCGCGGTCTCGATGGTCAACGTCCCTCCGACTGCCATTGCGTCGCGCGCGTTCAAGGCGAGGTTCAGCACGACCTGCTGCAGTTGGGTCACGTCGGCGAAGACCGCGGGCAGTGGATCGGCGAGCACGAGCCGCACGCGGACGTCCTCGCGGACGAGACGGGTGAGCAGTTCGTTCGCGGCGCCGACGACGTCGTTCAGGTCGACGAGACGGCGCTCGACCACGTTTCCCCGGCTGAACGAGAGCAGATGGGACGTGAGGTTCGCTGCCTCGCCCGCGGCGAGGTTGATTCCTTCGAGGAAGCGCCGCAGGGAGGCGTCGTCGCGTGCCGAGGACGCTGCCAGCTCGGCGTACCCCGAGATCGCTGTGAGCAGGTTGTTGAAGTCGTGAGCGATGCCGCCGGCGAATTGCCCGAGGGCGTCCAGCTTCTGACCCTGAAGGAGTTTCTCCTCGAGCCGCTTCTGCTTCGTGATGTCGAGCAGGAACCCCCGCGCGAAGACCTCGCCGCCCGCACTCTCGACGATCGCGCTGTGATCGCGGACCCAGACGTCCTCGCCGTTTGCATGGCGCAGTCGATATTCGGACTCGAACGGGTCCATGCTCGCGTTCGCGTGCGAGACCTGGGCCATTACACGCGCCCGATCGTCGGGGTGCAGCAGCTCTTCGAACAGAGTCGGGTTTGCGATCCAATCGTCGGGGCCCCAGCCGAGCAGGGCGACGACTTGCGGGCTCGTGTAGACATTCGTCGCATGCTCGTCGACCTGGTCGATGTAGGTGACGAGCGGAAGCGCCTCGACGAGATCGCGGTAGCGGGTTTGCGCATCGTCGCGTTCGCGCTCGGCGCGCTTCCGCTCATGGATGTCGTCGTACAGCACGAGAAAGCCGTCACGCGGGCCGCTGTCGGCGTCGATCGGTGCCGAGTACACACTGAGCTCGAGCACCGCACCGCTCGCGTTGCGGCGCTCGACCTCGATGCCCTTCAGGGACTCGCCACGGAGGATGCGCTGGTGCAGCTCGTCCGACCCGGCTTGCTCGCCCGGTGGGACGATTGGGTTGCTCTTGCCGAACGCTTCCTCGGCGCTCCAGCCGAACAGTGCCTCGGCGGTGCGGTTCCAGGTCACGACGCGCGCTTCGGCGTCGAAGGCCACCGTCGCGAGCGGCATCGCGTCGATTAGTCTCATGAGTCGCTCCCGGTCTCGCAGCGCGCCACGCTCGGCGCGGCTCCTCCGAGTCGCAAAGGCTCCGAAGGCAAAGACGACGAGGGCGAGCAAGGGCACGCCAAGCAGGTCCTTCGAGGACATGCGGCCCGCAGCATGCAACTCCATCGCGATCAGGACGCCGGAAACGGTGACGAGCGCCGCTCTCAGAATGGTCGCTCGGCGGCCGGTGTGCAGGAAGGCACGGGCCGCGACCGCAAGGAACGCGAGCTGCAGCCACGGCGTTGCGCTCCCGGTACGCCAGAGCGCAGCGAGCGCCGCCACCGCGGAGAGGTCAACGAGGATTCGGGTCGGGCCAGCAACCCGGGCGTCGATACCGGCCATTCGAGGAGCATCGGGCCGCCGGGCGCCCTCCGGGATCCCCGGAACGGCGTGTCTCCGCCACCGGATCATCTAGCCTGAGCCGATGCCCACCCGGGACGAAATCTTCGCCGCGCTGGCCCTCGTCATCGACCCGGAGCTGCGCAAGCCGGTCACCGAGCTCGACATGGTGCGCGCGATCCGGATCGACGGCGCTGACGTCGCTGTCACGATCGCGCTCACCGTCGTCGGCTGTCCTCTCCGCTCGAGCTTCGAGGAGCAGGTCGCCCGGCACGTGGGGACGCTGCCGAGCGTCGCATCGGTGAGCTTGCACTTCGACGTGATGACTCCCGACGAGCGGGCCGCGCTCACGACCAAGTTGCGCGGCGGGGCCGAGCCGAAGGGCGTTCAGCTTCCGGCAGCGACGCGCGTGATCGCCGTCGCTTCGGGGAAGGGCGGCGTCGGCAAGTCCTCGCTGGCCGTCAACCTGGCTGCCGCATTCGCCTCGTTCGGGCATGAGGTCGGTGTGCTCGACGCGGACATCTACGGGCACTCGATCCCGCACATGCTCGGAATTCACCAGAAGCCGGTTGTCGTCGACAAGATGATCGTCCCGCCGGTCGCACACGACCTGAAGCTCATGTCGATCGGATTCTTCCTCGACGACAATGCACCGGTGATGTGGCGCGGGCCGATGCTTCACCGTGCCCTCGAGCAGTTCCTCCAGGACGTTCACTGGGGCGAGATCGATGTGCTCGTCGTCGACATGCCGCCGGGTACGGGCGACGTTTCGATCTCGCTCGGCCAGATGCTGCCGCGCGCGGAGGCGGTGATCGTGACGACACCGCAGCCGCTCGCTCAAGACGTCGCGTCGCGCGCGGCGAGCATGGCGCAGAAGACCGGGATGCGCGTCGTCGGTGTGGTCGAGAACATGACCTCCGAGATTTTCGGCGCCGGGGGCGGACAACGGCTCGCCATGGAGTTGGGTGTCCCGATGCTCGGGCAGGTGCCGCTCGATGCACGCCTCCGCGAGTCTGCCGACGCGGGCGTGCCACTCGTCGTGAGCGATCCCGACTCCGAGCCCGCGCAGGTGATCTTCGAGCTCGCCCGGTCGATCGACGCGAGCCGCGCCGGTGGGTTCACGCGCACGCTGCCGCTCGTTTCGTAGTGGCCGTCGCCGCGTTCTTCGATCTCGACCGCACGCTGATCAGGCGGTCATCGGTACTCGCACTCGCCGGCACCTTCCGTGAGCGTGGGCTTATCTCGCGCGTGGATCTCATGAGGTCGGCGTGGCTTCAGCTCTTGTTCGCCGCGCACGGTGCGAGCGCCGAGCGAATTCGCTTCGCCGCGGAGGACGGGATGCGCCTGCTCGCGGGCTTCTCGGTCGTCGAGCTTCAGCATCTCGTCGGAGATGCGATGGAGCCGGTGCTCCGCCCACTCCTCTACGCGGAGCCGCTTCGGCTCGTCCAGCAGCACCGCGAGCGGGGAGAGCGGGTGTACATCGTTTCCGCAACCCTGCAGGAGATCGTGCAGCACATCGCCGACGACCTCGGGTTCGACGGCGCTGTGGGCTCCACCTGTGAGATCGAGGATGGCGTCTACACGGGCAAGTCGCTGCGGGCGGCTCACGGGGAGGGCAAGGCACAGGCGGTGCGCGCTCTGGCGGCCGCCGAAGGTCTCGTCCTCCCGGAGTGCACCGCCTACTCCGACTCTGCGAGCGACGTGCCGTTCCTCGAGGCCGTGGGTCATCCGGTGGCGGTCAATCCGGATTCGCGGCTGCGCAGGGTGGCGCGCGAGCGCGGCTGGCCGGTGCTCGAGTTCAGCGAACGGCTCGTGCCGTCGCCGGCGAGACGCTTCGGCCCGCGCGCGCTGCTCGCGGTTGCCCTTGCCTCGGGTCTCTGGCGTGCGGGACGCAGGCGTGCGTCCTGACGACGCCCGCCCGCGCCTCTCCGCCCTCGGTTTTCGCGGCGAGGATGTCGAGACGCTTGCGGCGCACTTTCTCGACGCGGAGCGCCGCGGGCAGCTCGGGCACGGGCTCTCACGGATCGAGTGGCTCGAGACCTGGGATGACCTCGCGGTTGACGCGCGACCCCGGCGCGTCGTCAGTGAGCCGGGGTACGAGCGCTGGGACGGTGCCGGTGCGCTCGGCTACCTGACGCTGGCCGCGGTCGTCGCCGCCCAGATCGCTGCGCCGCCGGAGCACGCGCGGCTCGTCGTTTGCTCGCGGACCTTCCCGACCGGGGCACTCGGCTACTGGGTGCGGGCGCTCGCCGACGCCGGCCTCGTCGCCCTGCTGACAGCGACGTCGCCCCGGCGTCTCGCCTCTCCCGGCGGCGGTACGGTGCTGACCGGGACGAATCCGCTTGCGATCGCGGTGCCTGCCGCTGACGGCCGCCCGGTCGTCGCCGACGTCTCGATGGGCGCGGTCACCCATGGCGATGTGCTCGCCGGCCGCGCGCGCGCCGAGGAGCTCGTTCCGTTCGGCGGGGCGCAGGCGCACAAGGCCTTCGCGCTCGCAGTCGGGTTGCAGCTCGTCGTCGATGCGTTGACACCGGAAGACGGGTTCGGCGCGGTGCTCGTCGTTGCGCGGCCTGAGGCCGACCCGGTGCCGGCGTTTCGCGCCCTCGCGGGCGGCACGCGGCTGCCTGGCGATCGCCGCTGATCCTCTAGGCGGGAAAGCCGGGCTCGTGGCGGATCGCCGCGAAGTCCGAGTCGGCGCGCGCCTCCGCGGCCCACTTCGGTTCCAGCGCGACCGCCCGCTTCAGGCGGAGCAGGGCGTCGAGGTGGTGCCCTGCACGGGCCTCCATGCAGGCGAGGTTGTAGAGGAGCGCGGGATGCTCTGGCTGCTCGCGAAGCGCTTCTTCATGGATCGCGATCGCCTCGTCGAAGCGTTCGTCGCGAGCGGCGGGCACGGACGCGAACATTGTCTCCCACGCCGACACGGTGTGGGGTGCGCCGGGTTTCCCCCCGAGCGCGAGCACGACCGTGTCGCCGTCGAGAGCGATCGCTCCGCGCTCGAGCGCCGGGTCGCGCACGAAGACGAGCTGTCCGGCCGCGAGCTCGTGCTCGTTTCCGCCGATCGTGAAGAGGGCGCGCCCGCGGAGCACGAGGTAGATCTCCTCATGGCCGAGCTGGCTTTCGGTGTGCTCCTCGACGACAGGGCCTCCGACCTCGCTCGCCGTATAGGCGTTCACACCGAACGCACGAATGCCGAAGTGACGGCGGACAGGCCGCCAGACGAATCCGTTGGGCATCTCGATCCGGTCGAGGTCGTCGACGTGGGTGACGCTCAACCGACGAGCTCCGTGAAGCGCGGGTCGTCGCGTAGCGCGACGAAGTCGACATCGTCGCGCGCGTACTCGCGAACGTCCGACGGCCCGAGCTCCACCGCGCGGCGCAGATGCGCGAACGCGGCCTCGGTGTCACCCTCGAGCGCCTCGAAGCAGCCGGCGTTGTACTGTCCCTGCCATTCGTTCGGGTGACGTGCGAGTGTCTCGGCGATCAGCGAGCGCGCGGCGGCGGCGTCGCCCGACCGGCGTGCCGCGAACGCGATGTGGAAGTCCTCCCAGGGCGCCGGCTCCCAGGCCTCGCCCGGCTTTGCACCGATTGCGAGCACGATCGTGTCCTCGTCTCTTGCAATCGCCTCGCGAACGGTGCCGGGAGTGACGTGCACGAGTGTCCCTGATGTCGCGCCGAACGTCTCGTCGCCGACCGTGAACGTCGCCTCGCCGCGCAGGACGACGTAGAGCTCCTCGTCGCCATCGCGCTCGAAGTGGCGCTCGATCACGCGTTGACCGGGTCGCGGGGCGGCGAAGCAATTGATGCCGAACGGGCGAAAGCCGGCGCGCCGGCGCACCGGCATCAGGATCGGAGCCTCGTCGGTCGCGCCCGGAAAACGGTCGAGGTCGTCGATCGAGAGGATCACGTAGCCGTCCTCACTCATCGCTTGCGCAATTCTCCGAGCACGACGGGATCGATCTGCGCGACGCCGTCGACCCGCTCCTCGAGGTTCTCCGTGCCCGCCCAGTTTCCGAGTGCGAGTTCCAGTTCGCCCGCGTAGCCGAGCCGGGCCAGCCGATCGCCGAGCTCGGCTCGTACCTCGGCATCGACAGCCACCCATTCGCCGCGCGGCGTCTTGCCGAACAGGAGGTGATGCATCTCATACAGCCGGGCGAGCTCCGCGACCGGCTGCGCGTGATCGTCGATCCGAAGGTCGACGAGGATGTCGGAGAGGCCCGCGTAGCCGCCGTCGCGTTCGACCACGAGGAGCGCCGCCGACTGTTGGCCACGGCGGTCGCCGCCCGCGGCCTGAGCCGCCGCGAGGCACTCGAGCAGCCGATCGGCGAGCGACCGCCCCTCCGTCGCGGAGAACGTCGTCGCGAGCGCCGCGACCGTCTCTTCGCCGACGAGGATGTTCCCCTGCGCCGCGAAGCTCAGGCCTGCGAGACCGCCCGCCCAGTCCATGCAGGCGCCACCGGTATAGGTGGCGCTCCCGCCCTTCGCATCGACGACACCGAGCTGACGCTGATCGCGCCCGTCGTCGGCATCGGTCAACCGTTCGACGACCTCGGCCGCCCCGAGCCCCTCACGCAGCAACTCGAGCCCGTCGCGGCCGTAGCGGGGGTTCGCGTACGCCTGTGTCGCGATCGCTCCCACGAACGGCTCGGCCCACGGGACGACCGACCCGACGGCCAGGAACTTCGACTGCGTTGCGACGCCCCAGTGCCCGGCGTCGAGGTCGCAGGCAGCGATGGAGTACGTGGCGATGACCCGCTCAGCCATAGGTGAGCTCGGTCAGGTCGAGGTCGAGCAGCGCGCGGTCGTTGACGAGTGCGGCGGCGACCTCGGGACGGGCAAGCGCGGCCTTCACCTCGCGGGCATCGCGCGCACGCACGACCACCGGCTGGCCCTGCGCATGCGCCGCGACGAGCTGCTCGACGTCCAGCAACTCGAGCACGAGTGCGCCGTCCAGGTCGAGCTCGCCCTCGAACGCGATCTCGTCGACACGAAGCCCGGTCGCACCGAACCAGCGCTGTCTCACAGCTCGATCGACTCTCCCGGCTCGATCCGCTCGATCTTCGCGCTCGTCAGCTTGGCGAGCGCGTCAGGCGTGCCCGTGAGCAGCCCGAAGGTTCCCCAGTGCGAGGGAACGCAGCGCGGATTCCCGAGCAGCTCGAGCGCAAGGGCTGCTTCTTCCGGCCCCATCGTGAACCAGTCGCCGATCGGGAGGACCGCCACGTCCGGCTTGTAGAGCTTCGCGATCAGCTGCATGTCCCCGAAAACGCAGGTGTCCCCCGCGAAGTAGATCGACGTGTCGTCGAAGCGGATCACGAGGCCGCAGGCCTCGCCGAGATACTCCCCCTGCTCCGAGCTCGACGAATGGAAGGCGTTCGTGAGTGTGAAGCGGATGCCGTCGATCTCCTGTGTGCCGCCCTTGTTGATCCCCGGCAACTCGCCGACCGACGCGCCCTGCGTGCCCAGCCAGCGCTTCAGTTCGACCTGCGCCACGATCTCGGCCTCGGGGAATGCCTGCGAGAGGAGCGCGGCTTCGCCGGCATGATCCGAGTGACCGTGCGTGAGCGCGAGGATGTCGACGCGCTCGGGTTTTCGCTCCGAGTCTGGTGTCTTCGGGTTGTTCTGCAGGAACGGATCGACGTAGATGCGCTTGCCACTCCCGGTGTCGATTCGGAACGAGGCGTGGCCGAGCCAGCTGAGATGTGCCAATGCAAGACTCCTTTGCCCTCGGGACCTGCGTGAGCATAGAAGGACCGTCCGGCCCGAGAGCGAAAGTTCCGGCACATGGGACGCCGATCGCTTCCGGCCCTGCTCGCTCTGCTCGCCGCGCTGGCGGATCGTCGCGGGGCACACGGCCTCGCATTCGACGCATTGCTCGGTGCGATTCCATTCGCAGCGGTCGCGGCGCTCGAAGCGTTCGGCTCGTATCTCGAGGATCGTGAGAATGCCGTAGGCGGTGTCCAGGCCCTACTGTGGACGTTTGCGCTCGGTCTGCTCGTGCTCTCGTGTGCGGCGCGGTCACCCGCGACGCAGACGGCTTCCCTGCCGCCGCTCGGCTGGTCGGCGCTCGTTGCCTCGCTCGGGGTCTTCGCGATCAAGCTGACGGTCGCAGTCGCTCCGCTCGCCCGCCGCCTCGTGCTGGCGCAGCCTGCGAAGCCGTAATCTGCCCGGGCGCTCCCTCAGAGGGGCAGGGCGTTCGCGGCGCTGCGCGCGACGTCGATCAACGGCTGCACGGCGAAGAACGAACCGACCGTGACGGCGAGGCAGATCGAGACGGCGGCTCCGAGCAGGAGCTCGCGCGGCGGCGAACCGCCGGCCGGGGCGAGTTGCAGCTCGGAAGCGTCGCGGAAATACATTGCCCGCACGACGCCCAGGTAGTAGTAGGCCGAGATCATCGTTGCGATGACGCCGGCAACGATCAGCCACCACATGCCGTGGTCGTAGGCGGCGGCGAAGACGTAGAACTTGCCGATGAAGCCGCCCGTCAGCGGGAAGCCGAGGAACCCGAGCATGAACACCCACATCGCGACGCCGAAGAACGGCCGCTCCCAGCCGAAGCCCGCGAGATTCTCGACCGTCACCGGTACACCGAGCTCGCGCTCGCGCGCGGCGACGATTGCGAATGCGCCGAGCGACATCGCGGCGTACGGGATCAGGTAGTACTGCAGCGCCCGGCCGCCGAGCGGGTTGGCAGCGGCGACGGCAATCAGCATGAAGCCCGCGTGCGAGACGGATGAGTAGGCGAAGATCCGCTTCACGTTCCGCTGCACGAGCGCCCCGATGTTTCCCCACGCGAGCGAGATGCAGGCGATGACGGCGATCGCGTAGCGCCACAGGTTCTCGTCGTGCGGGAACGCCATCGCGAGCACGCGGTAGGTGACAACGAGCGCGGCGATCTTGGTCGCCGACGACATGAACGCCGTCACCGGTGTCGGCGCGCCCTGGTAGGCGTCTGGCGTCCACATGTGGAACGGGGCGGCCGACGATTTGAAGGCGAGCCCCGCGATGATCATCGCGAGCCCGACGACGAGCATCGCGTCGTGGCCGTGCCCGGCGGCGGCGATCTTGTCGAAGCTCAGCTGGCCCGTCTCGCCGTAGACGAGCGCCGAGCCGAAGAGGAGCGTTGCCGAGCCGACCGCTCCGACGATCAGATACTTCAAGCCGGCCTCGAGCGAGCCGATCAGGTCGATGTCGATCGCGCTCAGCACGTAGAGCGCGATCGAGAACCACTCGAGGCCGAGGAAGAGCGTCATCAGGTTCGACGCCTGTACGAAGAACGCCATCCCGGCCCCCGCCGCAGTCAGCAGGGCGTAGTACTCGGCGACGTGCTCCTCGCGCCAGCGCTCGCGTGCGGAGATGAGCACGGCGACGGCCCCACTGCCCGCGATCAGCACCTGCGCGAGCGCGGCCCAGCGGTCGCGGAACATCGAGTCGTGCACGAGCGTCGCTCCGTGCGGGCTCTTGTCGTCGAGCAGCACCGCCCAGACGAGCGAGGCGACGAAGCCGGCGAACGCCACGGAGGCAGCGGCCGCAGCGCGTGGTTTGCGCGGCACGAAGACCGCGACCAAGAGCAGCAGGCCCGACGCCGCCAGCAGCGCCAGCGAAGGCGTCAGCGCGAACCAGTCGACGTGGGGCTTCTGGATCACGGCGCGTACCTCGTCCAGCCGCCAAGCTGGTCGATGTTGACGGTCGTCGTGTTGGCCGCGTTCCCGCTCGATTGGATGATCGCGTGGTTGCCGCCGAACGCGTGCCTCGAGATGAGGTTCGGCCAGGCCGAGAGACCGAGCAGGCAGAGAAGCAGCGGCACGACGACGGCGAGCTCGCCGAGGCGCAGGTCGAGCGCCGAGTCGGGCACCGCCGGTCCGACATCGCGATGCAGCACCGCCGAGACGAGTCGGAGCGCGTACATCGCTGCGAGCACCATTGCGCCCGCACCGATCGCCGCCCATGCCCAGCCCTGCGAGAAGACCCCCGCGAGGATCAGGAACTCGCCTGCGAACGAGCTCGAGAGCGGCACCGCGAGCGTGATGATGCCGATCGTCATCAGGGCGGTTGCGAGAGCGGGGCGTCCACGCGCCATGCCGCCGAGCAGCGCGAGCTCGCCGGTCGACGTACGCCGCTCGACCATGCCGGCGAGCAGGAAGAGCGTTGCCGAAATCAGCGCGTGGTTGACCATCTGCAGGACGGCGCCGTCGAACCCGAGATCGTTGTTCGCGAGCAGTCCCAGCACGATCAACCCGGACTGCGCGAGCGACGAGTACATGATGACGCCGCGGACGTCGGGCGCGCGAAACGCGAGCAGCGAGCCGTAGACGAGCGAGATGGAAGCGAGCACGAGCAGTACGACGCGCCAGTCGTCGACGACACTCGGGAACTTCGCAATCGCGATCCGGAGCAGGCCGTAGAGCCCTGCCTTCGAGACGACGCCGGAGAGGATCGCGGAGACCTCTGGCGGCGACTCGCGATAGGTGATCGGCAGCCAGCCGTGGAACGGGAAGAGCGGCGACTTGATCGCGAACGCGGCGACGAAGCCGAGGAAGAGCCACGTCGATGTGCTCGGGCCCATCTTCGTCAGGTCGAAGGTGCCCTGCTGGAGCCCGTAGACGATGATCGCGGCGAGCATCAGCAGCGAGCCGACAACGGTGTAGATGACGAACGTGAGCGTCGCGCGCATGCGGTTCGCGCCGCCCCAGACACCGATCAGGACGTAGAGCGGAATCAGCATCGCCTCGAAGAAGGCGTAGAAGAGCAGGAGGTCCTGCGCGGTGAAGACGCCGACGATCGCGCCCGTCGTCAGCAGCATGAGCGCGAAGTAGGCCCGCGCCCGCTCGCGACTCACCCACCAGCCGTAGATCGTGCAGGCCGCCATCACGACGACTGTCATGCCGACGAGCCAGAGCGAGAACGCGTACTGCCCGACGTGATAGCTGACATGCAGGTCGCTGAACCACGAGTGTTCCTGAGAAAGTTGTAGAGACGCAGTGCCGAACGAGAACTTCGAGGCGGCGGTGATCCAGAATCCGACCTCGACGAGCGAGATCAATGCCGCGAGCGAGCCGAGCCAGTACGCCGGCAGCGGCGCGAGCGCAACGACGAGCGCACCCGCCAGCGGCAGCATGATCAGGATCGTCGTCAGCCAGGCGTCCATCAGCGAGCCGCCAGGAAGACGACCGCGAGGACGGCGAGACCGCCCGCGAGGGCGAGGGCGTACGAGCGGACGAGACCGTTCTGTGCGCGGCCGAGCTCCCGCGAGCCGAGCCCTGCGCCACCCGAGAGGGCGGTCAGCGAGCCGCCGATGAGCGGCCGCTCGACGAGCGCATAGAAGCCGCGCGCGACGAGGTCACTGGCCCGGTACCAGAGCAGGTCGTAGAGCTCGTCCCAGTAGAACTTCCGCTCGAAGAGCGCGAGCGCCTTCGGTGCCCGGGCGCGCTTCGCGGAGTAGATCGCCCACGCGACGGCGATCCCTGCCAGCCCGGCGGTGAGCGCGATCCCCGACGAGAGCCATTCCTGCGTGTTGGAGGGCTCGGTGAAAGGCCGCGCGGCCGGGCCGAGCCACGTCGAGAGTGGATGCCAGATCGGCGCGAACTGGAGGAAGCCGCCGATCGCCGAGAGGAGCGCGAGCGCGCCGACCGTCCAGCGCATCGAGAGCGGCCCTTCCTGGCCATGGTGGGAGTGGAAGTGCTCTCGCGCGAACGCCGTCGGCTCGCCGGTGAAGACGATGAAGAAGAGCCGGAAGGCGTACAGGCCGGTGAGGAAGGCGCCGATCATGCCGGCGACCCAGATGACCGTGCCGTACCAGCCGTGCGCTAGCGCCGCGGCGAGGATCGAGTCCTTCGAGAAGAAACCGGCGAACGGGAAGATGCCGACGAGCGCGAGCGAGCCGATCAGGAAGACGATTTTCGTCTGCGGTATCAGCTTCCCGATGCCCCCGAGCTTGCGGATGTCCTGCTCGCCGACGACCGCGTGGATCGCGATTCCCGCCGCGAGGAAAAGGAGGGCCTTGAAGAACGCATGCGTCATGAGGTGGAACATGGCGTTCGGGTACGCGCCGAGCCCGGCGCCGACGAACATGTAGCCGATCTGCGACATCGTCGAGTAGGCGATCACGCGCTTGATGTCCGTCTGCACGAGCGCGACGAGACCCGCCATCAGGAGCGTCGCTGCGCCGAGCCCGGCGGCCAGGTCCTGGATCACGTACGCGTTCTCGAACAGTGGATGCGTACGCACGATCAGGTACACGCCTGCGGTCACCATCGTCGCTGCGTGAATAAGTGCGCTCACCGGTGTCGGGCCTTCCATCGCATCCGGCAGCCACGTGTGCAGCGGGATCTGCGCAGACTTCGCGAGGGCGCCGCCGAGCAGGCCGAGCGCGATCAGGTTCGCGACCGCGCCGCCGTGGGGCGACGTGGCGAACACCGTCGCGTAGTCGAGATGGCCGGTGTGCTGGATCAGCAGGAAGAGCGAGAGGGCCATGGTTGCGTCACCGAACGCGTTCATCACGAACGCCTTCTTCGCAGCGGCGACGGCGGCGGGTCGGTCCTGATGGAACCCGATGAGGAGGTAGCTCGAGAGCCCGACCATGCCCCAGCCGGCGAGCAGGAGCAAGAGGTTGCCGCCCTCAACGAGGAGCAGCATCGAGAAGACGAAGAGCGAGATGTAGGCGAAGTACCGCCGCTCCTCGTCCTCGCCTTCCATATAGCCCACGGAGTACGCGACGATCAAGGAGCCGACGCCGGCGACGATCAGCATCATCATCACGCTTAGCTGGTCGGCGAGGAGCGTGAATCCGAAGTGATACTGCCCTGCGGCGAGCCATGTCCACGACGTCGTGATGTGACCGCGGCTGCCCGCGTGCTCCCCCAGCATGCGGGCGAAGACAAAAACCGCAGCGGCGAAGGAGCCCATTGTTGTCGCCGTCGAGATGTAGCCCGCAACGCGCCGTCGAATCCGAGTTCCACCGAGCGTGATCGCGAGCGCGGAGGCGAGCGGCAGCAGCAGGCAGACCCAGGTCGCGGCCCTCATCAGCCCCTCAGCGTCCGCAGCTTGTCGACGTCGAGCTCGATGTTGCGTCTCCCCATCGCGACGATCAGGCCGAGGCCTACGACGACCTCCGATGCAGCGACAGCCATCACCGAGATCGCGAAGATCTGCCCGTCCTCGCGGCCGTGCAAGCGCGAGAACGCGATCAGCAGCAGGTTCGCGGAGTTGAGCATGATCTCGACGGAGAGGAGGATGATGAGTGGCGAGCGCCGGAGCATCACGCCGAGCGCGCCCGTGGTGAAGAGCAGCGCCGCAAGGATCACGTACCAGCGGATGTCAGGTCCGTGCATCGTGCTCCCCGGGAGTGTCGAAGGTGCGCGCGTGCGAGCCGAGCACGACTCCGCCGACCGCTGCGACGAGGAGGACGATCGACGTCACCTCGAAGGCGAGGAGGTGGTCGGTCAGAAAGAGCCGCCCGATGGCCTCCGGCGAGCCGAAGCTTCGGTCGACCTGGCGCGCGTGACCGAGAAAGCCGCCCGCCTTGAGGCCGACGACGACGACGACCTCGGCGAGGATGGCGCCGCCCGCGAGCACGGCGCCGACGATCTGCCATGTCGGTCCGCCGGACCAGGGGGAGTCATCGCTGCGGTCGCCGAGGTAGGCGATCACGAAGAGGAACATCACCATCACAGCCCCGCCGTACACGAGCACCTGGCCCGCGGCGACGAATTCGCCTGAAAGCAGCAAGAAGAGCACCGCAAGCGACGCGAGATTCCCGATCAGGGCGAGCGCGGAGTAGAACGGGTTGCGGAAGCTGACGACGGCGAGCGCACTCGTGAGGCACGCGAAAGCGGCGCCGAACCACACGACCCAGACCAGGAAGTTCGCCACTACGAATGATCCTGGTAGTACGGGATCGGCGTGTCGTAGAGATCGCGGTCAGCCACCGGCACTTTCTTGATGGGCGGAGCGAGCAGCATGTCCTTCGTGTAGATCAGGTCGTCGCGGTTGTGCTCCGAGATCTCGAACTCGTTGCCGAGCGTGATTGCATCGAACGGGCATGCGAGCTCGCAATACCCGCAGAAGATGCAGCGCGAGAGGTTGATCTCGTAGATACGCGCATAGCGCTCGCCCGGCGAGACGCGATTGTCCGCGGTGTTCTCGGAAGCGACCACGCGGATGCAGTCGGCGGGGCACGCGGCGGCGCAGAGTGAGCAGCCGACGCATTTCTCGAGGCCGTTCTCGTGCCGGTGCAGGCGATGGCGGCCGCGGTAGCGCGGATACACCGGCCGCTTGTACTCCGGATACTGCTGCGTGATGGGCTTCTTGAAGACCTGCTTCAGCGTGACGCCGAAGCCCTTCAGCGTGTTCGGGACGACGAAGCTCATTTGATGAGCACCACCAGGAATGCCGTCACGAGTGCGTTCACCGTTGCGACGGGAAGGAGGATCTTCCAGCCGAAGCGCATCAGCTGGTCGTAGCGCAGACGCGGTTGAGTCGCGCGCAGCCAGATGAACATGGCGACGAGCGTAAACAGCTTCAGCACGAACCAGAGCGGGCCGAGCACGTCGAGCGAGTGCACCCACGGGAAGTGGTAGCCGTCGAAGAAGAGCGTCACGCAGAGGCCGGAGAGCGTGATCATGTTGATGTACTCGGCCGCCTGGAAGAGGCCCCAGCGCATACCGGAGTATTCGGTGTGGTAGCCGGCGACGAGTTCGGTGTCTGCTTCCGGGAGGTCGAACGGCGGGCGCGATGTCTCGGCGACACCGCCGATGAGAAACACGACGAAGCCGACGAACTGCGGGATGAAGAACCACAACGTTGCCTGCTGCTTGTCGACGATCCCCTGCAGGTTCAGCGACTGGCCCATCAGAACGACCCCGAGCACGCTCAGCGCGAGCGAGACCTCATACGAGACGAGCTGCGCGCACGTGCGCATCGAGCCGAGGATCGAGTACTTCGATTCGGACGCCCAGCCTCCGACGATGAAGCCGTAGATCCCGAGCGAACCGAGCGCGAAGATCAGGATCAGCGAGATCGGGATGTTCACCACCGCGCCGTTCACGTGGTGGCCCCACACGTTCCAGCCGGCGCCAAAGGGCAGGACGCTGAACGCGGCGAGCGCGGTGAACATCGAGACCATGGGCGCGATGATGTAGAGCGGCTCCTTGGCCGCCATCGGCGCAAACGCCTCCTTGCGGATCAGCTTCAGCAGGTCGGCGATCGGCACCAGCAGGCCCTTGGGGCCCGCACGGTTAGGCCCGAAGCGAAGCTGCATGCGGCCGAGGAGCTTTCGCTCGAGCCAGGTCGTGAAGGCGAAGAAGACCATCACGACGTTGATCACGAGGAACGCCTTCGGGATCGTGATCCACCAGGCCTCGTGGTGCATCACCGCGCAGCCACCTCGACCGTCGGGTGCAGGTTGCCCGCGTGCTCTTGCGCGATGCGGATCGCGCCGGTGCTGAGGTCGCGCGCAACACGCGCGCGGAGCTCGACCGACGTGCCGTTCGACGAGACGGTCACAAGCGCACCGCTCCGAATGCCCCGCGCCGTTGCGTCCGCGGCGGAGATCTGCACCTCCGCGTCCGGGGCCTGGAACGCGAGCTCCGGCGTGCGTTCGACCGCAGCTCCCGAGAAGAGCGGCCTGTACGCGATCAGGCGCAGCCCTGCCGGAGGTGGTGCCGGGGTTGTCGGCGGGGCCATCGTCGTCGGCCGCTCCGGCCGCGGCGGCAGGTCCGCCTGCTCGCCGATGTCGCCGAAGCTGATGCCCCCGAAGCACTGCTCCGAGATCTCGCCGAACACGACGGCGGCGTGGGGCGAAAGGTCGACGCCGAAGCGACCCGCGAGCTTCGCGATCCAGGCCAGTGCGTCGGGCACGGGCGCGAGCACGGCGCGGCGTTGGCGCTGGAGCCTGCCTTCGAGGTTGATCGTCGTGCCGTCGCGCTCCAGGTAGCTCGTGCCCGGGATGACGAGGTCAGCGAGGCCGCGGAAGCTCTCTTCGAACATCCCGATCCCGATCACGAGGCCCGCGTCGGCGGCGAGCGCGCGGACGTTCGGGTCCGTTGCGGCTTCGTCGCCCGAGATGATCAGCAGGCGAGGCTTTTCTTCGCCGGGCTCTCCGTCACCGGCGGCGCTCCATGCGTCGGTGACGCCGCGGCCGTTCGGGGTGAGCGCGAGGTAGTAGACGCTTCCGGCCGTCACGCGCGCGGCGTTCGCCTCGTCGTCGGTGATCAGTACGTCGACCGGGCCATCGGGCACGGCGTACGAGACGGTGGCGCCCGCGCGGCGGGCGGCTTTGATCCACAGGTCGACGATCGGCGCCCTCTCGACGACGGGAACGTCCGAGAGGACGACCACCGTCTTCGCGTCGCGGATTGCCGAGAGAGGCGCCCGCCAGGCGTCGAGCGAATCGGGCACCGGCTCGGGCAGCACGGCGCCATGCGCTCCGAGGCCCTGCCGCAGGAGCTTGGCGAACCCGTAGGCCTCCTCGACCGATTCGCCGCCGGACAGGGCGGTGACGGTCGAGGCGCCACCCTCGCGGAGGAGGCGCTCGGCCTCGTCGTAGGCCTCGTCCCACGAGATCGCTTCGAAGCGACGGCGGCCGGCCTTGCGAAGCGGCGCTGTGACCCGGTCCGGCGCGGTTAGGTGCGAGTACGCGAAACGTCCCTTGTCGCAGAGCCATCCCTCGTCGATCTGCGGGTGGTTGCGCGATTGGATCCGCTTGACGTTGCCCTCACGCGTGGTCGCTGCGATGTTGCAGCCGACGGGGCAGAGGCCGCAGACCGAGGGGACGTTCTGGATCTCCCAGGGCCGTGCTTCGAATCGGTACTGCGTCGAGGTGAGCGCGCCGACGGGACAGAGCTCGGTGACGTTTCCCGAGAAGTGCCCCTTGTACGGCTCATCCTCGAACGTCGCGATCACCGACTGTGAGCTGCGATTGATCGCCACGAGTTGTCCGTCCTCTGCGACCGATTCGCTGAAGCGCGTGCACCGGTAGCAGAGGATGCAGCGTTCGCGATCGAGCGCGATCAGCGGAGAGATGGGGATCGGCTTCTCGAACGTCCGCTTCGGGAACTGCATGCGCGTGTTGCCCGGCCCGTACCGGAACGTCAGGTCCTGGAGCGGGCATTCGCCACCCTTGTCGCAGACCGGGCAGTCGAGCGGGTGGTTGACGAGGATGAACTCGAGCGTCGAAGCCTGTCCGTCGGCTGCCTTCTCCGAGCTGCGCGCGGTGCGAACGATCATGCCGTCCTGCGCCGTGAGCGTGCAGCCGGCCTGGAGCTTCGGCATCCCTTCGACCTCGACGAGGCACATGCGGCAGGCGCCGACCGGCGGCCCGAGCCGCGGCTCGTAGCAGAAGACGGGAATCTCGATTCCGGCCGCAGCCGCCGTCTCGACGAGCCCGGTCCCCTTCGGCACCTGAACCTGCCGCTCGTCGATCGTGACGGTGACCCGGCCGGCCGCCGTCTGCGTCAAGACCGCTCCCTGTGGAGCGTTCGTGGCACTTCTGAAATCTTGGTCTGACCAGGTGCCATGGCCCGAAGAGCGCTGTCGCCTGCTCGCAACATCCCTGCTGAGGAGCGATTCGGCGCTGCTAGGCCACCGACCGGCAGTGACAGTCCCGACACACATCGTTGCTGAAACGCGTCGGCTGCCTGGAACACGGTCACCCAGCGACCTCCGCGACCCGGGAGCGGGTGTGCATCTGGATCGGGGAGAGGACACCGTCCAGCGACGACTCGCCGCCCAAAGGACAGGCGCCGAGGTCGATGTGGGCCTGAAACTCGGCGCGGAACTTCGCCACGTACGACGCGATGATGATCGCGTCAGAGTCGCCGAGCGGGCACAGGCACTTGCCGTTGATCCGGTCGCAGACGTCAAGCAGCAGATCGAGATCGCCCTGCGTCGCCCGACCGTCCTCGAGCTTGCGAAGGATCGCCGTCAGCCAGCGCGTGCCTTCGCGGCACGGCGTGCACTTGCCACACGACTCGTGCTCGTAAAACTCAGACCAACGGATACCGAGCTGCACAATGCAGCAGCGGTCGTCAAGCACAACGATCCCCGCCGAGCCCATCGAAGTGCGCACCTGCGCCAGCGAGTCGAAGTCGTACCCGACGTCGATCTCATCGGATGTCAGGATCACGGTCGAGGATCCACCCGGCACGACGGCCTTCAGCCCACGACCGTCGGGGATCCCACCGCCAAGCTCGTAGACGATGTCCCTGATCGACATCCCCGGCTCGATCTCGTAATTGCCGCCGTTCACGACGTTGCCGGAGATCGAGACGACCCGGGTCCCTCGCGTGTTCGGCACGCCGAGCTTTGCGTACTCGGCACCTCCCATCGCGATGATGGGCGCGACAGTCGCGATCGTCTCGACGTTGTTGACGACCGTCGGAGACGCGTAGAGGCCCGAGACCGCAGGGAACGGCGGCTTCGAACGAGGTTGCCCGCGCTTTCCTTCCAGCGATTCGAGGAGAGCTGTCTCCTCGCCGCAGATGTACGCGCCCGCGCCGCGATGCACGACGATCGTCACATCTCCGCGAATCTCGGGGCGGGTCTTCAGCTCCTCCAGTGCCGAGACGAGGATCTCGTACGGCCCGCTGTACTCACCGCGGATGTAGATGAAGACATGCTGCGAGTCGATGGCGTGCGCGGTGATCAGGCAGCCCTCGATGAAGCGGTGCGGGACTCGCGCGAGAATCTCGTTGTCCTTGAAGCTCCCGGGCTCCGACTCGTCGGCGTTCACGACGAGGTAGTGGGGCTTCGGCAGCTGGTCCTTCGACGGAACGAATGACCACTTGCGTCCCGCAGGGAAGAACGCACCGCCGCGCCCTCGGAGCTCCGAGGCGATCAACTCCTCTGTGACGGCCTCCCCCGTCATCGCGCGTGCCTTCGCGAGAGCGGCGTAGCCGCCCGCCCCCTCGTACTCCGCGAGCTTCGCCGTCGCGTCCGCGAGCACGATGCTAGGTGGCACGAAGCTCCTCGACGATCGCGGCGACGTTGTCCGCCTTTACGTGTATGCGGTAGTGATGGTCGACCGAGACAATCGTCGCCCAGCCGCAGCCGCCGAGGCACTCGACCGTGCGCAGCGTCACCTTTCCATCAGCGCTCGTTTCGCCCGCCCGGCAGCCGAGCTCCGACTCGAAGGCGTCCACCACCTGCTGCGCGCCGACGACGGCGCACGAAACGTTGGTGCAGACCTCGACGAGGTGCTCGCCGACCGGTGCAAGTTGGAACTGGTCGTAGAAGGACGCGATCGACTTCACGTACGCGGGCGTCTCCTCGAGCGCGTCGGCGACCTCGCGGATCACGTCGGGCGACAACCAGCCGTGCTCGTCCTGTGCGAGGCGGAGCGCCGGCAGCACCGCGCTCCCCGCGTCGGCCGGGTACTTCGCGCGCTCGTCCTGAATGCGGTCCCACAACGCGCTCACCGGTCGACTTCCCCCATCACGGTATCGAGCGAGCCGACGATCGCGATCATGTCGGCGATCAACGCCTCGTGCATGCACGTCGCCGTCGCCTGCAGCGCAACGAACGACGGCGCGCGAAACTTCACGCGCCACGGCTTCGGGCCGCCGTCGGACGCGACGTAACAGCCGAGCTCACCGCGCGGGGACTCGATCGTCACGTACGCCTCGCCCTCCGGGACGCGGAAGCCCTCGGTGACGATCTTGAAGTGGTGGATCAGCGACTCCATCGACGTGTGCAGCTCGCTCCGAGGCGGAAGCACGACCTTCCGGTCGTCGGCGATCCAGGGGTCGCCCTCCATGTTCTCCAGACGGTCGAGGCACTGCTCGACGATGCGCACCGACTCGCGCATCTCGTCCATGTGCACGCGGTAGCGCGCATAGACGTCGCCCTCCGGATACACCGGAACGCGGAAGTCGACCTGGTGGTAGGCGAGGTACGGCTCGATCTTGCGGAGATCCCAGTCGACGCCCGAGGCGCGCAGCACGGGCCCCGACTGCCCGAGCGCGATCGCATCCTCGGCGGTCAGCAACCCGAGACCCTCGGTGCGCTCGAGCCAGATCTTGTTACGCGTCAGCAGTGTCTCGTAGTCGTCAACCGCTGCCGGCATCAGGTCGCAAAACTTGCGCGACTCGGGATAGAAGCCGCGCGGGATGTCCTCGGCGAGGCCGCCGATCTGGAAGTACCGCGTGTGCATGCGGTACCCCGTCACCAGCTCGAACAGGTCGAGGATCGTGTCGCGCTCGCGAAACGCGTACCAGAACATCGAGATCGCACCCAGCTCGAGCGCCGAGGTGCCAAGCCACACGAGGTGCGAGTGGATGCGGTTCAGCTCGCACATGAGCGTGCGCATCCACACAGCCTTCGGCGGGATCGGTAGGCCGAGGAGCTTCTCCACTGCCGCGACGAACACGTACTCGTTGTTCTGGAACGACACGTAGTCGATTCGCTCCGGGTACGTGACGCACTTCCACCACGTCTTCGCCTCCATGTTCTTCTCGAAGCCGGTATGGAGGTAGCCGATCACCGCCTCGAGCCCCGTCACGTCCTCTCCGTAGAGATCGACGATCAGCCGCAGGACGCCGTGTGTCGAGGGATGGTTCGGGCCGAAGTTTACCGTCATGACATCGCCGGTCCCCTTCAGCTCATCCGGCGTCACGAGCAGCGTCGGGCACGGCTGCGGAATGCGCGAGCCTTCGTAGATCGGCGCGCGCCTCCGGGGCGGAGCGGTCGCGGTCATGCCTCTCCCGAGAAGCGGACGGGCTCGCCGCCGAGCGGGTAGTCCTTGCGCAGGGGATGGCCGTCCCAGTCGTCGTCGAGCAGGATCCGTTTCAGGTTCGGGTGCCCCTCGATGACGATGCCCATCAGATCCCACGCCTCGCGCTCGTGCCAGTCGGCTGTCGGCCAAACGGCGATCACCGTCGGCACGCCCTCGGCCTCGTCGACCCACGTCTGCACGCGCAGGCGCCGCGGCTGGTCGCTGACGGAGAGCAGGTGGTAGTTGACGGCGAAGCGCTTTGGCTTCGCGAGCGGCACCGTCTGGAAGCCCTGTGTCATCGGACGGTTCAGATCACGGCCCGCGGCCGTGCCGATGTAGCCGGAGACGCCGGCCCCGCCCCAGCCGAGGTAATCGACGGGCGTGATGTCCGAGAGGAAGTTGAAGCCTTCATCGTCTCGCAGGTGGGTGCACGCTTCGATCAGGCGGTCGACATCGACGACGACGGTCGTCTCGCCGTGCTCGTCCCTGACGTCGAGGAGGCCGGGGACTCCGTCCCACTCACTCACGAAGCAACGCTCCGCAACTCGTACGCAGGCGGAACGCCGGCGCGCACGGCCTCGTGCAAGCGTACGATGCCTTCCATCAGCTGTTCGGGCCGCGGGGGGCAGCCGGGCACGTACATGTCGACCGGCACGATCTTGTCGACCGACTGCACGATCGCGTAGTTGTTGAACATGCCGCCCGACGATGCGCACGCGCCCATCGCGATCACCCACTTCGGCTCGAGCATCTGGTCGTAGATCTGCCGGAGCGGCGCGGCCATCTTGTGCGACACGCGGCCCGAGACGATCAGCAGGTCGGCCTGCCTGGGCGAGCCGCGGAACGGCTCCATCCCGAAGCGCGCGATGTCGTACCGCGCGGAGACGATCGACATCATCTCGATGGCGCAGCAGGCGAGCCCGAAGGTGTCGGGCCACATCGAGTTCGTCTGCGCCCAGGCAACCGCCTTCGCGAGGGTCGTCAACCCGACCTTCTGCTCGAGATCGGCGACCTCGTTCTCGAAGTGGCCCGGGCCTTTCGTCGGCCAGAGCAACCGCTCCGATTTCATTCCCATCTCGTTCAGACGCTTGTCTAGCGCCACTCGAGCGCGCCCTTTCGCCAGATGTAGACGTAGGCGACGAGCAGGATGACGAGGAACGTGAGGAATTCGAAGAAGCCGAACCACGAGAGTTCGTGGAGGATCACCGCGAGCGGGTAGAGAAAGACGATCTCGATGTCGAAGAGGATGAACAGCATCGCGGTGAGGTAGAACGAGACGGTGAAGCGCTGCCGCTTCGGCGGCCCTTGCGAGACGCCCGACTCGAACGGGATCGTCCGGGCGCGGACGCGACGATGGGGTCGCTGCGCGAAGACGAAGCTTCCGATCATCATCGTTGCCGGAATCGCAAGCGCGAAGATTGCGTAGATCGCGAACGGCAACCAGTCGTTGAACAAACGTGCTCCTCCTCGGCGTCCGCGGCGGACGCTAGCAACTTCCATCCGGTGACACGAACGGAACCCGAATCCACGGAAGAAAGCGCGTTGCGAGTGTCACGAACTCCCCGTCAACACCCCTCCCGAGGTTCCCTTCGGCAGTACTCTGGCTACACTCTGAGCCTATGGCCGCGATCGAGCAGACCGACACCGCCGAGACCACCGTCATCACCCTCACGGCGCGCGCGGCCGACAAGGTCCGCGTCCTGATGGCGGAGGAGCCGGTGGGCGAGGCCGAGGTGCTTCGCATCGCCATCCAGGGCGGAGGTTGCAGCGGCTTCGAGTATGCGCTGGGCTTCGACCGCGGCGCCCAGACCGGCGATCACGAGCTCGCCTTCCATGGCGTCACGGTCGTCGTCGACCCGTTCAGCGCGCCGTACCTCCAGGGCTCGACGATCGACTTTCTCGAGGGCCTTCAGGAATCGGGCTTCAAGATCGAGAATCCGAATGCCAAATCCGCGTGCGGGTGTGGCTCGAGCTTCCAGGTCGAAGAGGGCACCGTTGCCGGCGGCGCCGCAGAGGACGCCGGCGCGGCCGCAGGTTGTGGTTCGGGCTGCGGCCACGCCCACTGAGCGCCTGAGCTAGCTCGCCAGGGTCTGCGCGTGACGGACGAGCCGCTTCGAATCGCTGTCGTCGGCTCCGGTCCGGCGGGCTTCTACGTCGCCGACGCGCTCCTGAAAAGCGAAGACTCCCGAGTGGAGCTCGACCTGCTCGACCGCCTCCCGACTCCCTGGGGTCTCGTGCGGCTGGGCGTCGCGCCCGACCACGAGAACATCAAGGCTGTATCGCGCGCCTTCGAGAAGACGGCCGCGCGTCCGGGCTTTCGGTTCTTCGGCAACGTCGAGGTGGGCCGCAACGTAACGCATGACGAGCTTCTTTCCAACTACGACGCGATCGTGTATGCGGTCGGTGCCCAGACCGATCGCCGGCTCGGGATTCCGGGTGAGGACCTGCGCGGCTCCTGGCCAGCGACTGCGTTTGTCGCCTGGTACAACGGCCATCCCGACTTCCAGCAGCTCGACTTCGACCTCTCGCACGAGCGGGCGGTGGTGATCGGGAACGGCAACGTCGCCGTCGACTGTGTGCGCATGCTCGCCCTCACCGCCGAGGAGCTCGCGCCGACCGACACCACCGACGCGGCGGCGAAGCGCATCGTCGGCTCGGGGCTCGAGGAGATCGTCATGCTCGGCCGGCGAGGGCCGGTGCAGGCAGCGTTCACGCCTCCGGAGCTGAAGGAGCTCGGCGAGCTCGCCGGCGCCGACGTCGTCGTCGATCCCGACGACCTCCGGCTCGACTCCGCGAGCGAGCGTGAGCTCGAGGCCGACCGTGAGCGCGCCCGCCGCAACCTCGACCTGCTCCGCGAGTACGCCCCACGCGTGCCGGAGGGCAAGCCGAGGCGGATCGCGCTCCGCTTTCTCGCCTCACCCGTCGCGATCCTCGGCGAGGACAAGGTCGAGGCGATCGAGGTCGTTCGCAACGAGCTCGTCGAGGAAGACGGGCGGATCGTTGCGCGCCCGACCGGCGAGCCGGAGACGATCGAGTGCGGCCTCGTCCTCCGGAGCGTCGGCTACAAGGGCGTGCCTCTCGCCGGCGTCCCGTTCGACGAGGCAGCCGGAACGATCCCGAATGATCGAGGCCGGGTCGTTGGCGCCGAGCGCACGTATGCGGCGGGCTGGATCAAACGCGGGCCGAGCGGCGTCATCGGCACGAACAAGAAGGATGCGGCCGAGACCGTCGAGCTGCTCCTGGACGACGCGCGCGCCGGGATCCTGAGCCGGCGTCGTGGCGAGGCGTCGGGAAATCTGGACGCGCTCCTCGAGGAGCGCGGGGCCGACGTCGTCGACTACACCGGTTGGGAGGCGATCGACGCCGCCGAGCGCGCGGCAGGCGAGCCGCTTGGCCGCCCACGCGTGAAGCTCGACACGTGGGCGGGGCTCCTCGCGTCAGGCAGGCGGATCCGGTAGCGGATCCCTCCCGCGAGGGACGTCGCGTCCGGCGGATCCGGCCGATATCTCTCGGGATGGTCGAGTGCTTGAACTGCGGCCAGAGCCGCGAGGTGCCGGACGAGGAGTGCCCCCGCTGCTCCTACGTCGGCTGGGCCTACCTCGAGGAGGTCGACGAGGCGCTTCGCCGTCTGCTCCGCGACCGGACGCTTGCCGACCGCCGAATCCGCGTCGCCAGCTAGAAACGAACCTCACCCAGCAATCATCTACGCTTGGCCGTTGTGGCAGACACGGCGACGGCGGCGCAGCAGCTCTGGGGTGGCGAGACGCGCAAGGCGATCGAGAACTTCCCGGTCTCCGGTGAGCCGATCCCGCCTCCCGTCGCACGCTGGCTCGGCAGAATCAAGGCCGCCGCCGCCCGGGTGAATGCGGAGCTCGGGCTCCTCGACGCCGCGAAAGCCGAGCTGATCGCCGCGGCCGGCGATCGGATCGCAAGCGGCGAGCTCGATGATCAGTTTCCGATCGACGTTTTCCAGACCGGCTCGGGTACCTCCTCGAACATGAACGCGAACGAGGTGATCGCGACCGTCGCCGGCGAGGGCGTCCACGCAAACGACGATGTGAATCTGGGCCAGAGCTCGAATGACGTGTTCCCCTCGGCGGTTCACCTCGCTGCGCTCGACGAGACGGTCAACGACTTGCTTCCTGCGCTCGAGGGGCTCGGGAATGCCCTTCAGGCGAAGGCGGAGGAGTTCGCGGACGTCGTGAAGTCCGGGCGCACCCACTGGATGGACGCCGTCCCCGTCACGCTCGGGCAGGAGTTCGGGGGCTACGCCGCGCAGGTTCGCGAGGGCAAGCGCCGCATCGAGGCGACGTTGCAGCGCCTTGGGCAGATTCCGCTCGGCGGCACAGCTGTCGGCACCGGCCTGAACACCCACCCTGAGTTCGCCGGGCGCATGCGGGCGCGGCTCGCAGCCGAGTCGGGCCTCGTCATCTCCGCGCCCGCGGATTCGTTCGAGTCTCAGGCGGCGCGCGACGGCCTGGTCGAGGCCTCCGGCGCTTTGAGGACACTGGCAGTCAGCCTCACGAAGATCGCGAACGACCTGCGCTTCATGGGCTCCGGCCCTCGCGCCGGACTGGCCGAGATCCGGCTGCCCGAGCTTCAAAAGGGCTCGTCGATCATGCCCGGCAAGGTGAACCCGGTGATCCCGGAGGTCGTGACCCAGGTCGCGGCGCAGGTGATCGGGAACGATGCAGCGATCGTGGTCGGCGGCATGCAGGGGCACTTCGAGCTGAACGTCTTCGTGCCGCTCATGGCCCGCAATCTTCTGCAGTCGATCAGACTCCTCGCCTCGGCCGCGCGCCTTCTCGACGAGAAGTGCGTTGCGGGCATCGAGGCGAACCGGGAGCAAAACGAGCGCTACGCCGAGCTGACGCTCTCCGCCGCCACGGCACTGAACCCGCACATCGGCTATGACAAGGCGAGCGAGATCGTGAAGAAGGCTGCGTCCTCCGGTCGATCGTTGCGGGAGGTCGCGCGGGAGGAGGGGGTCTCGGACGAGGTGCTCGACGAGGCGCTCGACTACCGCAAGATGGCCAACCCGCACGGCTGAGACCGCCGCTCGCGGTTCTCGGCTCCGCCGATCTCGACCCCGCTTATAGTTCGCGACCGAGGCCGGTCGAGGTATCTGTCTCGATCCATCAGGCCGAATTCGAGGGGAAGGGGAGAACTTTGCAGCTGAGAAAGCTCATCTGGTCGATGCTGCTCGTATCGACCGCCGCGGTAGCGCTCGCGGCCCAGGCATCTGCCGACACCCGCACGGTCGCGTCGAGCGGCACGGCGCGGCTCGCTCCGCGCGCGCTCGGGGCAAGCCATGGCATCCAGTATCCGGAATTCCTCCAGCAGAAGGAACCGGCGGCCAACCCGGCGTTCCCGAACAAGCCTCTCGGACGCCAGAAGAAGCTCTTTCCGGGGCAGACGCTGCCGGCCCCGAACGTGCCGTCGAGTGCCGTTTCAAGCGCAGCGACCGGGTTCGACGGTCTCACGTTCTTCGACCAGCGGTTCGCGAACGGCGGCAATCAGTTCTCGGTCGAGCCGCCCGACCAGGGACTCTGCGTCGGCTCCGGTTTCGTCGTGGAAGCCGTCAACACGGTCATGCGCGTCTATGACACCTCAGGCACTGCGCTCTCGGGCGTCCAGGACCTGAACACCTTCTACAACTACCCGGCGGAGTTCGACCGCTCGACCGGGATCGTGGGTCCCTCGCTCACCGACCCGGTGTGCTACTTCGACCCGGAGTACAAGCGGTTCGTG
Source organism: Gaiellales bacterium (assembly GCA_038328165.1). Taxonomy (GTDB): domain Bacteria; phylum Actinomycetota; class Thermoleophilia; order Gaiellales; family Gaiellaceae; genus PALSA-600. The sequence continues at coordinate 152,444 of JBBQLT010000005.1, forward strand.
CTCGTCGTCTTGACGCTCGACGTGGATCCCCAGACGGGCAACCTGCTCGGCGGCAACCACCTCGACATAGCCGTCAGCAACACGAGCGACCCACGGGGCACCTGGAAGACCTACACCGTGCAGGTGGCCGACGACGGGACGGCAGGCACCCCGAAGCACAAGAACTGCCCGTGCATCGGCGACTATCCGCACCTCGGGGCAGACAAGTACGGCGTCTACGTGACGACGAACGAGTACTCGCTCTTCGGCTCGGGCTTCAACGGCGCCCAGATCTATGCCTTCGCGAAGTCCCAGCTCTACAGCGGTGGGCCGGTCGGCGTGACGCAGATCGAGAACACGCAGGTCAGCGGCTCGCCCGGCTTCACACTTGCCCCGGCCCAGTCGAACGCAGGCGACTACGACACCACCGGGAACGGGACGGAGTGGTTCCTGAGCACCCTCGCCGGAGACGGCTCGGAGACGGGGAACCCGACCGGGTCGGCAAACAAGATCGTCGCGTGGGCGCTCCGTAACACAGCGAGCCTGGCGGACTCGAACCCGAAACCGAAGCTCGACTCGGCCGTCGCCTCCGCCGAGACCTACGTTTTCCCGCCGGCCTCCAACCAGAAGGCGGGGGACTTCCCGCTTGGCCAGTGCATCAACGATACCTCGGGCCTGCTCGGGGATGGCATCGATTGCTGGAATCTGCTCTTCGACACCGAGCCGGCGCACGACGAGGCCCTCTCGAGCCCAGACTCGAGCGACACCCGCGAGTTCCAGGTCTGGTATCGAAACGGCCATCTGTATGGCGCAGCAGGCACCGGCGTGAACGTCGCCGGCGATACGACCACGCGGGCGGGCATCGCATGGTGGGACGTCGTCCCGACGCAGAGGATCACCGGGGCCGCAGCCCACCTCAGTGCCACCGTCGCCCATCAGGGCTACCTCGGAAACGCGGGTAACAACCTCACCTACCCCGCGTTCGCGGTTCGACCTGACGGCACGGGCGTGATCGCCTTCACCGTGATGGGCAACAGCTGGTATCCGAGCGCCGGCTATGCCGTCTTCGACGGAGCTGCCTTCGGCCCGGTGAAGATCGCCGCGGCCGGCCTCGGCCCCGACGATGGCTTCACCGGCTACAAGTCGCTCGTCGGGGATCCGCCCCGCCCGCGCTGGGGCGACTACGGGGCAGCCGTCACGGATGGCAACTCGTTCTGGATCGCGTCCGAGTACATCGGCCAGACGTGCTCGGTCGAGACGTGGCTCAACACCGGTCTCACCTGCGGCGGAACGCGTGGGGCGCTCGGAAACTGGTACACGCACATCTCGAAGCTGACGCCGTAAGGCGGCGTTTGCAGGCAGCACTCGACGAGGGGGCCGCGGCGCGGCCCCCTCGTTTTTTCTCCCGATCGACGCTACGATCCGAGTGGCCTTAGCCACCAACACGATCGTCCATCGCCTCGAAGGAGGCTCTCGGGGAGAGAGCGCCGGGGCCAACGACACAGGTCCGGCTCTTCGCGGACAGAGGGGGAAATAGCTCATGGGGAGATTGATCGGCCGCAGGACGCTTGTCGTGCTTGCGGCGTTTGCTTTCGCACTCGCAGCGGTGATCGGCGGCGTGCTCGCGACGAGTCGTGATTCGAGCGGGTCGACGCGTGCGCGGATCGCACAGAAGCAGCTGCAATTCGAGTCGCAGGGCGCCGAGAAGGGCGCCGGCGGCGAGTCGAACGACTACCTGACCCTTCAGCAGCAGTTCGCCGAGGCCCGTACGGCCCCCTCGGGCATCGTCGACCCCGGCGCGTATTCATCGGCGCTCGGCCAGCTGAATGGGCTGCCGCCGCTCCCTGGCACCTGGACCGACGTCACGGCGGTCAAATACGACGCCGACCATCCGGCCTACCGTGACTACTTCTCGAACTCGAGCGGCGGCTCCGGCCTCGTGACCGGGCGCATCACGGGCCTCGCAGCCGACGGTGCCGGGAACATCTGGGCAGCGGGGGCCGATGGCGGGATCTGGCGGCACCTCGCGAGTGCCCGGGCCGGCGCTCCGTATTGGACTGCGATCGACAACGGCCTGCTCTCGCTTTCGTCGGGGGACCTCGAGTTCTACGGCGGCAAGCTCTACTACGCGACCGGGGAGGCGAACACGGGCGGGACGAGCTACGTCGGCGCCGGCGTCTTCGTCCTCGGCATTCCGACAACCTCGACGAGCTGGACGCGCATCGGTGGGACAGAGCTCGAGTCCACCACGATCGGCAAGCTCCGGTTCGGCGGCGGCAAGGTGTGGGGCGCGACGCTACGCGGCGTCTGGTCGCACAACCTGACCGACACCTCGAGCTCCTGGACGCTGTCGTACGCTCCGCACCCGGAGAACCTTCCGGCCTCGCTGAAGCCGTATGCGCAGACGACGGCGCTTGCGAATGCGATCGGCACCGGCTCGTCGTCGTCGTTGACGAATGCGCCCTACAAGAACATCGCCAACGACGTCGCGGTCGACCCGACGAACCCGGCGCACGTCATCGCCGCGATTGGCTGGCGTAGCGGCGACTCCTACAACGGCTTCTACGAGACGACCGACAACGGCAATACGTGGGTGAAGATCAATCCGACGGGCGCGATCCCGGCGACCGACATCGGCTACGTGACCTTCGCCTACTCGGCGCACGGCGAGAAGCTGTACGCGATCAACCAGTCCCCGGCGCTTCTGAACAAGGCAACGGGCACCGTCAACAGCTACCTCGACGGGATCTACGTCTCGGCCAACGGCTCGATCGCCGGCCCGTGGTCGAAGATCGCCGACTCGCAGAAGCTCGCGAACTCCGGCTCCGCCCTCAAGCAGTCGATTGGCGGCAAGGGCTACGGGCCTGGCATCCAGGCCTGGTACAACCAGTCGCTCGCCGTCGACCCGACGAACCCGAACCACGTCTACGCAGGCCTCGAAGAGGTCTACGAGACCCAGGACGGGGGCTCGAGCTGGAGCACCGCAGGCCCGTACTGGAACTTCTACTTCTCCTGCTGGAACCTGGGTGTCCTCTACCCGCCGAACGGAGTGAGCGGAGCCAACGGCTGCCCGCTGACGACGCATCCCGACCAGCACTCGGTGGCCATCGGGGGCTCGGGCGCAAGCGCATTCGTGGTCGTCGGGAACGACGGCGGCATCTACCGCCGGCCGCTCGCCGGCCATCTGAACAGCAACGGCAATGCGACCGACTGGACGAGCCTGAACGACGGCTCGATCGACGCGCTGCAGTACTACGCCGTCGGCATCGGCAATATCAACCACACCGTTCACTCGACACCCGAGCAGACGGTGAACGAGAACACGCTGCCCGTCGAGGGCACATCGACTTCAGGCGGCGTCTTCGTCAGCGGTGGTCTGCAGGACAACGGCGGGTCGCTGCTGCGGCCGGGCGCCGGCACGATGGTCTCGAACTTCGGCGGCGACGGCGGCGACGTCCTCGTCGATCCGAACGACGGCTGCAACATCGTCCAGGAGTACGTGGTGCTGTCGATGAGCGTCACGCAGACGTGTGCAAGCCCGGATCCGGCGACCCATCCGAACGCGTTCCTCGACCTCTCGCAGTCGACGACGTTCAAGATCAGCCCGCCGGACATCAACGCGCGCTTCATCGCACCGTTCGTCGCGAACAAGACGAACATCAACGAGTGGATGGCCGGGGGCAACAGCCTTTGGATCCAGGAGACCGGGTTCGCGATTCGCACGCCGGCCGCGTGGGCCAAGGCCTACACGCTTCCAAGTGGGAACCAGGTCTACACCGCGCTTGCGATGAACGGCTCGAAGGCGATCGGTGGCTGGTGCGGGCCCTGTAACAACAACGGGTTCGCCCGAGGGCTCACGGTCGGCACGAAGATTGGAGGCACATGGACGTTCGCGCCTGTGACGCTTCCGGCGTCCTTCCCGCTCCGCTTCATCGGCGGGGTGGCCGTCAGTGACAGCGGGACGCTCTACGTCGCGGTCAACGGCTTCTCTCGCCGCTTCACGGAGGGCGAGGGGGCAGGCGTCGGCCATATCTTCGAGTCGACGAACAACGGCGTTACATGGGCGGATATCTCGGCGAACTTCCCGGATGTCCCGACCAGCTCGATCAAGGCGCTCTCCGACGGCTCGCTCGTCGCCGGCACCGACCTCGGTGTGGTCTACCGCACGGCCGGAGCGACCACCTGGAGCCGCCTCGGCACGAACCTGCCCCTGACGGTCGACATGGACGTCGAACTGGGGCCGGACGGGAAGATCTACGTGGCCACGCACGGCCGCGGGATCTGGAGCATCGCGAAGCCGTAAGGCAACGCAGCTCTCTTCTCGAGCGGGCCGCCCTCGGGCGGCCCGCTCCCGTTTCCGGGGCGGAGCGGGCGCTTGTTACGATCCGCCCAAGATGCGCACGGCGGTTGTAACGTCACTGGCCGTCCTCGCAGTTGCGATGCCCGCGGCCGCGGGCACACAGGCAACGGGTTTGCGCGGGCTCGTGACGCGCGGCCCGGTCACACCGGTCTGCCTCGAGGGTGTGCCCTGCTCTGCCCCGGCGAAGCACGTCAGGGTCACGTTCGTGCGTGCCGGTGTTGCGAAGTCGGTCGTCACCGGCAGCAACGGCCGTTACTCGGTCGTGCTCGCTGCCGGGAAGTACGCGGTTCGGTTCCCATCGTCGCAGTTCGGTTTCCGCCCGCGATCCGTGCTCGTCGTCTCCGGACGGATGTCGACCCGGAACTTCTCGCTGGATACGGGGATCCGGTAGGCGGTCAGTAGGCGACGGCGCCGCGGCCGGTTGCCGCGGCGTGCTGCTGCTCGTCGGCCCGGTAGCTCGAGCGCACGAGGGGGCCTGCGAAGACCGAACCGAATCCGAGCGCCTCACCCTGCTCGCGGAACCAGCGGAACTCGTCGGGATGGACCCAGCGGTCGATCGTCGCGTGCTTCGCGCTCGGCTGGAGGTACTGGCCGATCGTGACGACGTCGACGCCGTTTGCGCGCAGGTCACGCAGTGTCTCGACGACCTCGTCATTCGACTCGCCGAGGCCGACGATGATCCCCGACTTCGTCAGCACGTCGTAGTCGGCGATTTCCTTCGCCCGTCGCAGTAGCGTCAACGCGCCGTCGTAGCTCGCTTTGCCGCCGCGCATCTTGCGGTGCAGGCGGCGCACGGTCTCGATGTTGTGGTTGAACACGTCCGGTCGCGCGCCGATCACCGTGGCAAGGGCGCTCTCCTCGACGCCGAGGAAGTCCGGCGTCAACACCTCGACGGTTGCCTTCGGCAGCTTCGACTTGATCGCGCGAATCGTCGCGGCGTAGTGGCCCGCACCCTTGTCGGCCACGTCGTCGCGGTCGACCGAGGTGACGACCACGTGCTTGAGGCCCATCTGCTTCGCCGTCTGTGCAAGACGGAGCGGTTCGAGCGGATCGACCGGCTCGCTCGGCTTGCCGGAGTTGACGTAGCAATACCGGCACGCACGGGTGCAGGTCTCGCCGAGGATCTGGAACGTGGCGGTGCCACGCCCCCAGCACTCGGCGATGTTCGGACAGCGTGCCTCCTCGCAGATCGTGTTCAGGCCCGCGCCGTGAATAAGCCTCTTCACGTCGAAGTAGCTGCCGTTCTGAGACGGCGCGCGCACCTTCATCCACTCGGGGCGGCGCGGACGATCGGCGACGGGAAGCGACGTCTCCATCCGTCGAAGTCTAGAGGGCGACCGGGGCGCGGCCGACCAGTTCGGCATAGCGCCCGCCGAGGCTGAGCAGCTCGTCGTGCGTCCCCCGCTCGACGATGCGGCCACCGTCCAGCACGACGATCTGGTCGGCGTCCTGAACGGTCGACAAGCGGTGCGCGATCGCGATCGTCGTCCGACCCTCCGCGAGCCGGTCGAGTGCCTCCTGCACCTGCCGCTCGGTCTCGGTGTCGAGCGAGCTCGTTGCCTCGTCGAGGACGAGGATCGGCGGGTTGCGAAGGATCGTGCGCGCGATCGCGATTCGCTGCTTCTCACCTCCCGAGAAGCGATAGCCACGCTCGCCGACGGTTGTGTCGTAGCCGTCGGGAAGCGACACGATCAGGTCGTGGATGCGCGCCGCCTCCGCCGCGAGCTCGAGCTCCTCGTCGGTCGCATCCGGCTTTGCGAAGCGCAGGTTCTCGCGCACGCTCGCGTGGAACAGGTATGTCTCCTGAGAGACCACACCGACGAGGCGCGCGAGCGACGCGAAGGAAAGGTCGCGTACGTCGACACCGTCGATCAGCACCCCGCCTTCGTTGACGTCGTACAGCCGCGCGGCGAGATAGCCGAGCGTCGTCTTGCCTGCCCCGGTCTCGCCGACGAGTGCGGTCTTCGTGCCCGCGGGCACCATGAACGAGACGTCCTGGAGTGTCCAGCCGGCATCGCCGTAACGGAACGACACGTGGTCGAACGTGACGTCCCCCGCGTGCTCGAGCTCTTGCGCGCCGGGGCGCTCCTCGATGTCGACGGGCTGGTCGAGGTACTCGAAGATCCGATCGAAGAGCGCGAGGGACGTTTGCACGTCGAGTCCCACGCTGAGCAACGAGCCGACCGGGAAGAAGAGCCGTGTCTGCAGGGTGGTGAACGACACCAGGGTCGGTACGGAGATCGCGTGTGAGCCGTGCGCGAGCGCAAGGCCGCCGAACCAGTAGGCCGCCGCCGGCATGACCGCGAAGCTCGTCTGGATCGTCGCCATCACCCAGCGGCCGGCCATCCGTTGGCGCACCTCGAGGTCGGCGAGTGTGCGGGATTCCCCTTCGAAGCGGTCGGCGAGCTCGTCGGTGCGGCCCATCGTCTTGCCGAGGAGGATCCCGGAGACCGAGAGCGACTCCTGCACGAGGCTCGAGATGTCGGCGAGCGTCTCCTGCGTCGATTTTGCGATCCGCCGGCGCTCGTTGCCGACGCGTCGCGTCAGTAGGACGAACACCGGGATGAGCGCGAACGCAAACAGCGACAGCTCCCAGTTGAGGAAGATCATCCCGACCATCGTCGCGAGCACGGTCGTCGCGTTCGAGACGATCGAGGTGGCGGTGCTCGTGACGACGCTCTGGACTCCGCCGATGTCGTTCGAGATGCGCGACTGCACCTCGCCGGTGCGCGTGCGCGTGAAGAACGCGAGTGAGAGGCGTTGCAGGTGGCGGAAGACCGCAGCGCGCAGGTCGTGCATGACCCGCTGGCCGACCTGGTTCGAGAGCAGCGTCTGCCAGACGCCGATCACGCCCGTGGCGACAGCGATCGCGATCATGCCGGCTGCAAGCAAGGAGAGGCGCGTCGTCTGATGGCGCTCGATCGCGAGCAGGACACCGCGGAGCAGGAAGGCCGGGATGACACCGACCGCGGCCGAGACGAGGATCAGCGCAAGAACGGCCCCGAGGCGGCGGCGGTACGCGCGAAAGAGACCCGCGATTCGCGCCAGGTTCGCGCGCCGGACGGCGGGGTCCGCCGGGCGATCCGGGATCTCGCGCGTGCTGCCGTGGAAGCCACCGAACATGCCCGCACGGTAGAGAACGCCGCTAGGCTCGCGCGGTGCGGCGGGTCTGCGTGTTCTGTGGCGCATCGAGTGGCCGGTTGCCGGCGTACGCCGATGCGGCCCGCGGGTTCGGGACGGCGCTCGCTGATCGCGGGCTCGGCCTCGTCTACGGCGGCGGCCGAGTCGGGCTGATGGGCGCGGTGGCGGACGGGGCACTCGCCGCCGGCGGCGAAGTGATCGGCGTGATCCCGCAGGAGCTCGTCGGCCGGGAGTTGGCGCACGCGGGGCTCACCGAGTTGCGCGTGGTCGGCTCCCTGCACGAGCGAAAGTCGCAAATGGCCGAGCTCGCAGACGGGTTCGTCGCGCTGCCAGGCGGCTTCGGGACGCTTGACGAGTTACTCGAGCAGCTGACGTGGTCGCAACTCGGGCTGCACGCAAAACCGATTGGTCTTTACGACGTCGAAGACTTCTGGCGGCCGCTGATCGCACTTGCGCGCCATGCGACCGACGAGGGGTTCGTGCGGGAATCCGACCTTGCCTCGATCGCGGTCGGCGCCGATGCGGAGGGTCTCCTCGACGCGCTCGACCGCCTGGCCCTGGCCGAGCGGAGGCGCCCAAAGTGGTCGAAGCCGCCGCCTCCTAAGGAGTAACCCCGACGGTGCGGGGGAGCTCGAGCTCCACTTCCTCGAAGGTAAGGCCGAAGACGTCCGCGAGCGCCTGTGCTGCGGCGGGACGCACCTCCTCGACGCCGATCGGCCGCGCGGCCTCGTGCGCGAGCGAGGTGAACGCGTACCCGCCGAGACCGCAGGCGGTGATCCAGTCGCTGAACGGCGCCGGATCGAGGTCGACGTTCAGCGCATAGCCGTGCGTCGAGATCCACTTCGTCAAATGGATGCCGATCGAGGCGATCTTCCGCGGCGGGCCTTCGAGCCATACGCCCGTGAGCCCGTCGATGCGGGTTGCCGGCACGCCGAACGCGGCGATCGTTCCGATCAGCGCGTCCTCGAGGTCGCGGCAGTAGCGCCGGACGTCCTGGCCGTGGCGCGTGAGGTCGAGGATCGGGTAGCAGACGAGCTGCCCGGGTGCGTGGTAGGTCGACTTGCCCCCGCGGTCGACTTCGATCACGTCGACGTCTGCGTCGGGGGGAACGTGCACCTCGCCCGGCTCGGTCCGGCGACCGAGTGTGATCGTCGGTGGGTGTTCGAGGAGCAGGACTGTGTCCGGGATCGATCCCTGCCCGACGGCGGTCGCAAGCGATCGTTGCAGCGCGAGCGCCTCGCGGTAGTCGATCGTGCCGAGGTTGACGAGCTGCGCCGCTCCCATCGCCTCAGCCTAGCGCCAAGCCCGAGCGAGCATCCTCGCGCCCGCTCACGTCGCCACATCCCTCGGTCCGACTCGATCCGGTGCCAGGCACCGTTGCGGGAGTGTGACGATGCGTCCACAGCCCTTTCGGGATCGGTGTGCCGTGGGCATCATCGAGCTCGAGGTCGTCAAGCCTCGGTGCCAGGCACCGTTACGAAACGCATCGTGACGGTTGGGCG
>JBBQLT010000006.1:0-158483 GCA_038328165.1 Gaiellales bacterium
CGTGACCGACAACGGGAATGGCACCTACACCGCAACGGTCACTGCACCGACGGCGACCGGCAGCGGCGTCTTCGTCGCGACCCTGGGCGGCAGCGCCGTCAAGAGCGGCACTGGATCACAGACGCAGGCGACGGTCACCTACACACCTGGCACCGTCACGAAGCTCGTCTACACGACCCAGCCCTCTGGGGCCGCCGGCGGGACAGCGTTCACAATGCAGCCCGTCGTCACCGCCGAGGACGCGAACAACAACACAGTGACGAGTTACGCCGGCACCGTCACGCTTGCGATCAAAAGCGCGACAGGCACGGCAGGCGCGGCCTTGAGCGGCTGCTCCGGTTCGCGGACGAACGGCGTGACGACATTCTCCGGCTGCAAGATCGACAAGAGCGGAAGTGGCTACATCCTCACCGCCACCGACGGCACCCTTGGCGTCGACAGCACTCCGTTCACCGTTACGGTCGGCCCGGCCGTGTCTCTCGCTGTCAGCGGCTTCACAAGCCCCACCACGGCTGGTGTTGCCCATAACGTCATCGTCACCGCCGTGGACGCTGGGGCCAACACCGTCACTGGATACGCCGGCACCGTCCATTTTACCAGCAGCGACCCACAAGCCACCGCCGGCAGCGGACTGCCCGCGAACTACACCTTCACGACCGGCGCAGGCAACGACAACGGCACCCATACCTTCAGCGCGACGCTGAAGACCGCTCCGACGCAGTCGATCACCGCGACAGACACGAGCACAAGCATCACTGGCAGCCAGACCGGGATCACCGTGAACGCCACCACAGCGACCGTCATGGCCTTCGTCAATTGCGCCGACGCCGGTGTTAGCTACAGCAGCGCGACGTGTGCGGGGCAGCCGATTGCGATGAGCAACAACACGACTCTCACGGCAAACGTCGGCCTCTTCGACAGCTTCGGCAACCCCTCAGTTCCGGCTAGCGCCGTCACTGTGTCGCTTCTTTCCAGCAGCCAAGCGAACTACGCCGTAAGCCCCGCCTCTGTCCTGGTGACTCCGCCCTCCTCCGTGAGCGCCCAGTTCTCCGTCGCCAAGAACAACACAACGACAACGGGCACGATCACCGCTTCGGCCACAGGCTTCACGTCCATCACGCTCCAGCTGAAAAAGGTGTAGCGGCGGCTGGACACCCGTCCGACGCCGAAACAGCCGCTTCGATCCCGAGCAGGCGTAGCTCAATCGCATATGAAGCACCAGGAATCGTCCGGATCACAGCCATTCGGAACACGAGGAGAGATGATGACGACCCATACTCACTCGCTCGGTGTCACCCTGGTGCTCGTCGCCGCCCTGCTCCTCCCGAGTGCCGCCGTTTCGAAGTCGGTCGCGGGCCCGAACCTGATCGTGAACGGCTGCTTCGAGCAGCCGGTTGTCGGCGTCGGCAGCTACAAACTCGTCTCGACCGGGCAGAGCTTCAGCGGCTGGCGCGCCGTCGGCGCACCGGGCGCTGTCGCCGCGATCAGCGGCACGTACATGGAAGGCGGGTTCAAGTTCGACGCGAAATCGGGCCACCAGTGGATCGACATGACCGGCCTCAGCAACACCGCGACCGGCGTCGCGCAGACGGTCAAGACGAAACCAGGCGGCACCTACAAGCTGACCTTCTCGGTCGGGAACGTCGTCGACCCGGGCGGCCTGTTCGGCACCGAGTCGACGGTCAACGTCCTCGTCAACGGCTACAAGCTGCTCGCAGCCACGAGCGGCGGCAGCAAGACACAGGCGTGGAAGACCTTCACCGTAACCGTCAAGGCAACCTCGGCCGCGACGACAATCGAGTTCCTGAACGGCGACAAACCCGCCGACAACGACAACGGCCTCGACGCAGTCTCGCTGACCAGCCGCTAACCCGACTCAAAGGCGACCGCAGGTAGCGGACTGCCGGCGAACACGACCCTAACGGGCGGCGCCGGCACCTTCAGTGCGACACTGAAGACGTCGGGATCACAGTCGATCACAGCGACGGACACCGTCACCGGCACGATCACCGGCAGCCAGAGCATCACGGTGAACGCGGCGGCAGCAACAGTGATGAAGTTCGTGAACTGCGCAAACTTCATCGACGCTGCCTGCAGCGCTCAGCCGATCGCCATTGGCAACAACAGCGACCTACTCTTCAACAACCAGACGCAGGATCCATTCGGCAACCCGTCAGCGCCGACAACCACGATCACGATCACCTTCACGAACTCAGACGGGACGTTCACCATTACAGCCGACGCGCCCGCGAGCATCACAACTGCTTCGGCCACGAGCGGTCAGGTCACCCTGCATCACGCAGTCAACGGTGGAACCACGACACTGACCGCGACAGCGAGTTCCACGTTCGCGGCCGTGACACTGACGGCCAAGAAGTAATCCGCGCGTTCGGCGATCAGGATCTACGTCGGCCGCCCTAACCGCACCTGAGGAAACGCCGATGTCCACACTTGTTTCTCGCTTCGTCGTTGCCCTCGGCCCGATGGTCTCTGTTGCGCTCGTTTCTTTCGGTCCGAACAGGCGATGTCGGTTCCGACCTTGGTTCCGCGCGCATCGCCGTGGCCGCCGCCGCGACAGTCGCATCGGTCGTCTGAGCACGAGCTGTCTCCCTCGTTCGAGGTACCCCGAACGAGGTACCCCGAACGAGCTATGCCGGAAGCGGGCTGACGAAGAACGCGCAGGCGTCGTCGCCCCGGTGCATGCACGTCGGCTGGTCGATCGCGAAACGCTCGCCGTAGAACTCGGCAGTCCCGAGGACGAGTCCCTCCAGGAGCTCGCAGAGGCGTCGCGCGGAGATGTAGGAGATCGCGACGCCGTCGGATCCGAACCGGTGCACCTGAAGCCTCGGTGGTGCGGCGCCAGGTGTCGAGGCACGGAGGACCTCCTGGATGCGCTCCTCGACGTCGAGCAGAAACCGCCGCGTGCCGCCGGCTTCGTCGTAGAACTCCGGCCGGAGCTGCCGGAAGACCGTCGTCGCCGTGAAGCGGCCGAAGTCGATGAGCATCGTCCGGCGGCTCTCGCCGGTCTTGCCGCTCGCATCACCGAGGAGCTCCTCGAACTGCTCGTCCGGGTAGATCTCGCCTGGCAAAAACGGCGGCCGACCGTCCCAGATCGCCTCGGTGTGGTCGGCGCGGTGCGCGGCGGTGAACTGATGGAAGCTCGTGAAGATCAGGCCGTGCATCGGCAAGAGGCTAGACCCCCGAAAGGGCCCTCTGGCTGCTCAAGCTCGAGCCCGTTCGTGCCGATGCCCTCGCGGAATGACCCTCGATACTCGTCTCCTCGAGCACTGGCGGCGCGAGCTCACGGCACGGAAGCGCGCCCGCTCGGCGCTCCCAGAGCGGTGGCGGCAAGATCCTCGTCCCGAGATGCGGGAGGTCGGTGAGCTCTATGTCGAGCTGATCGCGGCCGAGGAGCGCGTGAACGTCATTCCGATGGCCTTCGAAGATCGCTGAGCCGCTGCTCCATTCCCGTTAGAGTCGCTCGGGTGGAAGCGACAGTTCGAGACGGTCAGGCTCCCGCGGTCGTCGTTGCGCTGCAACCAGGCGAGCGGCTGAGCTCCGAGGCGGGCGCGATGATGTTCATCTCGGGCGACATCTCGATGGACGTCGAGATGCCCGGCGGCCTCATGGGCGGGCTCAAGCGGAAGCTCCTCGCGGGTGAGAGCCTTTTCCTCACGCGCTACCACGCGAACGGGCCCGGCGCGGTCGGCATCACCGGTCCCTTCCCCGGCTCGATCAGGCAGCACGAGCTCGACGGCGAGATCATCTGCGAGAAGCACGCGTACCTCGGCCACTACGGGGAGGTGGAAATCGAGAGTGCCCTCGCGCAGCGGCTCGGCATGGGTCTTCGAGGCGGGGGTGAGGGCTTCATCCTGCAGCGGCTGAAGGGCAAGGGCACCGTGTGGCTGCACGGCGGCGGAGACTTCATCGACTTCGACCTCGCCGCGGGCCAGCGCTTGGTCGTCGACACCGGCTGCATGGTGATGGTCGAGCCATCCGTGAGCTACGAGGTGAAGATGCAGGGCGGCGTCGCGAAGAGCCTCTTCGGCGGCGAAGGACTGTTTCTCGTCCACCTGACCGGCCCCGGTCACGTGACCCTGCAGACGCTGCCGTTCTCCCGCACCGCCCGGCGCGTTCTCGCCGCCGCCGGCGGTGGGCGAGACGAAGGCGGCGGCGGCGGTATCCTCGGCAGCATTCTCGGCGAATAGGAGGCACGCAGTGGGATTCCTCGACAAGGCGAAAGCAGCCGCCGAACAGGCAGCCGCGAAGGCGAAGGAAGGCGTCGACGACGTCCAGAGCAAGCGCGAGCTCGGCCAGGCTTACAGCGAGCTCGGCAAGACCGCGTACGAGCTCATCGAGTCCGGCGAGATCTCGCATCCTCGTCTCGATCCGATCGCGCTCCGGATCCGCACCCAGGGCGAGAAGGATTCGGTCGTGCCGGTGGCCGACGCTGCAGCAAGCGCGCCCCCGCCCTACGACCCCGGCCAGCCGCCCGCAATGCCGACCTAGCGGCGGGGGCGAACTAGCCGTACGGATTGAGGGACTCGGCCCGAAGCGTCGAAACTAGAGCAATGAGACTGCGCATCGAGCCGGCCGCCGCGAGGGAGCTTTTCAAGGCCGAGCTCGAAGCGCTCGGCGGCGCTGCGCGCGCGATCGGGCAGACGCTCGAGCTTTCGTATACGACGGAGGAAATGATGGATCTCGGCCAGGAGCGGGTGGAGCTTGTGTTCTTCATCCGGGCGTGGCTGTCCACGCAGCGGGGTGTCATCGCCGAAGTCGTCGCGTAGCCTGCTCAGGCTTCTTGCAGCAGGGGGTTCGTGATCAGGCCCTTGCTGCGCGCGGCCTGCACCGCCGCGGTGCGCCCTCTCACCTCGAGCTTGCGATAGATGTTCGAGAGGTGGAACTTGACGGTCGGTTCGGCCACCCACAGCTCCTTGGCGATCGCGGCGTTCGAGAGGCCCGTCGAAAGCAGGTTGAGGATGTCGTGCTCCTTGGCGGTCAGGCCCGCTTCGGCTGCGATCGTGGCCGAAGCGTCGGCGAAGACGCCGGTCGACTGAAAGACAGTGCCGTTGAGCGCCTGGCGGATGACCGCGCCGAGGTCGCGCGGGTCGAGGTGCTTGAGCACGAACGCGCGTGCACCATTGTCCATCGCTTCACGAATGATCGTCTTGTCTTCCGAGGCCGAGAGCATCACGACGACGACAGCCGGAAAGGCGGCCCGGATGCGCTTCAGGCAGGTGAGCCCGTCCACGAGCGGCATTCGCACGTCGAGCACAACGACGTCCGGCACCAACTGGCCGACGAGTGAGAGGACCTTGGTCCCCTCGGCGGTCGCACCCACGATCTCGAAATCTCCGTCGAGCTCGAGCGCAGCGCTGACCGCTTCGAGCATCAGTCGATGGTCGTCCACGATCAAGATCTTCGTTTTTGCCACAGCGCAGCCCCCATCCGCAAACCTCACGTGCCCGAGCCAGCCGCGGCTCGATGAAGCGTAGGATAGGCCCCGTTTTGCGTCCCTCCCCGGGACGGATGGCTAGCTTTCAGGACCTTCGGCGTGCCTCGATCGAGGGATCTTTACCGCCCGGAAGTCGCGTTTCGGGCTTGTCAGGCCGCGGGTAGGCGCACCACGAACTGGCCGCGGCCGCCGGGATGCGCAACGACATCGCCCGAAGCCGCTCGGGCGAGCCGGCGGGCGAGTGCAAGGCCGAGCCCGGCGCCCGACGGGGCAGAACTGCGGGCGCTGCCTCGCACCGCGGGCTCGAAGATCGACTCCTGCTCGGCGTCCTCGATGCCTGGGCCATCGTCGTCGACCGAGAAGAGGACGGTTGATCCCTCGCGCGCGACCGCCACTCGCACGGAGCTTCGGCCGTACCGGCAGGCGTTCTCGACGATCGGGTGCAGGATGCGCTCGGCGAGGTCGCGGTCGACCCCGACACGCACCCCTCCGCGAGCCGGGTCGAGCGCCAGGTCGACGGCGCGAGACTTCGCCTCGTCGGCGCACGCGGCGACGATGGCCGCCGCGACATCCTGCGCGTCCGCGACGCCCTGAGGCTGCGCACTGTGCTGCGCGGCGGCGACAAGCGTGTCGACGATGCGAGCGATCTGCTGCGCATTGGCCATCACGACGGCGAGACTGTCGCGGTATTCGGCGTTCGTCCGGCTGCGCCGAAGCGCGACCTCCGCCTCGGCCATCAGCTTCGCAAGCGGCGTGCGCAGCTCGTGCGAGAGCTCGGCGGAGAACCGGCGCTCGTGGCGGAGGCTTGCGGCGAGCCGGTCGAGAAGCCCGTCGAGCGTCGCCCCGAGGCGGGTCAGCTCGTCGTGTGGCTCCCCGAGCCCGAAGCGACGGTCGAGGTCGTACTCGCTCCAGGCGGCCGCCTGCTCGGTCATCTGGGCGACCGGGCGAAGCGCAGAGCGGAGCAGCCACCACACCGCGCTGCCGACGATCGCAAGCAGCACGAGAAGGAACGTGATCGATGCGGCGAGCGCCCGCTCGCGGGTGTGTTCGTACGGCGCCAGCGAGATTCCCGTCACGAGTGTCCCGATCCGTCTGCCCCTGGTGACGATCGGCACGGCGTAGAGCCGCGTGTCGGTGTCACGGACGTCGAGCAGCCTGGCCGGCCCACCGGCGAGGGAACGCGCGGCGGCCTCCGTTTCGGCGCGCACGGGGGGTGCTTCGACGACCTCGGCGCCGCGGAAGATCCAGACGCGGCTCGAGCCGAGCGAGTCGTCGGTTGTCTCGGCGAGGTGGATCTTCCCATGCACGACGCGCACGAGGCTCAGCTCCGCGGCCGCGTGCTCACGGAGAAAGGCGTTGGCGTCGCGTGACGTGCTGTGCGCGAGCAACAGGTTGAAGCCGAAGGTCGCCGCACCGAGCGCGAGCGTCAATGCGACCACGACGATCAGGAGCAGTCTCGTCCTGACGTCGCGAAGGGGGTGCACGCCGGTCATTCGAGCGTGTAGCCAACGCCGTGCACCGTCGTGATGTGCGGTGCGCCGGGTAGGACGCTCAGCTTGCGGCGAAGCCGGGCGACGTAGGCGTCGAGGGTGTTGTCGCGCACGCGGGCGCCGTGCGGCCAGCCCGTCTGGACGAGCTCACGGCGGCGAACCGCCGTTCCGGTTCCCGCGACGAGCTTTGCGAGCAACCGGAACTCGGTCGGCGTCAACGGGACTCGCTCGCCGTTGCTCGAGGCGACATGAGCCACCGGATCGAGCCGGAGCGTGCCCGCCTCGATCGCACCGTCCACGCCGGCGCGGCGCAGCAGGGCGTGCAGCCGCGCGACGAGCTCGGCGAATGCGAACGGCTTGGTGACGTAGTCGTCGCCGCCTGCGCTGAAGCCGGTGACGCGGTCGGTCAGTGCTGCGCGCGCGCTGAGGAAGAGGATCGGCAGCCCCATTCCCTGCGCCCGCAGCGCCTGGCAGACGTCACGACCGTCGGTATCGGGCAGGCCGATGTCGACGATCAGCAGGTCCGGCGCCTCCGGCCCGATGCGCTCGAGCAGCTCCGCGCCGGTGCCGGCGCCGACCGTCACGAATCCCTCCTCCTCGAGCCCACGCAGGAGGACGCCGCGCAGGTCGAGGTCGTCCTCGACGACCATCACCTTCGGGCCGATCATGACAGCGAGCGTAGCGCCAGACTGCCCTCGCGCCGAGGACGCGTTCAGAGCTTCTTCACCCTGCGTGGGGACGATTCGCCACGGGCAGGGGTCCGGGCGGCGGGGCGGGGGCGCGGCGCACGGCGGACGTTCGACTTCCGTGACGACGGCTGCCGCACTTGGCGCCCCGGTGGTGACGGGGCTACAGACGGGAAGCGGGCAGGGCTCGACGACCGCCGGGGAGCCTCGCTCCGAAGCGGTTTGTGTCTGCATCCTTCCTTTCTGTCGCGAGAACCGCACCGTCTGGGTCCCTCTTGGCACGCTTTTGTTGCGTTCTCGTCACGACGGCTGCCGTACAGCTGCCGACCCGAAGACGGCCGGAGGAGTCACGGAGCCGCGCCGTGCTTGTTTAACCGGCGGTGGACGGTTCGTCAACCTTCGTGCGGGTGTCTGCCTGTGACGGACGTGGCCCGTTCGGCCCTAGCGTCGAACGTCGAATGCGTCGACTGACCGGCTACCGCGTCAGCGACGGGCCCGGTCATGTGATCATCCGTCCGTGGAGTTCGCCGATCGCGCCGCCCGCAACGAGGAGATCTTCCGGGGCGTGAACGAGAAGATCGAGGCCGGCGCAGAGCAGCACCACGTCGCCTGGCCGCTGCCGTTTCACTGCGAGTGCAGCAACGCCTCGTGCGTCGAGACGCTTTCGATCTCACAACCCGACTACGAACGTGTGCTGAACGAGCGCTTCCATTTCGTCGTCATCCCGGGGCACGAGAACCGTCAGGTCGAACGCGTCGTCGAGAAGCACGGCGAGTTTCTCGTCGTCGAGAAGACCGGGGAGGCACGCGAGCAACTCGAAAGGGACGAACCGCAGGACAGACACCGCGGCTGACAAACGCGTCGCGCGAGCGCTCGATGAGCGCGCAGGCTAGAAGCGCCTTTTGCCGCTCCTCGCCCGAGCGGAGAGGCGGGCGAATGCCCACCAGGCGAGCAAACCGCCGGCGATGGCGGCCCCCGCAACGAAAACGATTTGACTTGCTGCCACTGGCTCTAGTGCTTCGGCTCGAACTGGTCGCCGAACGAGGTCACCCGGAGGCGATTGCGGTCGATCGACCGGTGGCGGTGGTGGTAGCGAGGCACGTATCTCTCACAACGGACGAGCCGCGCAGTGGGTAACGAGGCTGTGAACTCGTTGGCCGTCGCCAGTGTTGCAGGCCCTGGCGTCGAGCGGGAGAGTGCGACGTTCCCGGGCCGATGCCCCGGTAAAACGGCCGCCCACCTCGTCGATCTCGCCGAGGACTTCGCGTGCCTCGACCGAAAGCTCCTGGGAGGCGGCGGCCCGAACTCTCTCCCCTGGGGTCGCCGCCTCTGAACTTCAGGCTCACGTCGACGCCGTCGGCCGCCGATAGACGCAGTTCGGGCGGCGGCCCCGGACGGGGAGAGCTTGCGGGACTGCCGCCCGTTTCTCGGGGCGGCGTCGCCGAAGCCGAGCTTGAGGATTACCTCCTCGGTACGCGCATGATCGGCAACAAGCGGGCGCGGATCGTGTTGACCTCGCGGCGCACGGCAAGGTGCTGCGTGTGGAGCTCGGTGATCTGACGCTCGGTCACTTCGTTCGGGAACTGGCCGTGCCTGTCCTGAAGCTTGGCCAGCCGCCGCTCGATCTCGCCCTCCTGGTGCTCGAGCTCGATCACCCGCACCGTCAGCTCATCGAAGTTGGGGAGTTCATCTGCTGCCATTGCCGTCTAGTTCGGGTTTGGAGGCGAATTCCTCCTCACTCGTGAGTGACGGCTCCGCAGGCGAGCGGCGCGGACAATGAAGAGCTCGAAAGCACGAAACCCCGCATCGCTGCGGGGCTTCGGCTGACCGAGGAAGCAGGGGCGACAGGACTTGAACCTGCAACCCCCGGTTTTGGAGACCGGTGCTCTACCAATTGAGCTACGCCCCTCGGATACCGCTCGCGATTGTATCGGCGGTCTTGGCGCCTCCCGGGTCTGCGGTTAGCATCGCTGCGTGCTCATGGCGGGCCTTTTCTCGGCGATTGCGCTCGCCTTCGCCCTGATCGCCCTCTGGTCGGCGACGGCCGGTCAGTGGGTAATCGCCGCGGCCGCCTTGGCGCTTGCGGCCTGGATGTCGACCTTTGCCTGGTCTGCACTAAGGAGAACGCGCGCCTAGGGCGTATTCTGCACTCGTGGCAGGGGAGGACACAAAGACTCTGTGGCAGGAGTTCAAGGCGACCAACGACAAGGCCGTTCGCGACCGGCTGATCCTGACCTACGCGCCGCTCGTCAAGTACGTCGCCGGCCGGCTCGGCTCAGGCCTCCCCGCACACGTCGACGAGGGCGACCTCGTCTCCTACGGCCTGCTCGGCCTCATCGGCGCGATCGAGCGCTACGACCCCGAGCGCGACATCAAGTTCGAGACGTACGCGATCTCTCGGATCAAGGGGGCGATCATCGACGAATTGCGGGCGCTCGACTGGGTGCCGCGATCCGTCCGCTCCCGAGCGCGAGAGATCGAGCGCGCGATCGGGGAGCTCGAGGCGAAGCTCGGAACCGCACCCACGGACGAGCAGATCGCCGCCAAGATTGGCATCTCGGTGGACGAGCTCGAAGAGTCGCTCACCGATATCTCACGCTCATCGATCGCCGCGCTCGACGAGCTCTGGTCGACCTCGGGCGACGGCGACCAGGTGTCGCTCCTCGACACGATCGAAGACGTGACCGGGCCGCGCCCGGCCGACGCCCTCGACGCGACCGAGATGCGCGAGGCGCTCGCCGATGCGATCGCGCGTCTGCCCGAGCGCGAAAAACTCGTCGTCACCCTCTATTACTACGAGGAGCTGACTCTCCGCGAAATCGGTGAGGTGCTCGGCGTCACCGAATCTCGGATCTCGCAGCTCCACACCAAGGCAATTCTGCGCCTGAAGGCAAGGCTCGCAGGCGCCGCGGCTCGCGTCTGACGGTTTTCGTAGGCGGGTCTTAACGACCGCTTAGGCGTCGGTGGAAGGCTCCGCCCATGGAACGTCCCTCACGTCTCGAAGCAACCCGTCGCAAGCTGCGCCTGGCACGGTACGTCGTCGTCGCGGGCGCGGCGGCCGCATTCGGCGGCTTCGCGCTGGTGGCGCGTGCCGGCCATCCGGGCAACAGCACAGCGAGCCCATCGACGGCGAGTGTCGCGGCCCAAAGCTCGGGTCTCGACCGACGGCAGCGCGTCCGATTCGCAGTCCTACGACTACGGATCGAGCTCGCTCGCGCCCGCGGCCGGCAGCACGCCCTCCGTGCAGAGCAGCGGCTCATGAGCTCGTTTCGGTCGATGGGATGCGAGATCGTGCTCGCCGAGGGCCTTCCCAGCGAGCCCGCGCACGCACTCTTCGACGCACGCGAACGTCGTTTCAGCCGCTTTCTCCCATCCTCCGAGCTGAACCGCGTCAACGCCGCTCCCCTCGGCGTGCGGCTGGTCTCGGAGGAGTTCGCGTCGATGTTGTCGCTTGCGCTCGACGCGGCGCGTGCCACCGGCGGCCTCGTCACCCCGGCGGTCGGCGGCGCGATTACTGCTGCGGGCTACGACCGAGACTTCGCCGATCTCTCCCTTGACGGTGAACCGGTCGAGCCCGCGGCGGTCCATTCACTCGCAGCGCTTCGGCTTCGCGGCCGCATGCTGCTCCGAAGCGCACCCGTCGTGCTCGACCTGAACGGCGTCGTGAAGGGCCGGACGGTCGACGACGCACTCGCGCTGCTCGGGGACGGCTGGGTGTGCGCGGGCGGCGATCTCGCGACAACCGTGCCGCTCGAGGTGGCCTTGCCCGCAGGCGGTTCGGTGCGGCTCATCGCCGGTGGGCTCGCGACCTCCAGCGTTGGGCGGCGCACGTGGCTCCGCGGCGGCATACGCCAGCATCACCTGATCGACCCCGCGAGCGGGCGCCCTGCAGACACGCCGTGGCGTGATGTGACGGTGTCTGCCGGCAGCTGCGTCGCAGCGGACATCGCGGCGAAAGCTGCCCTCCTCCTCGGCGCCGCCGGGCCTGCGTGGCTCGACGGACGCGGACTGGCCGGGCGCTTCGTCGCGGGCAACGGCGAGGTGACCGACAACGACACCTGGCGCCGCTCGACGACTCGCCTGCCGCTCGCGGCATGAGCCCAACCGTCTGGTACACCGCGCGCTCGGCCGGGATCGTCGCGTATCTCCTGCTTTCGACGACGGTTGTCCTCGGCCTCTCGATGTCGGCACGCGCGAGGTTTCGTTGGCCGCGATTCGCAGTAGAGGAGGTTCATCGTTTCCTGACGATCGTCACCGCGGTGTTCATCGGCGTCCACGGAGCATCGCTCCTGCTCGACAAGGTGGCGCCGATCTCGCTCGGGCAAGAGCTCGTGCCGTTTTCCGGCCACTACCGCCCCTTCGCCGTTGCGCTCGGGATCGTGGCTTCAGAGCTGATGGCTGCGATCGGCGTCACGAACGCGTTGCGCAAGCGCATCCCGCATCGGCTCTGGCGGCGCGCGCACTACCTCACGATCGTTGTCTGGTTCTCGGCGACCGCACATGGGCTGCTCGCAGGCACCGACCGCGCGGATCCGTGGTTCCTCGCGCTTGTCGGAGTGGCGGTCGCGTCGGTGGGCCTAGGGCTCCTCAGCCGGTTTGCGCAGCGTGCGGCCCCCGCCGCGGTCGGCGGCGTCGCGCTGTCGGCGGCGATGGCTGTCCTCGCCCTGGCGTTCACGCCGCAATAGGATTCTGCGGGACACTCACCGCGCTCACCCAGGAGGACTCGATGCCCATCGAAGCCGGGAAGATCCGCAACGTCGCCGTCGTCGGCCACCGTGGCACGGGCAAGACCTCGCTCGTCGAGGCCCTGCTCTTCCAGGCGGGAAAGACGAACCGGCTGGGTGCGATCGACGCAGGCAGCACCGTTGCCGACTGGGATGAGGACGAGCAGCGCCGGCGCATGTCGCTCTCGGCTGCGCTCTGCAACTGTGATTGGCAGGGCCGCAAGATCAATCTGATCGATACCCCGGGCGACTCCGGTTTCCAGGCCGACACCGTGGCGTCGCTGCGCGTGGTCGAGGGCGCGCTCGTCGTCGTCTCTGGAGTCATGGGCGTCGAGGTGAACACGGCGCGGGTGTGGAACCGCGCGGCAGAGCTCGAGCTTTCGCGCGTCGTCTTCGTGAACATGCTCGACCGCGAGCGCGCGGATTTCTACCGTGTGCTCGCGGCGCTACAGGAGCAGCTGTCCGATCGTTGCATCGCGATCCAGCTGCCGGTCGGTTCGGAGCACGAGCTGTCCGGCGTCGTCGATCTGTTGCACAACTGTGCGTACATGAATCCCGACGGCGGACGTGAAGGGGATCCCGTCGCGATCCCCGCAGAGCTGGCCGGCATCGTCGAGGAGTACCGGACGAAGCTACTTGACGCTGTCGTCGAGACGGACGAGGCGCTGATGGAGCGCTACCTCGGCGGCGAGGAGATTCCCGCGGACGACATTGCAGCCGCTCTGAAGAACGCGGTCACGCGCGACGAGATCTACCCGGTGGGCTGCGGTGTCGCGACGAAGAACCTCGGCACCCACGCGCTGCTCGACCTGATCGTGGAGGGTGTCCCGAGCCCGGCGAAGAAGGGCTCGCCGATCGAAACCGACGCGAAAGTCGCGGCGTTCGTCTTCAAGACCGTCGCCGACCCGTTCGCCGGGCGCATCTCGGTGTTCCGCGTCTACGCGGGTCAGGTGAGCTCGGACACGACCCTCGTCAACCACCGCGACCACTCGAAGGAGCGCATCGGCGCGCTGATGACGATGCAGGGGAAGGAGCACGAGCGGGCAGACGGCTTCGGCGTGGGCGACATCGGTGCGGTCGCGAAGCTGAAGGATGTGCAGACCGGCGACGTGCTCGTCGACGCCGAGCACGACCTCGAGCCGCCCGCGATCGGCTTCCCGGAGCCGGTGATGAGCTTCGCGGTGACGCCGCGCACGAAGGGTGACGAGGACAAGGTCGCCCAGGCATTGCGGCGGCTCGCCGAGGAGGATCCCACCCTTCGCATGCGCCGCGACCAGCAGACCGGGGAGGAGCTTCTCTCGGGCATGAGCCAGATCCACGTCGAGGTTGCCGTCGACCGTGCGAAGCGGCGGTTCGGCGTCGAGATGGATCTCCATCAGCCGAGGGTGCCGTACGTCGAGACGATCAAGGGGGAGGCGCGAGCGCAGGGGAAGTACAAGAAGCAGACCGGGGGGCGCGGTCAGTTCGGCGACTGTCACATCGTGATCGAGCCGCTGGACGACCATGTCGGCTACGAGTTCGTTGACAAGATCGTCGGCGGCGTCATTCCGCACAACTTCCGCCCGGCCGTCGACAAGGGAATCCAGGAGGCGCTGCAGCACGGCAACCTCGCCGGTGCGCCGGTTCAGGGTGTCCGAGTGACGCTCGTCGACGGCAGCTACCACAACGTCGACTCGTCCGAGATGGCGTTCAAGATCGCCGGTTCGATGGCCTTCCGGACGGCGTACGAGAAGGCGCAGCCGACGCTGCTCGAGCCGATCATGGAGCTCGAGGTGAACGTGCCGGACGAGGCCGTCGGCGCGATCAACGGCGACCTCAACTCACGCCGCGGTCGGCTGCACGGGATGGAGCCGAACGGCGGGATGACGACGATCAAGGCCGAGGTGCCGATGGCCGAGGTGCTCACCTACAACCAGGCCCTCACGTCGCTCACCGGCGGGCGCGGTGACTATCACATGCAGTTCCTTCGCTACGAGGAGGTGCCTGCGCACATCGCGCAGAAGCTGATCGAGGCGGCGAAGAGCGATCGCGAGGCCGTCCCGGCCTGAGCCGAGCGTGCGAGCGCGGTTCCGACCCGGCGGTGCCCGCGCCGTCACGTGTCGCCAGCCTCGTTGCGCAAGCCGGTGGCACCTGGTTCGACCGCTGCCAGTCGGTCGTACCGGTTCGTCGATTGTCGTTTCATCGTTCTCGAGCAGATCACCGAAGCAGTCGCCTCACTGAGGCCGTGCCCTTCTCCAAAGGCCATCGCCCGCCGCTCATCCGAGCGACGCCGGCAACCCGCCGGTGTGGCGCCTCTGTGCCGTCTCGTTACACCGCCGTAACGGTGCCTGGCACCGAGGGTAGTCCGACCTCGCTTCGCAGAGTGCCTGTCGCGCCGTGCGTCCGCCAGGGGTGTGGACGAATAGTCACGTTCCCGTAACGGTGCCTGGCACCGTTACGGGGGATGCGGGCGAAATCGCTGTAAGGAGGCTGGTCCTCGGTCTCGAATCGCTACCCTCGAGCCATGACGCGTGTCACCCGGGCAACGGTCGACCGGTCGTGCGCGATCTGCGAGCGCACCTTCCTGATGGGCGAGCGCGCCACACGCTTCTCCCCGAATGGCGGCGGCGACTACGTCGACGTCTGCCCGCTCTGCACGGATACGGCGGTCGAGTACGGCTGGATCCGTGAGGGAGCTCCGACCTCGCCGACCGTCCCGGCCGAGCGCCGGCGGCGAGGGGGCGGTGGCTTCCTCGGAAGCCTCCTGAAGACGCGCCCGCGCGCCCTCGAGGAGACGATTGCCTCCGAGCCCATCCTGCGCCGGCTCTCCGACGTGGAGCTCGCGATGGTCGAAGCAGCGGATCTCTTCAACGCATCGCAGCACCGCCGAACAATCGGCGGGATCGGCAAGTCACTCGGCCCGCCGCGCGTGTCGGTGACACCCCTGTCTGGCGTGAATGCCGAGGTCATCGTCACGGTCGCCTGGGACATCTCCTGGTACCAGTACCGCGTTTCACCCGACTCGGACAACCCGGTACGGCTGGAGGAGCGCGGGCACGACCCGGACGACCTCGAAGGCCCGTTCACGGTCTGGAACGCGCACATGGAAGACGACGGCCGCGTCCTCCCGGATATCGCTCGTCTTTGATCTGGCACTGGCGCCCGCCGGTTCGGCTCGTACACTTAGACCGTGATCTATTGCGTGATCCCGCGCGAGCTCGAGACCGAGCTCTTCGAGAAGATGGTCGCCTACTACAGCGACAACCCGAACGTGACCGTGATCCTGGAGCGCCGGGAGGGAGCCGACCGACGCGACGGCCAGGTCGACCCGGAGGTCAAGGAGCGCCGCACGATCCGCAGCCGGCGCCGGCCGCGCGTGACCGGCGAGTTCCCGAGCACCGACCCGCCGGACGACTGAGCGATCGCCGCCGCGAGCGATTGATCGTGCCGCCGCTGCCGTAGTAGCGTCGACCGGTCAAGAATCCAGTCGAAGAAGACGCAAGTGGCCGTTGCGATCGAGATGAACTTCCGGGGCGCGACCCTCGACCAGTATGACCAGGTGATCAAGGCCATGGGCTTCAGTCCTGGCGGACCGGGCGCACCCGGCGGGATCTTTCACTGGGTCGCGAAGACAGAAGACGGCATCCGTGTCGTCGATGTCTGGGAGAGCAAGGAGCAGTACGAGCAGTTCGCCGAGGAGCAGATCGGCCCCTCCACCCAGCAGGCGGGGATCCCGAGCCCTCCGGAGGTCACGGTGCGTGAGGTGCACAACCAGCTGACGACCGGATAGCCACTTCAGTGGAGTGTCCGCGCTCGACGAGGCGCCGCCGCGGTAGTGTCCTCGCGTGTCCGCGCCGACAACGGGCCGGGCCGTCCGAGCGAAGGAGCGGGAAATGTCCTACGGAGTCGTTCATCAGTTCGCAGGTGGCACGAAGGAGCAGTACGAGGCGTCGATCGCTGCAGTGCACCCGAGTGACGGCAGCCTTCCGGAAGGCCAGATCTTTCACGCGGCCGGCCCGTCGGCCGACGGCTGGGTGATCGTCGCGATCCACGATTCACAGGAGGGCTGGGAGCGGTTTCGCGACGAGACGCTCATGCCGCGGATGCAGGCAGGCATCGACGGCGGCTTCGCGGCTCCGTCACACGAAACCGCGTTCGCGGTTGAAAATCAGGCGCCCTGACACGCAGCACGCGCGGCAGCGCGGGGGACCGCGACTAGGATCGCCTGCATGAGAGCGACCGCAACCTTCGAATCCCTGAACCCGTCGACTGGCGAGGTGATCGACTCGTTCCCACGTTCCACGGCGGCCGACGTCGATCTCGCCGTCGCGACGGCGCGCGCGGCTTGGGAGGACTGGCGCCTCGTTCCCGCGCCCGAGCGCGGCAACATCCTCTTCCGCTTCGCACAATTGCTCGAGCAGCACAAGCCTGAGCTTTCCGAGCTGATGACGCGCGAGATGGGCAAGGTGAAGGCGGAGGCGGGCGGCGACGTCCAGGAGGCGATCGATATGGCCTACTACATGGGTGGCGAAGGTCGCCGCCTCTTCGGCCAGACGACGCCGTCCGAGCTGCGCGACAAGTTCATGATGAGCATCCGGATGCCGGTCGGGGTCGTCGGAGCGATCACGCCGTGGAACTTCCCGATCGCGATCCCCGCGTGGAAGCTCATGCCCGCACTCGTCTGCGGGAACACCGTGGTGTTGAAGCCCGCAGAGGACACGCCGCTCCTTGCGCAGCGCTTCGTGGACGTGCTGCACGAAGCCGGTGTGCCCGAAGGCGTCGTCCAGATCGTGCACGGCTTCGGCGAGGAGGCGGGCGACGCGCTCGTCCGTCATCCCGACGTGCCCGTGATCACATTCACCGGCTCGCGCGAGACCGGGATCATCGTCACGAAGACCGCGGCGGACGAGCTGAAGCACGTCCATCTCGAACTAGGCGGCAAGAACGCGATCATCGTCATGGACGACGCCGACATCGATCTCGCCGTCGACGGCATCGTCTGGTCGGCGTTCGGCACCGCCGGCCAGCGCTGCACGGCTGCGTCGCGCGTGATCGTGCACCGCGCTGTCTATGCCGAGCTCCAATCGAAGCTGGTCGCCCGCGCGGAGAAGATGCGCATCGGCTCGCCGTGGGAGGACGACACCGACATTGGGCCCGTGATCAACGAGACTGCCGTCGAGAAGATTCACTCGTACACCGAGATCGGCAAGGATGAGGGCGCCAAGCTCCTCACGGGCGGCGAGCGCGTCGACGGCGACGGCTTCTACTACCGGCCGACGGTGTTCGGCGACGTCGAAGCCGGCATGCGCATCGCGCAGGAGGAGATCTTCGGCCCGACGACTGCGCTGATTCCCGTGGGTTCCTTCGAGGAAGCGGTAACCGTCGCAAACGGCGTCAAGTACGGGCTGTCATCGTCGATCTTCACACGGGATGTCAACAAGGCGTTCGCGGCCATGCGCGACCTCCAGACGGGAATCACGTACATCAACGCCGGCACGACGGGCGCAGAGGTTCACCTTCCGTTTGGCGGGATGAAGCAGACGGGCAACGGCCACCGCGAGGCGGGCCAAGCGGCACTCGACGTCTTCACCGAGTGGAAGTCCGTCTACGTCGACTACAGCGGCAAGCTGCAGCGCGCGCAGATCGACAACGCCGAGTAGCGGGCGTTGAAGGCGCGGCTCTTCACCGACGGCGGCGCGCGCGGCAACCCAGGCCCGGCCGCGTACGGCTACGTGCTCGAAGCCGAGGACGGCACGGTACTCGCCTCCCACGGCGAGCACATCGGTTCGGCGACGAACAACGTGGCCGAGTACAGCGGCCTTGTCGCAGGATTGCGAAAGGCCCTCGAGCTCCAGGTGCCGGAAGTCGAGGTCGTCTCAGACTCGGAGCTGATGGTGAAGCAGATGCGCGGTGAGTACCGCGTCAAGAACGAGGCGCTGCGCGCACTCTTTGCCGAGGCCGACCGACTGGCTCGTGCGGTTGGAAGCGTGCAGTATCGACACGTGAAGCGCGCGCACAACGAGGAAGCGGACCGGCTCGTGAACGAAGCGCTGGACGCCACATGACCGTCACGCATCCGTTCGGGATCGCGGTCGAGGCAGGGGACGAGGAAGCGGCGCTCGCGACCATCGCCGAGGAGGTCGTCTTCCGCAGCCCGGCCGTACATCGGGCGTACGGAGGCAAGGCAACGGTCGAAGCGCTGCTGCGCGCCGTCGCGACCGTCTTCGAGAACTTCCGCTACACCAATGAGTGGCGCGACGGCTCGACGACGATCCTCGTCTTCGAGGCGAACGTCGGGAACCGAGAGCTGCAGGGGGTCGACATCCTCGAGGAAAACGAGGCCGGGAAGATCGAAAGATTCACCGTCATGATCCGTCCGCTTTCCGGCCTGCAAGCCCTCGCCCAGGCCATGCAGGCTGGCTTCGGCGCCGGCCGACCCCGGCTATAATGACGCGACGCGGATGTAGCTCAGTTGGCTAGAGCGTCTGCTTGCCATGCAGAAGGTCGAGAGTTCGAGTCTCTTCATCCGCTTGACGAAAAGGCCCCGGGAACGGGGCTTTTTTCTCAAGCCATCAGCGCCGCTCCCGAGGAGCACTCAGTCGCGGTCACCACGTTTTGTGCCAGGGGAAATGAAAAGGCCCCGGTTACCCGGGGCCCTTCATGACCTCCAACTCCGAGAAGGAGGGAGCTATGAATCCTTGCCGCCGTGCTTGTGGGCCTCGACAGCGTCGCTGTCGTCGCTCGGGCTCAGGTCCGCTTCGCGATGGCCGTGCTTGTGCGCCTCGACGTCGTTCGAGTCGTCGTCAGCCGTGACGTCGGCGTCGCGATGGCCGTGCTTGTGGGCCTCGACGTCGTCGCCGCCGTGCTCGTCAGTTGCCTTGACGTGCTTGCCGCGCTCCGAATCTGACATGTCTTCCTTTCAGTGGGGTGCCCGCTGTTCGCGGAATGTTGACCACATGACGTGAAAGCACGCAGAAATCTTCCCTCCGTTCGTGGGGGGCCTTGCGCCGTCAACGGCCTTGCCTTCCCGGGGCCGGACGGCAAGACAGACTCGAAGGGTGGACGCAGCGAGTCCGTCGCTGTAAACGTAGGCCAAGGGTGGGGAGCCGCACGGTCGCGAGGCTTGCTTTTGCGTGGAGGCCTCTGTTAGGTTCGGCCGCGCGCTCACTTCCACTACGGCATCGACGGCCACGAATCAACCGCAGAAACCTCGAGCGTTCGCAGCGATTTGGTGGCGTTTTCTCGTTCAGATGAAGCCGGTAGCTGCCCGGCTCAACCGAAACGGCCTCGCCGGGACACGGATCGGCCGGAGCGCGTCGCTGGCAAACGCCATTGCGAGCGCGAGGGCTGCGACAGCAACGACCAGCAAACATTGATCATCAACAACCTGGACGTGAAGTCTCGTCGCGCGCGACACAGGCGGGCCTCGACAGCCTCACCCTCGTCGTTCAGAACGCGGTTACGAGCATCACGAACTCAGTCACGAATCTGGGAACCGCGGTCGCGGCAATGAAGACGGACATCGACAACAGCTTCACCGCGGTGACAACCGCGATCACAAACGTCCAGACGAGCGTCAACAAAGCGAACACGAACATCACGACGCTGACGACGAACGTTGCAGCCAACAACACCTTGAAATAGAAGACGGCGCCGATAGGACAGAAGCGCGGGCCCGGTATCGGCGGCCCGCGCTCCAAGGCGCGTCAGCACAGGCTGCTGTTAGCGAAGCCCGGCCTGCGAGACGTCGCAGGCCGGGGTCAGTGCGGCAGGTAGCTCAGTGTGCGTGCTCTTCAGCGCGCAGCGGGCGTGTACAGCCACTCGCGGGCCTCATCGATGAACGCTTGGCTCACAGGTGCATCGGCGGCGATCGTGTACCAGAGCCCGGCCTCCGCGACGATCTCCTGCATCAGCTTCAAGGCGGCCTCGCACTCGTCCCAGGTCACGCCCATGTCCTCGGGCATGTACTCAAGCCCGACCCGGTCGCAAGCGGCGCGCATCCCGTCGGCGTCGTTGCCCTGCAACCTGCTCATGAGCAGTACGCCGAGGCCGACGGGCTGACCGTGGATGAAATGCTTGCGCGTCAGGTATTCGAGCGCATAGAAGAAAACGTGCTCGGAGCCCTCGATCGGGCGCGGGTTCCAGCCCGCATTCGAGAACGCCGCGCCGCCCCACCGAAGCGCGTTCGCCAACGTACGGATGCCGCCGTCGGTCACTTCCCTGATCTCGTCGAGTGTCCCGAGGACCGAGTCGAGCACCTCGCGAGCCCGCCCGTCCCAGAGCGGATCGAATCGCCACTTCTCCTCGACCTTCCCGACCCGCTCGGCGAACTCCCAATCCCAGTGGGCCGTGTGGTAGCAGAAGATGTCTCCGACGCCCGAGCGGTTCAGCGGCGCGGGCGCCCCTCGGATCACGTCGTAGTCGATGTAGACGACTTGCGGAACGACCCAGCCGATGTACCGGACGACACCGTCGCGCCGGACAGCGGTGCGGTGACCGAACGGCGCGTTCACAGACAGAGACGTCGGGACCTGGAAGAGTGGCAGCCGGCGCTTCCACGCGACGAATTTGGCAACGTCGATCGCCTGTCCCCCGCCGAGCCCGACGACGGCCTCAACCGGCGGGAGGTCTCTGAGGACGGTTTCCAGTTCCGATTCCTCGAGCGTCTCGACGAAATGGACGTGGCAGCCCTCACCGAACGACCCCTCGAATTTCGGCCAGAGATCGCGCATCGTCACGACCAGGTAGGGCCGAGCGAGGATCATCGGCAACTCCGCGAGCAGGTTCCGCCCGTACACCGTGTTGAACAATTGCAAGTCGGCCACTGCGTTCCCTCCAGCCCTCGTGGGTCGGCGCGATTCGTGTCGCGGCGAAGGCTATTGTATGTTGACAGTCATCTCCTGTTCTCTTTGATGAAAGGTGCCGCCATGGCTGACGGTACGCCAGCGACGGACGCGCAGCCTGCGGTCCGGCCCGACCAGCAGATGCCGATCCCGTCAGAGGATCTGACTCGGCAGTATCGCCAGATCGAACCGGAGGTGCTCGACGTGGTCCGTCGCACGCTCGCGTCGGGGAAATACACGATGGGGCCGGAGCTGGCGGCGTTCGAGCGGGAGTGGGCGGAGGCCTGTGAGGCCGGCTTTGCGATCGGCACGTCAAGCGGCACATCGGCACTGATGCTCGCCTACGCCGTGCTCGGGGTCGGCCCCGGCGACGAGGTGATCGTCCCGTCGATGACGTATGTCGCAACGGCGTTCGCGGCGTCATACCTCGGCGCGACGGTCGTGTTCGCCGACGTCGACGACCAGACGTTCAACATCGACCCCGCGGAGGTCGAGCGGGCCGTCACACCGAGAACGAAGGTGGTCGTTCCGGTTCACCTCTACGGCCAGCCGGCCGACATGGAGCCGCTCGAATCGCTCGCGCGGGAGCACGGCTTTGCCATCGTCGAGGACGCCGCTCAGGCACACCTCGCGCGGTACCAGGATCGCTGCGTCGGGGGCTTCGGCTCGGCTGCCTGCTTCTCCTTCTACCCGCACAAGAATCTCGGAGCATACGGCGACGGTGGGTCGATCACGACCCGCGATGAGGCGCTGAACGACGAGTTACGGGCGCTCCGCTACATGGGCCAACGCGTGAAGCATGCGCATGACCTGCTCGGTCACCAGGAGCGCCTCGACGAGTTGCAGGCGGCGATCCTTCGTGTCCGGCTTCGCCACCTCGAGGACTGGACGCGCTTGCGTCGGCGCTGGGCCGCACTGTACGACGAGCTTCTCGCTGACACTCCCGTCACGACGCCCGTCGTCCTCCCTGATCGAACGCACGTCTATTACATGTACACGGTCAGGGCTCCCCGCCGGGACGACCTCAAGGATTATCTCGCGGAGCGGGGGATCGGATCGCAGATCATCTACCCGACCGCCGTCCCCGACCAGGGCGCCTACGCCGATGGCGCAGCTCCCTCGCGAGTCGTCTCGGCGAGTCGCTCACGCAAGGCAGCGGCGGAGGTTCTGTCTCTGCCGGTCTTTCCCGAACTGACCGAGGACGAGGTGCGGGCGGTTGCCGCGACCGTGCGAGAGTTCTACGGGCTGTGACGACGATTCTGACCGTGCTCGGGGGTAGCGCGGTCGTGACGCCGCAGCTTGCGGCAGCGCTCGCGAACGAGCCGCTGCTCGAAGGGATGGATGTCGAGTTGAGGCTCGTCGGCCGTGATCCAGTGAAGCTCGCCCGCGTCGTTGATGCCTCGTCGGCTGCGACCCGGGGCGGGTCGTGCAGGGTCAACGCGTCCGGAAGCCTGAATACGGCTGCCGCGCTCGAGGGAGCGAACGTCGTCCTCAATCAGGTGCGTGCCGGCGGGCTCGCGGGGCGGGCATTCGACGAGCGGTTCCCCGCCGAGCTCGGTCTGCCAGGTGAGGAAACGATGGGCCCGGGCGGCTTCGCGAATGCGTGGCGCACCATTCCGGTGGTCGAAGGGCTCTTCCAGCAGATGCGCGAGCGGGCGCCGAGCGCCAAGCTCCTGAACCTGACGAACCCAGCGGGCATCGTCCACCAGGTCGCCGACAGGCTCGAGCTCGACATTCTCACGCTGTGCGACTCGCCGGTCACGCTTGCGCGCACGGCGGCCGAGTACGCCGGTGTCGCTTCCGCGTCGGCAACTCCGGGTTACATCGGCACGAACCACGGCGGCTGGTTGACGAGCCTCACGGTTCAGGATGAAGACGTGCTGCCGCGTGTGCTCGAGCGCGCCGACGAGCTCGGCGCCGATCTGGGCTTCGACGGTGACCTGCTGCGCCGGTTGCGAGCGGTGCCGAATGTGTACCTGCGCTACCTCTACTACCCGGATCGTCAGCTTGCTCTGCAACGTGCAAAGCACCGGGTGCGCGCAGAGGAGCTGCTCGAGTTGGAGGCCGAGGCCCTCGCCGCGTACGGCGCCGGTGAGGACGCGCAGCGCCTCACGAAGAAGCGCCGCGCTGTTTGGTATACGGACTGTGTCGTGCCGGTCGTGGCTGCACTCACCTCCGGCCGTCCGCTCGTCACCATCGCAGGCGTGACGAACGGTGAGCTCGTGGACTGGCTGCCGAATGAGACGATGCTCGAAGTGCCCGTTCAGATCGACGCGGATGGAGTGTCGGTGCTCGGCGTCGACGAGCTCGCGGTCGAGTCGCGGACACTGCTGCTCGAGAACGCCGCGTACGAGCTGCGGACGGTCGAGGCTGTCCTCGCCGGGGACAGGGACGCAGCGATCCACGCACTCACAGCGAATCCGATGGTGCCGTCGTTCGACGTAGCCTCTCGTGCGATGGAGTTGATCGAAGCGGAGTTCGGAGCCCGCACCGGGCGACCCTGAACATGGCCGGAGGCGTGCTCGTGTTCGACGTCGGCGGCACAACCACGCGTTGCGCCATCGTCACGGACGGTGAGGTGCGTGAGCGCGCCGAGCGAGAGACGGTCCGCGGAGAATCCCTCGCCGACTCGCTCGTCGCGATCGCCGAGGAGCTGCTCTCGACCTGCGACGGCCCCGACCCAGGGACGCCTCTCGGGATCAGCGTTCCAGGCCCGATCTCCGCCGACCGGCGGAGCGTCGCGTTCACCGGCAATCTTGGACTGCGCGACTATCCGCTGGCGGACCGGCTCGAGGCGCGAATGGAGCGGACCGTCGTGCTCGACGACGACGCGAATTGCGCGGCTCTCGGCGAGGCCGCGTTCGGCGCGGCGCGCGGCACCGACTCCTCGGTCACGCTCATCGCCGGTACCGGCGTTGGCTCTGGGATCATCGTCGAAGGCGTTCTCTTCCGCGGCGCGCACGGGCTCGCCGGAGAGCTCGGCCACGTGCCCGTCGAACGTGGCGGGCGCCTCTGTAGCTGCGGCAGGCGCGGGTGCCTGGAGGCGATGGCCAACGGCGCCGCGTTGCTCGCGTGGGCAGGCCCGGCGTTCACGTCGGCGGAGGCGGTTCTCGTCGCTGCGAAACGCGGCGATCATGTGGCCTTGTCGGCGGTCGAGACGACTGCCGGTTACCTCGCGATCGGCGTCGTTGCGGCGGTCTCGCTCCTCGACCCGGAGTGCGTCGTCCTCGCCGGCGGCGTCGGACGGCAGCCGCTCATCGTCGAGGCGGCGACCGCGCAAGCGCGCGAGCTCTGTGTCGAGCCGTTGGGGTTGTCGCTCGACGTGCGGGCAGCGGAGCTCGGTGACGATGCGGGCCTCCTCGGCGCCGCCCGGCTCGCCCTCGGCTAGGGACTTGTCGGGCGATGTGCAATCCTCGTCGGCGTTGCCGGACCTAGAACCCACCTCGTCGATCGGTGACCGGGACAGGCGTCCGCTCGGAGTCCAGGTGTATTCCGCGATCCGTGATCAGATCCAGGGAGGGGTGTACCCGGCAGGGCACAGACTCCCGTCCGAAACCGCGCTCGCGGAGGACCACGGGGTCAGCCGCGTCACGATCCGAGAGGCGTTGCGGCTGCTCCAGCGCGACCTGCTGATCCGCTCGGTCCATGGGCGCGGGCATTTCGTCCTCGACACCTCGAACCTCGTCGAGACGCAGATCACCGAGCTGCAAAGCGTGACCGAGCTCATGAGAGGTCGCGGCTACGGCATCGAGACGACGACCCTTTCGATGACGGAAGAACGTGCAGGGCCGCACGCGGAGCTGCTCCGTCTTGACGAGGCCGAGACGGTGATCCGGCTCGAGCGGGTGCGCAGCACCGACGGTGTGCCGATGATCTACTCGGTGGACGTGTTTGCCGCGCGTCTGATCGCGGGCAGAGAGGACGACCTTCGCGGCGGCGCGTCACTCGTGGATGCGTTCGTGACGCACGGCGTTGACATCGCGTACTGCAACGCGACCATCTCGGCGGCGGAGCTTCCTCGTGCCGCAGCGCGGTCTGCCGGGTTCCCCAAGCTGTCGTTCGTCCTGATGGAGCAGGTCAACTTCGGGACCGATCACGCCCCCGTGCTCTACTCGCTCGACTACCACCGCGGCGACAAGTTCAAGTTCTCGGTGGTGCGAACACGCACGCGCCGCTGATGGACGGGCCGGGGTTCGACACGGTGATCGGCCGCGGGCTCGTGGAGGAGGTCTCGGCCGCGCTTCCGGCGTACGGCGCGTTCGTCGCGGCCGAGCCGTACGAGGCCGTTGCTGCGCGCCTCGTGCGCCCGCCGTCCTGGTCCGCGGAGGCGAGCGCGCTCGACCGGGAATCGCTCGACGTCCTGGCGGCGAGAGCTTCCTCGAGCGGCGTCGAGGCGGTCGTGGGCATCGGTGGCGGCTCGGCGGTCGACACCGCAAAGTTCGTTGCCTGGCGCACTGGTCTTCCGCTCTGGCAGTTCCCCTCGATTGCGTCGGTCGACGCCGTCTTCACGAAGCCGGCGGGCGTCAGGGTCGACGGCAGGGTGCGGTACCTCGGGAGCGCGATTCCGAAGGTCGTTGCCGTCGACCTCGATCTCGTGCTCGGCGCACCCCCCGGCTTGAACCGGGCCGGGGCCGGCGACATCCTCTCGTGTCACACCGGGCTTGCGGATTGGCGTCGCGCTGCTGCCGCCGGAGACCATCCTCAACCGCTCGAGGACGACCTCATCGCGCTGGCAGAGGGTTGGCTGCTCGCCCTCGACAAGCAGGCGGAGGTGGTCGCCGAAGCGGGGGAGGATGGGGTGCGGTACCTCGTCGGTGCCTTACGCGAGGTCGGGACGACGTGCGATGCGGCGGGGTACAGCTACTTCGAGGAAGGCTCCGAGCACTACTTCGCCTACTGCCTCGAATACCTGACGGGGTTGCACCTCGTGCACGGAGAGCTCGTCGCGCTCGGAATCCTCGCGATGAGCGTCGCCCAGCAAAACGACCCCGCCGGCGTCGAGAGACTCCTCCATCGCCTCCGCTTGCGTCACGTTCCGGAAGACCTCGGGATCGACCGCGCGACGTTCCGCAGCGTCCTCGAGGCGCTGCCCGAGTTCTGTGCGGACGAGGGCTTCCCGCCGAGCGCGGCAAGCGCCCTCGACGAGGCAGCCTGCAGCAGGGTCGAGAGCTGGTTTTCGTGGTCTACGCGAGAGACGCCTGGTGCTCGAACGCCTCGAGTGAGTCCTGGAGCCCACTGAACCGCACAACCCGGAACTCTTCCGCGTAGAGCAACCCGTGGCGCTCCCCGGTTGCCGCGGAGCCAGAACGAACGAGATGGTCGATGACGGGCTCGAGCGGGCCGTCCTGCGCCCGCTCGAGGGCAGGCAGCGAGAGACCTCCCGTGCGTGCCTGCAGGAGGAACTGGTGAACCATGTTTCGCATGCAGAGCTGGTGCCCCGCGACGGCGGCGATCTTGCGGTCGAGGACCGAGGAGATGTCGACGGCTGTCGTCACCTCGACGAGGCGCCGGGCGAAATACCAGCGCTCGAACACACCGTGCGGCTCCAGCCCTTCCGCAAAATGCTCAGGATGGTGCTTGTCGAACATCGCCGTCCAGAGAGCCTCGTCGACGGCGTAGGCGACCTTGAAGTGATCCTGGTTGTTCTCGTGAAACATCCCGAAGGGATCGAAGGACATGACGGCGTACGGGCAGTAGAGCCGAAGGAGCCGAATCACGCGCTCGCGGAGCTCGACCTCTGATTGGTCGCCAAGCACGTCTGTCTCGTAGCCCAGCTCGACGAACTCGGTCACGCCGAGGTGGCGCATCGCCTCGTGCATCTGCTCCGTGTTGACGCGAATCGTCTCGTCGCGGGGCACCCCCACGGAGTCGAGAGCGTCGTTCGTGATCCGCACCACGACGACGCGCCAGCCTGCGTCCGACATCAGAGCGAGCGTGCCGCCCGCGAAGATGCTGCCGTCATCTGCGTGGGGTGCGAACACGAGCACCGTGCGTCCTTCGCCGGGCTGAATCTGCTCGATCGACATGAAGCCTCCTTGCTCAGTCGAGGGGTCAAGGGTCACGGCATTCCCCTGTCGGGCACGCTTGCGTGCCGAAAACCCTACTTGACAGTCGTCTGCCCACCGCACTAGCATCGGACGGGTCAAGACAGAGGCTTCTGCGTCGCCGGCCTTGCCGTGCGCGGCGGTCAACGTAACCCGGCAGAAGGGGTGCACATGCTCCGTTCGAGATCACGCAGGTTCTGGGCGATGCTTGCAGCAGCGCCGCTTTGCATCGTCGTGCTCGCCGTCGCCTCGACGGCTGCAGGTCGCTCGACATCGCACCGCCGAGCCGCGCAGACGACGATCACCGTCGGCCTGATCACGAGTCCGTCGGCGGATGCCATTCGGAAGCTGATCCCACAGTTCACGAAGAAGACGGGCATCAAGGTCAACGTGATCGTTCAGGACTGGCAGTCCGGGCACCAGAAGTATTTGCTGGGCTTCAAGAGCCACAAAGGCTTGTACGACGCGATCCAGTTCGACGATCCGTACCTCGGTGCGTTTGCCGCGGGTCACTACCTTCAGCCACTCGACAGCATGATGAACGGCTCGAAGGAGTACGACGCGAAAGACATCCCGGCAGCAATCCGCAACTACGGAAAGATAAACGGTGTCACCTACGCGCTCGACCTCTCGTCCGAGCCGTACCTCTACTGGTACCGCACCGACATCTTCAAGAAGCTGAACCTGAAGCCGGCGAAAACCTGGGACGGCTACGTGTCTCTGGCGCAGAAGATCCAGGCGTCGAAGCTCGGCAGCGGCAACACGATGGGCTTCTCGCAGAGTGGATCCTTGCCCTACCACTGGTTCCAGTTGCTCTGGAGCGCCGGTGGGGAGATGGCGGACAGTGCCAAGCATGCGACGGTGACGAGTCCCGCGGCCGTCAAGGCGACGACGCAACTTGTCGCGCTGTCAAAGGCTGCTCCTTCCTCGGCGTCGAGCAGCACCGACGATGATGCCGTGGCGGCGTTCTGCCAGCAGAACGTCGGCGAGCTGATGAGCTTCAGCGGCTACTGGCCGGTCGTGCACGACTCGAAGCAGTGCAAGTCGTGGAACAAGTTCGCGACGACCACCGTGCCCAAGGGGGCGGCGTCGAATGTGTCGCTGCTCGAGGGTTGGCACATGGGCCTGCCCTCCGACTCCAAGAACAAGCAGGCTGCGTGGACCTTCGTGCAGTGGATGCTCGGGAAGGCCAACGCAGGCAATCTGCTGAATGCGGGCGCAGCCGCGATCGCACGCCAGTCGCTGCTCTCGAATGCGGCTCTCGTGAAGAAGTACCCGTATTTGCCGACGCTCCTCACAACCGCGAAGATCGCCCGGCCGGCCTACCGGTACTCGACGATGCCGGAGATCACGCAGAAGATCAACGACGACCTGCAGAACATCATGACCGGGCAGGCGTCGGTCACCGATGGTCTGAAGACGATGCAGAACGACCTGAACGGAATCCTGAAGAACACGCACTGAGAGCGCATCCGTCCTTCTTCGTCTCGGAGGCACTTCGGGACGCGCCGGCCCTGCGGTCACACGCAGAGCCGGCACGTTCCCGGAAAACACGAGACAGTTACAGCGAACGGAGCCCCTGACGTGACCGCCGAGACAAAGCCGCTGCGACCGACGGCGCGAATGTGGGCCCGCACGAAGCTTCCGCTCGTGGCCTTCACCCTTCCCGCCTGGGGCCTCGTCGTCGCCGTCTTGGCGATTCCGATCGTCAGCGCGGTCTCGCTCTCGGTGCAGAACCAGTCGCTCGATCTGTTCGGCCCGGCGACCTACGTCGGGTTCGCGAACTTTCGCACCGACGTCCTGACGAGCGCATTCGTCCATTCGCTCGTCGTCACCGCGATCTTCATCACGATCGGCCTCCTCGTTCAGATTCCCGTCGGCCTCTGGCTCGCCACCATCCTGCACCGGGAACTTCGCGGAACGCGGTTCTTCCGCTCTGCGCTGCTGATGCCGATGTTGCTCACTCCCGTCGCCGTCGGGCTGATGTGGCGATTCATGTTCAACTCCGACCTCGGCGTGATCGACTGGTTCATCCGCTCGACCGGATTGACCCAGGTCGACTGGCTCGGCTCGGCCAACGGCGGCTTCGCGTCGATCCTGATCGTCAACAGCTGGCAGAACGTCCCGTTCGTCATGCTCTTCATGCTTGCGGGGCTTCAGGCGCTGCCGAAAGAGCCGTTCGAGGCGGCCGAGGTGGATGGCGCCGGCGGGTGGCAATCGTTCCGTTACATCACGCTGCCACTTCTGCGGCCGGTGCTGCTGATCGTGACGATGATCATGATCGTCGAGGGCTTCAAGCTCTTTGACATCGTCTACGTGATCACGAACGGTGGGCCCGGGACCGCGACGCAGAATCTGAGCCTCCTCGA
This sequence comes from Gaiellales bacterium, assembly GCA_038328165.1. GTDB lineage: Bacteria > Actinomycetota > Thermoleophilia > Gaiellales > Gaiellaceae > PALSA-600. Next base: position 29,591 of record JBBQLT010000006.1, read on the forward strand.
CTACCGGGTCGGCTTCACCTTCCTCGCGACGTCACGTGGTGCGGCAATCGGCGTCGTCATGGCTCTCATGCTCACCCCGGCGTACATCCTCTGGACACGGGCGACCCGCGAATGAGCCCACGCCCCCTGACCCGGCTCAGGCACGCCGGGAGCTATTTCGTGCTCGCCGTCGCCACGATCATCGCGCTGTTCCCGATCTTCTGGACGATGTCGACGTCGCTGAAGCAGATCGTCGACGCGCTCTCGATCCCGCCGAAGTTCATCGGTTTCCATCCGACGCTCCACAACTACTCGCGGTTGTTCCATACGCCCGGGTTCGGCACCGCGTACGTGACGACGCTGGAAGTGACGCTTGGCTCGGCACTTCTGACGGTCGTCGTCGGCAGCCTTGCCGCCTATCCGATCGCGCGGCGCTGGCGCTTTCTCGGCCGGAGACCGCTCGAGGCCTCGCTGGTGATCATCCGAGCGATCCCGCCGATCGTCCTGATGGTGCCGCTCTTCAATCTCGTCATCAACCACGGCCTCTACGACGAGCCGCTGACACTCATCGTCGTGTACTCGGCTTTCAATCTCCCGTTCGCGGTCTGGATGATGGTCTCGTTCATCCAGCAGATTCCCTACGAGCTCGAGGAGTCGGGTGAGGTCGACGGCGCCTCGAGGCTGCGTATTCTCGTGCACCTCGTCCTGCCGCTGGCCGCGCCCGGTCTTGCCGCGACGACGATCCTCATCTCTCTGATCGCCTGGAACGAGTTCCTCATTCCGCTCGTTTTGGCCGGGAACAGTACGAGGACATTGCCGTTGCTGATCTCGACGTTCGTCCAGTCGCGCACGATCGACTGGGGCGTCATGACGGCGGGCGCGACGATCACCATCCTGCCGATCGCGATCCTGACGGTGTTCGCGCAGCGGAGCCTCGTCAGCGGGCTCGGCCTCGGGGCAGTCAAAGAGTGAACGTTGAGTCGACGATGCCCTCGACCGACGGAGGAGCGTGACGTGGCAGCAATCGTGTTCGACGGTGTGACGAAGGTCTACCCCGACGGGACGCTCGCCGTCGACGAGCTCGACCTCGAGGTCGCCGACGGCGAGTTCGTCGTCCTCGTCGGGCCCTCAGGGTGCGGCAAGACGACCGCACTCCGCATGGTCGCGGGCCTCGAGCAGATCACAAGCGGTGAGCTTCGCATCGGGGGCGTCGTCGTCAACCATCTCGGGGCGCGGAGCCGTGACGTCGCCATGGTCTTCCAGAACTACGCTCTCTATCCGCACATGGACGTCGCCGCGAACATCGCGTTCGGCCTGAAGATGCGGAAGGTCCCGAAGGCGCGGCGGAACGAAAAGGTCGCTGAGGCGGCGCAGGCGCTCGGGCTCAGCGAGCTACTTGCACGCAAGCCGCGCCAGCTCTCGGGTGGACAGCGCCAGCGCGTCGCGATGGGGCGGGCGATCGTCCGCGAGCCGCAGGCCTTTCTGATGGACGAGCCTCTGTCGAATCTCGACGCAAAGCTCCGCGTGCAGATGCGCGCCGAGATCGCGCGCATCCAGCGCGACATCGGCGCGACGACGTTGTACGTCACGCACGACCAGACCGAGGCAATGACGATGGCCGATCGCGTCGCTGTCATGCGCCACGGCCTGTTGCAGCAACTCGACGTGCCGCAGGCGCTCTACGACTGCCCGATGAATCTCTTCGTCGCGAGCTTCATCGGCTCGCCGCCCATCAACCTGATCGAAGGGGCGGTCGAGGTGTGGGAGGACGGCCTGCAGTGCCGCTTCGGCGGGGGCGACGGCATCGTCCTTCGGTCGCCTCCACACGGCCTTCGCTCGTATCTCGGCCGGACGGTCGCCGTCGGCATCCGCCCCGAGGCGCTCCACGAAGCGACGCCCGACGAGGCAAGCTCGCTCGGCGGCACGGTCAAGATCATCGAGGCTCTAGGGCCAGAGGTGCTCGTCTACGTCGATGTCGCGGCGAAGCCGGTCGTGCACGAGCAGGTCGTCGAAGGGGCGGTCGTCGAATCCCAGGATGCGGAGCTCGTCGCCGAGCTTCGCAACCGCGCGGCCGCGACCGTGGTCGCGAGACTCGGCCCGGGGTCGGGCCTCGAGGAGGCACAGGCGATCGTGCTCGGAATCGACACGAGCAAGCTCCACTACTTCGACCTTGAGACGGGCGCCGTCATTTGACCGAGCCTGTCGGTTTCGACGGCTCACTGGCGGGTGTTCGGGTTCTCGATCTGACCCGGAACCTCGCCGGTCCCTTTTGCACGATGGTGTTGGGCGAGTTCGGCGCCGACGTCGTCAAGATCGAGGTTCCGCTGCGCGGCGACGACACGCGCGCGTGGGCACCGGTGACAGAGTCCGGAGAGAGCTCGATGTTCCTGAGCGCGAATCGGAACAAGCGAAGCGTGTGTGTCGATCTCGATTCGCCGGACGGAGTTGAGATCGTCACTGATCTCGCCCGGCGCGCAGATGTCGTCGTCGAGAGTTTCAGTGCCGGCGCCCTCGATCGCCGCGGTCTCGGCTGGGATGACCTGCGCGCGGTGAATTCGGGGCTCATCTACTGCTCGATCTCTGCCTTCGGCTCAGTCGGGCCGAGGCGTGAGGAGCCCGGGTACGACCCGGTCATCCAGGCTGCGAGTGGGATCATGAGCATCACCGGTGATCCCTCAGGCTCGCCGGCGCGGCTTGGTGTGGGCGCGGTCGATCTCGGTTCCGGGCTCTGGGCTGTCGTCGGCATCCTGCTCGCGCTCGCCGAGCGCGAGCGCAGCGGAGCGGGCAGCCGTGTCGACACGAGCCTCCTCGAGACGGCCGCCTGGTGGCTCTCCTACCACCTCGCCGGGTTCCTCGCTACCGGCATCGTCCCCGGCCGTCACGGCTCGGCCTCGCCGGCGATCGCGCCATACGAGGCATTCGAGACGGGCGAGGGGGCTCTGTTCATCGCGGCCGGTAACGACACGTTGTTCCGCACTCTGTGTGAAGCTCTCGAGTTGCCGGAGCTCCCTGATGATCCGCGCTTCACGAGGAACGCGCTCCGCGTAGCGAACGTCGAGGAGCTGCGATCGACGTTGACCGCTCGCCTCGCTGACAAGCCTGCGCATGAGTGGGAAGAGATCCTCAAACGGAGGAAGCTTCCTTGCAGCCGTGTGGCGACCGTTGGCGAGTTCGCGAGCGATCCACAGCTCGAGGCTCTTGGGATGCTCGTGCCCGTTCCGGGGAGTGCAGGAGGCGCTACCCGCCTGGTCGCGACTCCCGTCTCCTCCGATGGCGCGCGGGCCCACCCGAAGCTTGCTCCGCCGCGACTCGGCGAGCACACGAACTCCGTGCTCCACGAGCTCGGCTTGTCGCAGGCCGTCATCGAAGCGCTCCGCGGGCGTGGAGTCGTGCAATGACCGGGGACGGAGCCAGACGAACATTCGACGCGCGGCGTGAGCGTTACGGCCGGGCGTACGAGGAGCTCGAGCCTGGTGACCTCTACCGGCACTGGCCGGGGAAAACCGTGACCGAGGCCGACGATCATCTCTTCTGCCTGCTCACGACCGCCACGAGCCCGCTGCACGTCGATGCCTTTTACGCGGAGCGCGAGCTGGCGGGAGGTCGAAACATCGTCGTCGGCACGCTCATCTACGCGCTGCTCGTCGGGATGAGTCTCACCGACGTGACGGGGCAAGCTGTGGCTGCGCTCGGCGTCGAGGACCTGCGTCACGTTGCGCCGCTCGCCCACGGTGACACGCTCTACGGCGAAACGAAGATCCTCGCGAAGCGGCAATCGCGTTCGCGCAAGAACATGGGCATCGTCACGGCGGAAACCAGGGGGCTCAACCAGAACGGTGATCTCGTTTGCTCGTTCCGGCGGGCGTTCATGCTCAAGGTGGGGTCACACCCAGACTCACAGGATTGAAGCTCGCCGGGACGGGCAACAGAGCAGCTGCCTGTGCTGACGCGCGTCCTCATCCTCGCCGCCTCGGCGGCTCTGTTCGCCGGCTGCAACGGAGGAACGGTCGACCGGCACGCGCTCACGAATGATGCGGCGACCATTGACTCGATCGCGTGCGAGGGGGCATTGCTCGCCGACGACGCCGCGCACGGCAAGACGACCGCGTCCTTCGCGGGCGAGCAGGCCGAGGAGCTGCGCATCCAGGCGTCCAACCTCGCCGATGCGCTCGGGAAACGGCACGCACTTGCCTCGATCGAGCGGAAGGTGCGCGCGAAATCGAGCGATGCGTCGCGGCTCGCGGCCACCCTGCAGCTGCTGAACGACCACCCGTCGAACCGGTCGATTGCAGCGACCGTCGAGCGTCAGCTGAAGAAGCTCGGTGGCTGCGCGTGAACAAGCTCCTTGGACTCGCGCTCGGCATCCTTGCGGCGATCGGCGGATTCGTCGACATCGGCGACCTGGTCTTCAACGTCGCTGCCGGTGCCACGTTCGGCTACCAGCTCATGTGGGTCATCCCCGTCGGCGTCGTCGGGATCATCGTCTACTCGGAGATGTGCGGGCGGGTGGCCGCCGTCTCCGGGAAGGCGGTCTTCGATGCCGTGCGGGAGCGCGTCGGGTTCAAGGCCGCGCTCGGTGCGCTCGTATCGTCGGAGATCGTCAACCTCATGACGCTCGCGTGCGAGCTCGGCGGGGTCGCGATCGCGCTGCAGTTGCTCTCTGGGCTTCCGTACCGCTGGCTCATCCTGATCGCGGTCATTGCCTTCGCCGTGATCATCTGGGTGGTGTCGTTCGATTGGCTCGAGCGTCTCTTTGGCTACGGCGGGCTCTGCATGCTCGTCTTCGCGGTGGCCGCGGTGAAGCTCGGGCCCGACTGGGCCAAAGTCGGCAAGGGATTCATCCCGCACATCGCGCAGAACAACTGGCTCCTGTATTCCTACTTCGTGATCGGACTGCTCGGCGCCGCGATGACTCCGTACGAGGTCTACTTCTACTCCTCGGGCGGCGTCGAAGAACAGTGGGGGCCGAAGGACATCGGGCTGAACCAGGCAAACGCGATCGTCGGTTACGGGCTCGGCGGCACGCTCTCGCTCGCGCTGATGATCGTCGGTGCGACGGTCTTCCTCGGGCACGGGATCTCGCCGGCGCACCTTGGCACGATCGCGCTCGGCGTCGGCGATCCGCTCGGAAAGATCGGGCTGCTATTCGCGCTCGTCGGCATTCTCTTCGCCGTCGGCGGCGCGTCGATCGACACGGTGTTCTCCGGCGCCTACAACCTCGCGCAGTTCTGCGGTTGGGAGTGGGGGAGGTATCGCCATCCGAAGGGTGCACCGCGCTTTGCGCTGACCTGGCTCGTGCTGCTCATTCTCGCGATGGGGATCGTGATGACGGGCGTGGATCCCGTGGTCCTCACCGAGTACGCGGTCATCTTCTCGGTCGTTGCACTCCCGCTCACCTACGTTCCGATCTTGCTCGTCGCGAACGACGAGTCGTACATGGGCCGGTACGGGAACGGGAAGCTCGCGAATGTGCTCGGCCTGGTCTACCTCGTCGTAATCCTGGTGGTTGCGTTGACCGCGATCCCACTGATGGTGTTGACGAACGCGGGCCAGAATTGAGCGGCACGGAGTTCGACATCGGCCTGCACATCCTCGACCATCAGTTGCTCGACAAGGACGGGCGCCGCTGCGGGAACGTCGACGACCTGGCGATCGAGGGCGGCGCAGGCGAGATTCCGGAGGTGGTCGCGATCCTCGTCGGGCCGGGTTGGTGGGGACAGCGCGCCGGCCGGCTCGGGCGACTCGCCGGCTGGGTCGGCGGCGGCTCGAAGCTGCGCGTCGACTGGAGCGAAGTCGAGAAGGTCGACTCGGCCGTTTGCCTGCGGCACGACGCGCCCTCACTCGGCCTCGGCGCCGGAGACGACCGGCTGCGGCCGTACCTCGAGAAGATTCCCGGGGCGGGCCGATGAGGACGTTCTCGTCGCTTCAGCGACGCAGGGTCGTGACTCAGTCCGGCCGCTCACTTGGCCGCTGTCACGACCTGCGTGGCGAGCTGACCGGAACGAAGCTGCGCGTGACGGGTCTCTGCGTTGGACGGGGCGCGTGGCTCTCGCACCTCGGCGCGCGCTCGCACGGCCAGCACGACGTGGTTCCCTGGGAAGCGGTCGTGCGGATCGAGGGAAAGCGCATCATCGTTCGTGACGATGCTGTGTAACGGCCGGCAGGCTCGGACGTCGATACCGGCATGACTGACACCGAACGCATCAGCGCACTTCTGCACGAGGCGGCAGAGACCCACCATGTCGTGTACCGGATCGTCGACGGCGACGATCCGGACTGGGCGTCGTGGTATGCGGATTGGCTGACCGAGCTCTCGGAGCTACCGGAGCTTCTGGGTGCGAAACCCGTGCGCGCGCACCTCGTGCACGCGCTCGTGCAACTCGACCGCGACTACACCGCAGACGCGCCGGCCGTGGCGTGGGAGACCTGGTATGCCGCGCGGCTCCCTGGACTCGTCAGCTGACGAGCTCGTCGCGCAGCAGATCCATCAGAAGCCCGTCGCGCCACGTGCCGTCGAGGCTTCGCTCGTAGAGTCGCATGATGCCGACCGGACGGAAGCCCACCTTCTCGTAGCTGCGGATCGCGCGCGTGTTCGCGACCGCCGGATCGATCGTCAACCGGTGATGCCCACGCTCGTCGAAGAGGTGGCGCGCCAGCAATGCGAGCGTTTCGCTGCCGAGACCTCGATTCTGACAGGCCGTCGCGAGCGCAATGTCGATGCCGGCATGACGGTAGTCGGGCTCGTTCTCCTCCCAGTAGGTGACGAGGCCGATCACGTCGGACTCGAGCACGATCGCGAACGTGACGCTCTCCTCGTTGTCGAAGAGTTCGGCCCGTAGGCGCTCGGGTGAGTAGGCGCCCCACCACGCCGCAACGTCAGGTTCACCGAGGATTGCGCCGAAGGCAGGCTCATCGGCCGCCGTGGCAGGGCGAAGGGTGACCCGGTCGCCACGGATCTCCGCCAACGACTACTCCGGGTCGGGGATGCCGCGCACGTAGTTCATGTGCAACACATGCAGCGCCTCGGCGAGGTCGGGCGAGGTGAGCACCCGTTTGTGCAGGAACCCAACCGCGCCCGCCGCCTCGGCGCGCGCGACGTCGTCGTACTCGTCAGAGCCCGTGTAGATCACGACGTGTTGTTCCGGGTCGCGCGCGTGGATCGCCTGCGTCGCCTCGATACCGTCACGGCCCGGCATGCCGATGTCCATGAGGACGATATCCGGCGCGTGCCGCTCGCACAGCTGAACGGCCTCGTCGCCGTCTGACGCTCGGCCCGCAACGATGAAGCGGCTGTCGCTGTCGAGGATCTCTTCGACGAGTGTGGCAAGCTTTTCGTCGTCTTCGCAGATGACGATTGTGAGTGGTTGCTCGGTCACAACGGAGGGAGCCTGCCACACGCGCCCGTAGGATGCGCCGATGATCGTCGACGGTCACAACGATCTGGTCCTACACCGCTGGCGCGGCGAGCCGACCGAGCATCTCGATCTCGATACCGCGCGCGCCGCCGGGTTCTCGGGCGGCTTTTTCGCGATGTACGTCCCGTCACCGAAGCCGCCTGACCCGACCGAGATTCCGTACGCGCTGCCGCTGCCCGACCCGATTCCTTTCGCCGAGGCAGCGCGGATCGCCGAGGAGCTCTTCGGCGAGCTGTGCAAGCTGCCGGTCGCGCGCGCGACGTCGGCCGACGACTTTCGGGAGGGAGAGATCACTGCGGTCGTCCACATGGAGGGCGCCGAGCCGATCGCGACCGACCTCTCGAACCTCGAGGACTGGTACGCCCGCGGGTTGCGGTCGATCGGCCTCGTCTGGTCGCGACGAAACGACTTCGCCGAGGGTGTTCCTTTTCGCTTTCCGTCGACTCCGGATACCGGGCCGGGCTTGACAGACGCGGGGCGCGAGCTCGTGCGTGCGTGCAACCGCCTTGGCATCATCGTCGACCTCTCGCACTTGAACGAGGCCGGGTTCTGGGATGTGGCCGCCTTGTCGACTGCGCCGCTCGTCGCCACGCACTCGAACGCGCACGCGCTGTGCGCCGCTTCGCGCAACCTCACCGATGCACAACTCGACGCGATCCGCGACTCGAACGGTGTCGCCGGTGTGAACTTTGCAGTCTCGTTCCTGCGTGAGGACGGCTCGCTTGTTCCCGACACGCCGATCACGGAGATCGTCCGGCACATCGACTACTTCGCAGAGCGCATGGGAGTCGAGCACGTCGCATTCGGCTCCGACTTCGACGGCGCCGAGGTTCCGGCCGAGCTGGACGGCGTCGCGGGCCTGCCAAAGCTCGTCGCCGCGCTCGGAGACGCCGGCTACGACGACGAGGCGGTGGCGAAGATCACGCACGGCAACTGGCTACGCGTCTTTCGCGCCACCTGGCGCTGACGCGACGTCGCCCCGCCGGTGGTGGCTCGAAGGAACAGGCAAGCCGACCGATCGTCGGCTGCCGACGACAAGCGGCCCTGCCGGTCACGTCGGGACAGGCAAGCCGGCTGGACTGTCTGACACCGGCCGTGTCCCGACGAGACGACCGGCGTCGTCAGGCGGGGCGACGTGCGAAGAAGCCGCGCGCCTTCAGCGTCATGACGACGACGCCGTCCTGGTTCGAGACCTCGTTCGCCGTGAAGACAGTGCCTCGTCGCGGGTCCCTGGATGACGGCTGCAGCTCGGTGATCGTCGTGCGGCCGCTCAGGGTGTCGCCCGGCCGCACCGGCGCCAGCCAGCGAATCTCGGCGACGCCGGGCGAGCCGAGCGACGCGGAATCATGCAGGACCGCGCGCACGAACATGCCCATGAAGAGGGCGGTCGTGTGCCAGCCGCTCGCAATGAGGCCGCCAAAGGGACTCATCCTCGCCGCTTCGCGGCCGACGTGGAACGGCTGCGGGTCGAATCGCTCGGCAAACTCGATGATCTCGGCCTCGCTCACGCTGACCGGCCCGATCTCGCGCTCGTCCCCGACGTGGAAGTCCTCGAAGTAACGCACCACGCGGCAACCTATCGGTAGGTTGCCGCGATGCGCACTCGCAAGCTCGGGCCGCTCGACGTTTCGGTTGTCGGGCTCGGATGCAACAACTTCGGCGGCAGAGTCGACGAGGGGGGAACGCACGCCGTCGTTGACGCCGCGATCGAAGCGGGAGTCACGTTCTTCGACACGGCAGATGTCTACGGGAACAAGGGCGGAAGCGAGACGTTGCTCGGCAAAGCCCTGGCCGGCCGGCGCGACCGGGTTGTGCTCGCGACGAAGTTCGGCGGCGACATGGGGCGCGGCATCGAGCGCCACGGCGCGCGCGACTACATCCACTCGGCACTCCACGCATCGCTCGCGCGCCTCCAGATGCAGCGTGTCGACCTGTACCAGCACCACGAGGAAGATCCGGGCACGCCGATCGAGGAGACGTTCGGCGCGCTGAAGGAGCTCGTCGACGACGGTCTCGTCGGCGCGGTCGGCACGTCGAACTACGAGCCTGCGAACGTCGAACGCGCACACGCGATTGCGGCCGCGATCGGGCTGCCTTACGTCTCCGAGCAAAGCGAGTACTCGTGGCTCGAGCGGGAAGCCGAATCCTGGCTGCTTCCGACGTGCAAGCGTCTCGGGATCGGTTTCATCCCGTACTTCCCGCTCGCAAGTGGTCTCTTGACCGGGAAGGTCTCGCGCGAGCATCCACCCGCCGAGGGCACGCGCCTGCACGGCCGTGAGATCGGTGCTGCGAAGCTCGACCGGGTCGAGGAGCTACGCGCGTGGGCCGATGCGCACGGCCACTCCCTGCTCGACCTTGCGATCGGGGGCCTGCTTGCACAACCCGCCGTCGCGTCCGTGATTGCAGGCGCGACGAAGCCCGAGCAGGTGCGCGCGAACGCGCAGGCCGGGGCGTGGGAGCCTACGCGGGCCGAGCTCGACCAGCTCGTCGCGCTCTAAGCGTTACGCCAGCTTCGCGACCACGTGCTTGATCTGGGTGTACTCCTCCATCGAGTACGCCGACATGTCCTTGCCGTAGCCCGACTGCTTGTAGCCCCCGTGCGGCATCTCCGAGCCGATCGGAACGAGGTGGTCATTGATCCAGACCGTGCCGAACTGCAGCTTGCGTGCCGCGTTCAACGCGCGGCCGATGTCTCGCGTCCACACGGATGCGGCGAGGCCGTAGCGAGTGCCGTTCGCCCAGGCGATCGCCTCGGCGTCGTCGGCGAAGCGCTGAACCGTCACGACCGGACCAAAAACCTCGTTCTGCACGATCTCGTCGTCCTGGCCGACATCGGTGACAATCGTCGGCTTCACGAAGAACCCGCGCGCGCTCTCGGACGCACCACCCGTGAGCACGGTGGCACCCTTTGCGCGGTCGAGGAAGCCGAGCACGCGCTCCTGCTGGTCGCGTGAGATCAGCGGTCCCATCTCAACGTCGTCCCCGTCGGCCGGATCGCCGACCTTCAGTGACTCGATCGCGGGCACGAGCGCCTCGAGCAGCGAGTCGTAGATCTTCGGTCCCGCAATGATGCGCGTCCCCGCCGTGCAGTCCTGGCCGGAGTTCCAGTACCCGGCGATCTTGATGCCCTCGGCGACCTGCTCGGGGTCGGCGTCGTCGAACACGACCATCGGCGCCTTGCCGCCGAGCTCGAGATGCACGCGCTTCAGCGTCGCGGCCGCGTTGCGCGCGATCAGTTTGCCGGTCTCGATGTCGCCGGTCAGCGAGACGAGCCCGACGTCGGGATGTGAGACGAGCCGTTCGCCCGTCGGAACGCCCTCGCCGGTGATCGCCTGCAGCACGCCGCCCGGGATCACGTCCTTCGCTAGCTCGAGGAACCGCAGCAGCGAGAGGGGGGTCTGCTCGGCGGGTTTCAGGATCTGCACGTTTCCGGCTGCGAGGGCGGGCCCGAGCTTCCAGACCGCCATCATGAGCGGGTAGTTCCAGGGGCAGATGCCGGCCACGATCCCGATCGGCTCGCGCCGGATCATCGACGTGTATCCCTTGATGTACTCGCCGGTTGACTTGCCCTCGAGGTTGCGCGCAGCGCCGGCGAAGAAGCGAAGGTTGTCGGCCGAGAACGGCATCTCGTCGCGCGAGACCATCAGCGGCTTGCCGACGTTTTGCGACTCGATCTGCGCGAGCTCCTCTGCGTTGTCCGAGATCACATCGGCGAGCTTCAGCAACAGCTCCGCGCGCTCGCCGGGCGTTGCATCGAGCCATTCGGGCAGCGCGCTCTTTGCGCGCTCGACCGCGGCGTCGACGTCATTGGACGATGCGTTCGGCACGGAGGCGATCGTCTCGCCGGTGGCGGGGTTGACGACGTCGATGGTTGCGCTCTCGGTGGTTTCAGCCATGTGAGTCTCCTTATTCGGTGCGCAGGATCCCGCTCTCGCGGGTGAGCCGCTGTGCGAGCGCGACAGGGATGATGGTGACAGCAAGGATGATGAACACGACGACATTCACCTGCGGCAGCTGTTGACCGAGGCGGATCTGGCCGAAGATCCAGATCGGCAGCGTGTTCTGCGCCCCTGCCGTGAACGTGGTCACGATGACCTCGTCGAACGACAGCGCGAACGCAAGCAGGCCGCCCGAGATGAGGGCGGTCGAGATTGTCGGGAAAGTGACGTAGCGGAAGGTCTGGATCCCGTCCGCGCCGAGGTCCATCGACGCTTCGGTGAGCGATCCCGGCACGCGCCGCAGACGCGCGATCACGTTGTTGTACACCACGACGACGCAAAAGGTCGCGTGCCCGATGACGATCGTCCACAGGCCGAAATTGAACTTCCAGAAGGTGAAGTAGGAGTTCAGCGCCATCCCGGTGATGATCCCGGGGAGGGCAATCGGCAGCACGAGCAGGAACGAGATCGACTCGCGGCCGAAGAAGCGAAACCGGTGCACGCCGAACGACGCCGCCGACCCGAGGAGGAGCGCGATCGTCGTCGCGAGCGCTGCGGCTTTCAGCGAGAGCTCGAGCGCCTGCTGCATGTCGCCGTTGTGGATCGCGGGCGAGAACCACCGCGTCGTCAGCCCGGCGATCGGCCAGCTCTGCACGTTGGACGAGTTGAACGCGTAGAGACAGATGACGACGATCGGGATGTAGAGGAACGCGAGCACGAGCGCCACCCAGACGCCGAGCCCGATCCGTGTCGCGCGGCTCTCCATGCCTAGAGAGCCTCGAAGGCGCCAAGTCGGCGCGCGAGGGTGAGGTAGACGCCCATGACCGCGAGCGGCACCACCGCGAACGCAGCCGCGAAGGGGAGGTCGGAGGCCTGGTTGACCGAGTCGTAGACGACGTTGCCGATGAACTGGCTCGAGGCACCGCCGATTAGCACCGGCGTGATGTAGTCGCCGAGCGTCAGCGAGAACGTGAAGATCGAGCCGGCCACGATCCCCGGGAGTGCTAGCGGCAGGATCACCGAGCGCAATGTGCGCGTGCCCTTCGCGCCCAGGTCGCGCGAAGCCTCGATATAGGAGTGCGGGATGCGTTCGAGCGCCGCATAGACCGGCAGGATCATGAACGGCAACCAGATGTATGAGAAGACGATCCACATCGCCGTATTCGAGTAGGCAATGCCGGCCGACGGGAGACCGACCTTGTGCAGTGACCAGTTGAGCAACCCGTCGTTATTCAGGATGAGCCGCCACGCGTACACGCGCGCGAGGTACGACGCCCAGAGCGGGAGCAGGACGAGCACGAAGAGCAACGCGCGCATACGACCCGAGGCGACGCGCGCCATGAAGTACGCGAATGGGAACGCGATCAGAGCGTCGGTGACGGTGACCGCGGCTGCGACGTAGATCGTTCGAATCGCGACGGTGCGATACGTCGAGTCGTTCCACAGGGTGCGGAAGTTGTCGAGGTTCCAGTGGTGGATCAGCTTCGACGTGAACGGGTCGACGGTCCACAGGGCGGAGAGAAAGAGCGCGGCGAGAGCCGCAACGTAGACGATGAGGAAGGCGAGAACGGGCAGTGAGAGGAGCGAGAGCCCCTTCAGCCAGGGGCGGCGCCAGAGCGCGCCGCCGAATCGGCGGCGCGCTCCAGGCCGGTCTCTCACTACCCCTTCAGCTGCGTCCAGGCCCTCTGCCACGCCGTGTAGTCCATGCAGTTCTTCTGGCCGTTGCCGCAGTCGGCGATCGGCGTCTTCCAGAAGTGGATCTGCTTGAAGTACTTCAGCGGCGCGTTCGCGTGGTACTGCGCACACGAGCCCTTGGAGAGCTTGTCCATGATCGCGCACGCCTTCGAATTGACCGGCGTCTCGCCGAAGTAGATGGCCTGCTCGGCCTGCACCTTCGGCGTCGAGATCCATGACAGCCACTTCATCGCGCAGTCGAGGTTCTTCGTGTGCGACGACACCATCCACGTGTCGAGCCACCCCGTCGCGCCTTCGCTCGGCACGACGTCTTTCACCGGTGCCTTTGCGGCGATCAGCGTGTTCGTCTGATACGGCCACGAAGCTCCGATCACGGCGTCTCGGTTCTTGAACAGGTCGATCTCGTCCGAGGCGAGCGCCCAGTACTTCTTGATCAGCGGCTTCTGCTTCTTCAGCAGGTTGATCGCTGCGTCGAACTGGGCCTTGTTCAGCTCGTACGGATCCTTGATCCCGAGCGATGGGGAGTGCTTCATGAGGTAGAGAGCCGCGTCCGCGATCTGGATCGGGTTGTCCGGGACGGTGACCTTGCCCTTGTACTTCGGGGAGTAGATCGCGCTCCACGACGTCGGGGCGGGCTTCACCAGCTTTGTGTTGTAGAGAAGCGTGTTCGGTCCCCACTGCAGCGAGATGCCGTAGTGCTTCCCGCCGACCGTGTTGTTGGGCGGCGACTGGAATGCTTTCCCGAAGTTCTTGAAGTCGGGGATCTTCGACGGGTCGACGGGCTGAACATCCTTGCCGTAGATCAGCCGCAGGCTCGCATCGCCCGATGCCGAGACCATGTCGTACTGGCCGCCACCGCCGGAGCGCATCAGGGTGACCATCTCGTCCGACGAGCCTCCGTACTTGGCATGCACCTTGCACCCGGTGCTCGCCGTGAACGGCTTCACCCACTGGGGCTGGGTGTAGCCCTCCCACGCGATCATGTTGAGTGTGCCGCCCTGCTTCGATGTGACGCCGGCGGCGGGGAACGCGAGCCCGACCGCGAGCATCGCGGTCAGCACCCACATGCGCTTTGTCATTTGACCTCCTGAAGGGTTTGCTGGGCTTGGGGGGTGATCTCATAGGCGTCTTCGTCCCGCCAGGCGAGTTGCACGCGTGCGCCCGGCGCGAGGCTCGAGCCGTCATTCTGGCGAACGACAGTCAGTTGCTCGCCGGCGTCGGTTGCGACGAGGTAGCGCGTGAACGCGCCGACGAAGACCACGTCCTTCACCGTCGCCGCTTCGCCGTGGCCGTTGAGCGTGATCCGCTCGGGACGCACGCTGATGCGCCGCCCGCCGCGCTCAAGGATGTTCGACGTGCCGACGAAACCAGCGACGAACTCCGTCGCTGGTCTTTCGTAGATCTCGCTCGGCGTCCCGACCTGCTCGATCCGGCCAAGGTTGAAGACGGCGACGTGGTCGCTCATCGTCAGGGCCTCCTCCTGGTCGTGCGTGACGTACAGGAACGTCATGCCGAGGTTCTGCTGGAGCGCTTTCAGGAAGACCTGCATCTCCTGGCGCAGCTTCAGGTCGAGCGCGCCGAGCGGCTCGTCGAGCAGCAGCACCTTGGGGCGGTTGACGATCGACCGGGCGAGTGCGACCCGCTGGCGCTGGCCGCCCGAGAGCTGCACGGGCTTGCGCGCGCCGTACTCGTCGAGCCGCACCATCCGCAGCACCTCCGCCACCTGCGACGAGCGTTCCTTCCGCCCAATCCCTTTGACCTTAAGGCCGTAACCGACGTTGTCGGCGACCGTCATGTGGGGGAACAGCGCGTAGTCCTGGAAGACGGTGTTGACGTCTCGGGCGTACGGCGGCCGGTTCGTGATGTCCTCGCCGCCGAGCATGATCCGGCCGGCATCCGGCTGTTCGAAGCCGGCGATCATGCGGAGAGTCGTCGTCTTGCCCGAGCCCGACGGCCCGAGCAGGGTGAAGAACTCGCCGTCGGCGACCGTGAGGTCGACACCGCCGACTGCGACGACGTCGCCGTAGGTCTTGCGCGCCCCCGTGACGCTGACGTCAGCGGCCAAGGCAGCTCTCGAGGATGTCGAGGCCCTGCTCGAGCTCCGCGTCGCCGATCGAGAACGGCACGAGGATTCGGATGACGTTCCCGTAGATGCCGCACGAGAGAAGCAGCAAGCCCTGCTCGCGCGCAGCCGCGGTGATCCGCGCGGTTTCCTCCCCCGTTTGCTCATCGAGCTCGATTGCGAGCATCGGCCCGATGCCGCGCACGTCCGACCCGTTGGGCGCCATCGTCGTCAGCCGTTCGCGCAGGCGCGCGCCGATCTGCTCTGCACGAGGGCGGCTCTCGGCGAGCGCGTTGAGGATCGCGATCGCGGCCGCGCACGAGAGAGGGTTGCCGCCGAACGTGCCGCCGAGGCCGCCCGGTGGGACGGCGTCGACGATCTCGGCGCGTCCGGTGACCGCGGCGAGCGGCAGGCCGCCGCCGAGTGTCTTGCCGCTCACCGTCAGGTCCGGCTCGGTGGCGTAATGCTCGATCGCCCAGACGGGACCGGTGCGGCCACACCCGCTCTGCACCTCGTCGTTGACGTAGAGGATCCCGTAGCCGTCGAGGATCTCCTGGAGGCGCCGCGGGAAGTCGGGTGTCATCGGGATGAACCCGCCCTCGCCCTGCACGGGCTCGAGGACGGCGCAGGCGACCGATTGCGGATCGACATCGCCTTTGAAGAGATGCTTCAGCGCCGCGATCGCATCGTCCTCACTGACGCCCCGGAAGGCGTACGGCGCCGGCGTGCGGTACACCTCGGGAGCGAACGGCCCGAAGCCCTGCTTGTACGGCACGACCTTCGACGTCATCGTCATCGAGAGCAGGGTGCGGCCGTGGAACGCGTTGTCGAAGACGATCACCGCCGGCCGGCCGGTGGCCACCCGCGCGATCTTGACGGCGTTCTCGACCGCCTCCGCGCCGCTATTCAGGAGGACTGACTTCTGGTTCTCACCGCGGCAGGGCGAGAGCTCGGCGAGCCGGCGGCAGACCTCCACGTACGGCTCGTACATCCCGACCATGAAGCACTGATGCAGGTAGCGGTCGACCTGCGCGTGCAGGGCGTCGACCACCGCCGGCAGGTTGTGACCGAGGTTCGCGCAGCCGAGCCCGCCGGCGAAGTCGATGTACTCGCGACCGTCGACATCCCAGATGCGGGCGCCTTCGGCGCGCGCGACGACGAGCGACGGCGTCGAGATCCCGCGGGCGACGTACCGCTCCCGGGCCTCCTGCACGCGCTCGGATGCACCGGTTGTTTGCTGGGCCTGCTCTTGAAGCGACACGGTGAAGCGACTGTATACCGCGTATTCAGTGGGCGAAAGTTCGTGGCGGTCGGAGAGGGGTTTCTCGACGAGCAACGAGAATGGGAAGGACCGAGCGTCGCGGATACGATGCCGCCGCACGGCGCCTTGGCCGAGTGGTTAGGCAGCGGCCTGCAAAGCCGTTTACAGCAGTTCGAATCTGCTAGGCGCCTTCACCTTGAACAGAGCCAAAACTCGGTTTGGGGCATTCGTTCCGAAGTTGAACGCGAACTCGGTGTGTTCCATCGTCGTTTGCGGCCACGCTCGCAGGCGCCGGGCTTCCCGCCGACGCGGACACGAACCTGTGTCTACACGAGCTATTCCCAGAGCCATCTGGCTCCGTGGTTGGCCGTGGAGCGATCGCCGAAAAAAGGTGACGCAACGCGCACGCTTCCGGGCATCTCGTGTCGCAGGAGCCCGGTCGATTCTCACCCCATTGTGCTTGCTGCTCTGGCCTTCGAACCGATCTTCCTCTACATCGCCGTCGGCTTGGCCGGCCTGATCGCGTTCTCCCGGATCATCCTCGGCTGGGCACTTTCCCTCTGAGCGGCCGGTAGCGTCAGTCGCGGCCGAAGAGCGAGCTCTCGAGCACGTAGAACGCGGCGAGGGCGCCATAGAGCCCGAGCGCGAGCCACGCGGAGAGGAGCGAGCTCAGCGTCGCGACCGTGTAGAGCGGGATTCCCGGGAGGAAGGAGCGCGAGATGCCGCTGATCGTGCGCTGCTCTGCCTCGGGGGCGATCAGCCGCCGCCCGAGCGCCGCATAGAACCACACGGCGGAGAACATGGCGGCCATGGCGACATTCGTAAGCCCGTAGAAGAATGCCGCGGCCTGCGCATCGTGGTGGAGGTGTGCGGCGAGGACGTGGGTCGGGAACGGGATGAACGCGATCACCATGAGGAAGACGATGTTGATCGCGAGGAACGTGCGGTCGACCGTCCCGACCTGCCGGAAGAGCGTGTGGTGGTTGATCCACATGATCCCGATCGTCACGAACGAGATCGCGTAGGCCGCGTATGACGGCCAGATATGGAGGAGCTGGTGGGTGACGCTCCCACTGCCGTCGAGGTGCAGGTCGAGGATGAGGAGCGTGGCCGCGATCGCGAAGATCCCGTCGCTGAAGGTCTCGAGCCGGGCGGTCTCTGAAGCATCCATGCGGGGATTGAACGCTCCGCGTCGGCGGTCGCTTCCCGGAGATCGTCCGTTTAGGACATGTCTCGGGGACTGTCCCCAAGACATGTCCTAAACCGGCAGGTTCGGACCGCCTCAGTAGGATCGGCGCGTGGGCTTCTCCGGCTCGTCGATCCAGAACGCGATCTACATCGCGCAGCAGCCGCCCGAATGGCCGGTCACAGCCTCTGACTGGGAGCGAGCGGCCGAGGCGAGGCTCGACGCCGGGGCGTTCGGCTACATCGCGGGCGGCGCGGGCGCCGAGACGACGATGGACGCGAACCTCGCTGCCTTCCGGCGCTGGCAGCTCCGCCCGCGAATGCTTGGTGGGAACGCCTCGCGTGACATCTCGGTCGAGGTGCTCGGCCTGCGCTCGGCGGCGCCCTTCCTTCTCGCCCCGGTCGGCGTGCTCTCGATCGCCCACGAGAAGGCCGAGGTGGGCGCGGCCGGGGCTGCGGCGTCCTCGGGCGTGCCGATCGTCGTCTCGAGCGCCGCGACCCACTCGCTGGAAGAGGTCGCAGCGACGAATGCGCCCCGCTGGTTCCAGCTCTACTGGGTGAACGACCGTGAGATCTGTGCCAGCTTCGTTCGCCGCGCGGAAGCGGCGGGGTATGGCGCGATCATGCTCACACTCGACACGCTCAACCTCGGTTGGCGGCCTCGTGACCTGCGCCAGGCGTACCTGCCGTTCCTCAAGGGTGAAGGCTGCGGGCAGTACTTCAGCGACCCGGTCTTCCTCTCGAGGCTCGAGCAAACGCCGGAGGAAGACCTGCTCACCGCCGCCGCGACGATGCTCGCCACCTTCCCGAACGTCGGCCTCGTCTGGGAGGACCTCGACTGGTTGCGCGAGCAGACGACGCTGCCGATCCTCGTGAAGGGCGTCCTGACCGCCGACGATGCGGAGCGGGCGCTCCAGCACGGCGTCGACGGCATTGTCGTCTCGAACCACGGCGGCCGCCAGGTCGACGGAGCGGTCGCCGCGCTCGACGCGCTGGTCGAGATCCGCGACGCGCTTCCGGACGCGGTCGTGCTGATGGACGGCGGCATTCGGTGCGCTGCCGACGTCCTGAAGGCGGTCGCGCTCGGTGCCGACGCAGTACTGCTCGGTCGGCCGTATGCGTACGCGCTTGCCGCCGGTGGCCGGCGCGGTGTCGAGGAGCTGCTGCAGAATCTGATGGCCGAGATCGACATCACACTTGCGCTCATTGGTGCAACGAGCGTTCGCGATCTCGATCGATCATGGGTCGTCGCCGCACGATGAAGGGCAGGCAGCGCGGCGTCGTCCTCGCCGAGCCTGGTCGCGTTGGGCTCGAGGAGATCCGGGTCGAGTCGCCCGGCCGCAGCGAAGTGCTCGTGCGGATCGAGGCGACGGGCGTCTGCCACACCGACCTGCATGTGTTGGAGGAGAACGGCTGGCATCACGCATTCCCGATCCTGCTCGGGCATGAGGGCGCCGGAACCGTTGCCGCGGTCGGGGAAGGAGTGTCCACCCTCGTCGAAGGAGATCGCGTCGTGATCGGCTGGAAGACCGCGTGCGGCGAGTGTGCGCAGTGCATGCGCGGAGAGCCACGCTACTGCCGGCGGCCCCCCGCCGCGCCCGGCCGGCTCTTCCGCTCCGACGGGGCTGAGTTGACGCCGGTGCTGCGGACAGGCACGTTCGCGACGCACACCGTCGTGCCGGCGCTCGCGGCGGCGAAGGTGCCGCGCGAGTTGCCTGTCGAGCAGGCGTGCCTGCTCGGCTGCGCTGTCGCTACGGGAGTGATGTCGGTGCTCGAGACCGCGAAGGTGTGGGAGGGCGCCCGCGTCGCGGTGATCGGGTGCGGGGCGGTCGGCCTCTCGGTTATCCAGGGCGCGCGGATCGCCGGCGCTTCGGAGATCCGGGCCATCGACCTCGACGAGCGCAAGCTCGCGCAGGCCCGGCGGTTCGGCGCGACCGACACGGGCGAGGGCCCTGTCGACTTCGCGTTCGACGTCGTCGGGCGGCGATCGACCTTCGAGCTTGCGTTGTCGCTTCTCGTCGCGCCCGGCACCGCCGTGCTGATCGGTCTCTCGCCGCAGGGCGAGAAAGCAGAGATCGACCTGGCAAAGCTCTTCGGCAAGCGCGCGCGAATCCTCGTATCGCATGGGGGCGATCATCTTCCGTGCGACTTCACCCGGCTCGCGGGCTGGGCGCTCGACGGGACACTCGATCTGGCGGGAATGGTGACGCGAACTGCGCCGCTCGACGACTGGCAGCAGGCGCTTCGTGCCATGCAAGACGGTGACGTGATCCGCACGGTGCTGCTGCCGTAGGATCGGACCGTGGAGCTTCGCGATACCCCTGACGAAGCCGCCTTCCGCAGCGAGGTGCGGGAGTTCATCGCGCAGAACCTCCCGGCGAGTGCGAGAAAGCGAGGCGCGCGTCGGTTCGAGGACGCAGATCTCACGTGGAGCCGAAAGCTCGGCGCCGCCGGATACGCGGGGCTAACCTGGCCCAAGGAGTACGGCGGCGCCGGCGCGCCGTACGAGCATCAGGCGATCTTCCTGGAGGAGCTCGCGCGGGCCGAGGCGCCTCCGCACCTCGGCGTGATCGGGCTCGGCATGGCAGGCCCGACGATCATGGCGTGGGGCACGCAGGAGCAGAAGGAGCGGTACCTCGCGAAGATCCTGAGCGCCGACGAGATCTGGTGCCAGGGCTTCTCCGAGCCCGACGCCGGCAGCGACCTCGCCGCCTCGCGCACCCGCATCGAGGACAAGGGGGATCACTTTCTCGTGAACGGCCAGAAGGTTTGGTCGTCGTGGGCGCACATCGCGCATTTCTGCATCCTCGTCGGGCTGGGCGATCCCGCGGCGCCGCGCTACAAGAACCTCACCTACTTGATCGTCGACATGCACGCCCCCGGCGTGGAGGTGCGGCCGCTCGTTCAGATCACCGGACATCCGGAGTTCAACGAGATCTTCTTCAGTGACGTGGAGGTGCCGAAGGAGAACATCCTCGGCGCCGTCGGCGACGGCTGGCAGGTCGCAATGACAACGCTCCTGCACGAGCGCGGTACGCTCGGCTTCGCTCTCTCTGCGACGCTCGACGTTGCGGTGCGCAAGTTGATCGCGCTTGCCAAGGAGCGAGACGTCGACGACCCGATCCTGCGCGACCGGATCGCGCGTGAATGGATCGAGCTCCAGGCCCTCAAGTACACGAACTACCGCTCTCTGACCGCGTTGACGAAGACCGGCATACCGGGCCCGGAGGGCTCTGCCTCCAAGCTCGTCTGGTCGGAGGCGAATCAGCGCCTCACGAAGCTCGCGCTCGAGATTCTCGGCTCGCAGGCACAGCTCATGAACGGTGACGGCGGGTCGGAGGGGTACTGGCAGTACCAGCAGCTCCGCTCGCGCGGCAACACGATCGAGGCAGGGACGAGCGAGATCCTCCGCAACATTGTCGCCGAACGCGTGCTCGGGTTGCCGCGGAGCCGCTGACGTGGATTTCTCGTTCACCGCAGAACAGGACGACCTCCGGCGCGAGGCGCGTGCATTCCTCGAGGCGAATTCGTCGCCGACGATGGAGCAGCTCTCCGACCTCGGCTGGGTCGGAATCGTCAAGGCGGAGGACTACTCGTTCCTCGACGCCGCTGTGCTCTTCGAAGAGCTCGGCCGAGCCCTCTACCACGGGCCTTACGTTCTGAACGAGGTTGCGGGCCAGCCTGGGGACGCTGTCTGGTCGATCGAGATCGACGGGTTCGTTCCACACCTCGCGGAGGTCGCTCGTGTCCTGACGCCCGCGATGGAAGCGGAACCGGCGCAGGGGGAAGCGCTCGCGACGGTCGATGAGACGCTCGGGCTCGGCCGCCTCGCGCGAAACGGCGCCGAGCCGGCGCAGGGCGATTGGCTCGACGTCCGGCGCCGCCTGCTCGCCGCGTTCGCGCTCGAGGCGGTCGGCATCGGATCGAAAGCGGTCGAGCTCGCACTTGCGTACGCCTCCGAGCGCGAGCAGTTCGGCAGGAAGATCGGCAGCTATCAGGCGATCTCGCATTCGCTCGTCGACGGGTACGTGGCCGTGGAGCTTGCCCGCTCCCTTGCCTACTGGGCGGCGTGGTGCGTCGCCGAGAACGACGTGCAAGTCGACCTCGCCGTGGCCGCCGCGAAGTCGCAGGCCTCGGAGGCGGCTGTCCTCGCCTGTGAGCGCTCGATCCAGGCGCACGGTGGCATCGGCTTCACCTGGGAGCACCCGCTGCACCGCTACTACAAGCGCGCGTTGTGGCTGGAGGGCGCGCTCGGGTACGGCCGTGAGCACCGGGCCGAGGTGGCTGCATCCCTTCTGTCCTCGTAACGGGCGCCTCGACGGGGATCGGAGCAGCGACCGCGGTTCGCATGCGCGATCTCGGTTGGAACGTGTACTCGTCAGTGCGGCGTGCCGGCGATGCCCCCGAGGGGACGACCGAGCTCGTCTTCGATGTCACCGATCCAGTCGGCGTCGGGCACGCGGCGGCGGGCGTCGACGAGCTGGATGGGCTCGTCGACAACGCCGGGATCGCGATCGCCGCACCGCTCGAGTTTCTGCCGCCCGAGGAGCTGACGCGCCAGCTGGATGTGAACGTCGTCGGTCAGTTGCGCGTCATCCAGGAGTTCCTGCCTGCTCTGCGGCGTTCGCGTGGACGCATCGTGTTGATCGGCTCGATCGGCGGTCGCTCGGCGCTGCCGTTCCTGGGTGCGTACGCGATGTCGAAGTTCGCCCTCGAGGCGATGGCCGACTCGCTGCGCGTCGAGCTCGCACCGTTCGGCATGCGCGTCTCGATCGTCGAGCCCGGGACGATCGCGACGGCGATCTGGACGAAGCCGCAGCGTGCGATCGAGGCGTTTCCGGCCGAAGCAGGATCGCTGTACGGCGCGCGCGTCGAGAAGTTCCGGCGGCTCGCGGCCGACCGAGCCGCTCGTGGCGCTGTGCCCGCCGCCGACGTCGCGAAGGCCGTCGAGCATGCGCTCACCTCCCCCCAGCCGAAGACGCGCTACCTCGTCGGCCCGGACGCGAAGCGCCGCGCCCGCCTCCAGAGACTGCCGGACCGAATGCGTGACAGGCTCCTGACGCGCTTCCTCTTCGGCGGCTCCTAGCTCGCGGCTCGAGCCGCGGCCGGCCCCGAACCGATGTCGGGTGCGAGGCGAACCACCTGCGGCGGCAGTCACGTCACCGGCCTCATCGTCGGCGAGAAACGCCGATCCCCGCTGGGAGGGCGACTGCGGCTCGCCCTCCCGGCACCCAGCACTCCCGGCACCCAGCACTCCCGGCAGCCACACCTCGCCACCGGAGCCACGGCCGTTTCGAGCGTGGCTGCCCGGCCCACGTCCGGTGTCAGACCCACGAACGTTTCGCCCTCAGCCGACCCGGCGTGACATGGCTCGCGCGCCCTTTAGGATCACCCGTATGGCGTACTCGATCGCTTCTCTCGATGAGCTCGGCACGGGGTACGGATTTCGCAAGATCCGGCGGCCGCTCGGTGTGACTGCGTTCGGCGTCAACGCGCTCGTCTTTCCGCCCGGCTACGAAGGCCCGAACCACTTCCACGACACGCAGGACGAGCTCTACTTCGTCCACCGTGGCACTGCGACCTTCTCCTTCGACGGCGAGGAGCACGAGGTGCCCGAGGGCGGGATCGTTCACGTCGAGTCGACGACGCACCGCATGATTTCCAACCGCGGCGCTGACGACCTGGTCCTCTACGTCGTCGGCGGGAAGGATGGGTACGTCGAGCGGGACGGCCGGGTTGTCACCGAGGCGGATCTCGCCAAGCGGCAGGCGCTGAAGGAGATGGAGCAGTGAACGGCCTGATGATGGACTTCCAGCTCACGCTGCCGGCCATTCTCCGGCGTTCCGAGACCTACTTCGGTGGCAAGGAGATCGTCACGCGGATGCCGGACCGGAGCTTCCACCGCTACACGCATGCGGACGCCGGTCGTCGCGCCCGCGCCCTCGCCGTTGCCCTGCAAGGACTCGGGCTCGAGCGTGGCGACCGCGTCGCCACCCTCTGCTGGAATCACCACGCACATCACGAGGCGTACCTCGGCATCCCATGCGGTGGCTTCGTGCTGCACACGTTGAACCTGCGGTTGCATCCGAACGACCTTGCGTACATCGCAGATCATGCGGGCGACCGGGCCGTGATCGTCGATCGCAGCTTGCTGCCGCTGCTCGAGTCTTTCGTCGCTCGCACGAAGATCGAGCATGTCTTCGTCGTCGAGGATTCGTACGAAGAACTGCTCGCCGGCGTGGATCCGGACGCGTGGCGCGACCCGGGGCTGGACGAGAACGAGGCCGCCGCCATGTGTTACACGAGCGGCACGACCGGGATGCCCAAGGGCGTCCTGTACTCGCACCGCTCGACGATGCTGCACACAATCGGCGTTGCCGCCGGCAACCCGATGAACCTCGGGATCTCCGAGCAGGACACGATCCTGCCGGTGGTGCCGATGTTCCACGCGAACGCGTGGGGGTACCCCTACCTCGGTGCGATGGTCGGCGCGAAGCTCGTCTACCCGGGGCCGCACCTCGATCCCGAGAGCCTGCTCGAAGCGTTCGTCGAGGAACGTGTCAGCTGGACCGCGGGCGTGCCGACGATCTGGCTCGGCATCCTTGCGCTGCTCGACGCGAACCAGGGCAAGTGGGACCTCTCGCAGATGAAGGGGATGCTGGTCGGGGGGTCGGCGGCGCCGCGGGCGATGATCGCCGGCTTCAAGCAGCGGCACGGTCTGAATGTCGTGCACGGCTGGGGCATGACCGAGACCTCGCCGGTCGCCTCGACCGCTCAGCTACCCGGACAGCTTGCGCACGCGGACGAGGAGACGCAGTTCGACTACATCGCAATGCAAGGCGTGCCGTTGCCCCTCGTCGAACTGCGCAACCGCGATGCCGAGGGCAACGACCTGCCGTGGGACGGCGAATCGATGGGCGAGCTCGAGATTCGCGGACCTTGGGTTGCGGCCGGGTACTACGACACGCCTGAACAGGCGAATCGCTGGACCGATGACGGCTGGTTCAAGACCGGCGATGTCGTGTCGATGCACCCGCGCGGATTCATCCAGATCAAGGACCGCTCGAAGGACGTGATCAAGTCGGGGGGTGAATGGATCTCGTCGGTCGAGCTGGAGAACGCGTTGATGGCCCACCCGGCGATCGCCGAGGCAGCCGTCATCGCGATCCCGGACGACAAGTGGGACGAACGTCCCCTCGCAGCTTGCGTGCTTCGCGAGGGGGCGACGGCGACCGGTGATGAGCTGAGGGCGTTCCTCGCTCCGAACTTCGCGAAGTGGTGGTTGCCCGACCGCTACGAGTTTGTCGCCGAGATCCCGAAGACGAGTGTCGGCAAGTTCCGGAAGACGGAGCTGCGCGAGATGTTCGCGCACGAGCCGTCGGCGGCGAGTGCGTCGTGATCAAGACGATCTGGCTCAACAATCCGCCTGTGAATGCCGTCGGCATTGCGATTACCGAGACGCTCTGGAACGAGCTCGAGTCGCTTGCGGACGAGGTGAACGTCGTCGTTCTGCGCGGGACTGGCGATCGCGCGTTCTCGGCCGGGGCAGACATCGGCGGGTTCGTGGGCGGTGCTTCAGACGGCGGCCGTCCCGCGGGCATCCAGCCGGTCGCCGACCTGATCGAGGACACGCCGGTTCCGGTGGTCGCGGCGATCCACGGCTACTGCCTCGGCGGTGGGCTGGAGCTCGCTCTCGCCTGCGACTTCCGGATCGCGACGCGCGACGCTCAGCTCGGGTTCCCCGAAGTCAACCTTGGGCTTCTGCCGGGCGGCGGCGGCACCCAGCGTGCGCCACGGCTGATCTCGCCCGGACGGGCGCGCTGGCTCGCGATGTCAGGTGAGCGGATCGACGCCGAACGCGCGGAGGGTTGGGGGCTCGTCGAGTTCGTCGTCGACGATCTCGATGAGGGAATCGCGCGCTATGCCGAGCCGCTCGACCGGCAGAGCCCGCACGCGATCCGGCAGATCAAGGCTCTGCTGCGCCAGACGCGCGATGCGCGAAGTGACGATCGTGAAGCGCACGCGTTCGCGGCGTGCCTCGCCTCCGACGACGGACAGGAGGGCGTCGCCGCATTCCTCGAGAAGCGGCAAGCCAACTGGACCGGCCGGTGAAGGCGATCGTCCTGCGCGAGGTCGGAGGCGCGCTCGTGCTCGAGGACGTGCCTGACGCGGAGGGTGAGCATGTCGTCGATGTTCGTGCCGCCGGGATCAACTTCGCCGACGTCCTCATCCGACGCGGCCTCTATCCGCAGATGCCCGTCCTGCCACACATCCTCGGCAGCGAGGTGGCGGGTGAGCTCGACGGACGGCGGGTCGTCGCCTTCTCTCGGAACGCCGGAGGTTATGCGGAGCGCGTCGAGGTCGACGCGCAGTGGACATTCGACCTGCCGGACGGTGCGTCGTACGTCGCGGGCGCGGCATTTCTGACGACGTACCTGACTGCCTTTGTCGCTCTCAATCTTCAAGCTCATCTCACACACCTGTCGACGGTGCTGGTTCACGCAGGCTCGGGGGGCGTCGGGGTCGCGGCAATTCAACTCGCCAAGCTGCCGGGCGCACGAGTGATCGCGACGGCGGGCACCTCCGAGAAGCGCGCATTCGCGCTCGCTCAAGGGGCGGACGAGGCAGTTGCCTACGACGAGATCGACGACTTGAAGGTCGACGTCGTGATCGATCCCGTTGGCGGCGAGCTGTTCTCCCGATCCCTCCCTCTGCTCAAGCCGTTTGGCGCGATCGTCGCGATCGGCTTTGCCGGGGGCATGTGGAAGGACCCCAGCGTGCAGTGGCTCGTCGGACGCAACGTGACCGTTCACGGTCTGTATCTCGGCCGGTTGATGCGGCATGACCCTCGCGTCGTTCGGGGAGCGGTCGGCGAGCTTCTCGGCATGTGGAGCGCCGGTGAGGTCAGCCCAGTTGTGGGCGCGACGTTCCCACTCGCCGACGCCTCCGAGGCGCATGCGCTGATCGAGTCGCGGAAACACGTCGGGAAAGTCGTCCTCGAGCCGTGAAGGCAATCGTCACCGGTGGTGAAGGCGGTCTCGGCCGCGCGATTCGTGCGAGGCTCGAGCGCGAGGGGTACGACGTGGACTCGCTCGACCTCGTCGACGGCTTCGACGTCTCGGATCCGGCCGCGTGGGAGCGCGTCGAAGCCTGTGATCTCGCTGTTCTCAACGCGGGCGTCCTCACGGAGGAAACGGAGATCGCAAGACTCTCCGACGAGCAGTACCGGCGAGCGGTCGGCGTGAACGTCGACGGCGTCGTGTACGGCGTGCGCCGGCTCGCGCGCGTGATGGATCGCGGCACGATCGTCGCGACTGCGTCGCTCGCCGGCCTCGTGGGCATGCCGCTCGATGCGATCTACTCGCTGACCAAGCACGCCGTGGTCGGGTTCGTCCGCAGCATCGCGACCCAGATCGACCCCATCCGGATCAATGCCGTTTGCCCGGGCATCGCGGACACGCCAATGCTCGACCAGCACATGGGGCGGGCGACCTTCGCTCAAGCGGGCTTTCCGCTTCTGCGTCCCGAGGAGGTCGCCGAAGCGATGTGGCTTGCGGCGATGAGCGGCGGGACGGGGGAGTGCTGGTTCGTGCAACCGGGCCGCGAGCCGGCTCCGTTTCGCTTCCCGAGCATCCCCGGGCCCCGCAACGCCGGCGAGTCCGTCGGGCTGCCTCCGCTCTAGTTCAGGCCTGGGTCGAACGGCATGTCGACCATCAGCTCGAACGGTCCGCCCTTGCGGTGGAGGACAGCTCGCCAGAGCTCATCCGGGTCGTCGGCAAACGCGTCGTCTGCCACGGCCGGGACGATGATCCAGGCCGGCTCCTCGAGCTCGGCTTCGAGCTGGCCCGCGCCCCAGCCCGCATAGCCGGCGAAGAGACGCATCCGAATGATCGCGAGATCGTCCGGCTCGGCGTCGGCCGGCATGAACCCGACCCGGTCGAAGATCGGGGCGGCGGCGTCGCCGACATCGGCGAACTCGGCGAGCACAATGAAGGCCTCGGGCTGCACCGGCCCACCGACGAACACCGCGCCGCCCGCCCCCGGCAGGCCGTCGAGTGACGGCACCGCGTCGGAGGCCGAGACCTCGGAAGGGCGGCTGAGGACGAGGCCCATCGCTCCGTCCTCGTCGTGGTGGGCGACGAGGACGACGGTCTTGCGGAAATTCGGATCGTGCAGCGACGGCGCGGACACGAGGAGCTGACCTTGCAGGCTGTTCATCCTGCTAACTGAACTGCCACCCGGCACCGTCTCGAAACGCTTTCAGGATCCGCTTCGCGACAACCTGGCGGTGTACCTCGTCCGGCCCGTCGTAGATACGGCCGCTGCGGGCCATCATGAACATGTGCCCGAGCGGAGTCTCGTCGGTCAGTCCGCGCGCTCCGTGCACCTGCACAGCGCGGTCGATCACGTCGTTCAGTACGCGTGCCGCGTAGAACTTGATCGCCGAGACTTCGACTCGCGCCTCGTCACCTCCGTCGATCTTGTGCGCGGCGTCGAGCGTCATGAACCGGCACGCCTGAATCTCGGCGTAGCTGTCGGCGATCCAGTTCTGCACCGTCTGCTTGTCGGAGAGCGGCCCCGTCGATGTCTCACGCTGCAGCGCGTACTCGCACATGAGCTCGAAAGCACGCTGCATCTGGCCGAGCCAGCGCATCACGTGGTGAATGCGCCCGGGGCCGAGACGCTTCTGTGCGATCAAGAAGCCCGCTCCTTGCTCACCGAGCGTGTTGGTCACGGGCACGCGAACGTTTGTGTAGCGCACCTCGCAATGTGTCGACCAGCCCTTGCCGACATGACCGAGGACGGGCACGGCCCGCACCACCTCGACGCCCGGGGTGTCGACGGGCACGATGATCTGGGTGGCTCGGGCATGCGGCGCGGCAGTCGGATCGGACACAGCCATCACGATCCCGAACGCCGCGCCCTCGGCTCCCGACGAGAACCACTTGTGGCCGTCGATCACCCACTCGTTGCCGTCGCGGACGGCGCGCGTGCGCAACGTCGTCGGGTCTGACCCCGGCACCTCGGGCTCCGTCATCGAGAAGAACGAGCGGAGCTGCCCCGCCACGAGCGGGCGGAGCCAACGCTCCTTCTGCTCGTCGGTGCCGAAGGCGTGGAGGATCTCGGCGTTCCCGGCGTCGGGCGCCTGGCAGCCGAACACGAGCTGGCCGAACGTCGAGCGGCCGATGTGCTCGTTCAAGTAGGCGTAGTCGAGGAAACCGGTGCCGGTGCCGCCTGCACCCGGGGGGACGTGCGGCGCCCACAAACCGAGCTCGCGCACCTCGTCGCGTAGCTCGCGAAGGAGGGTCTCACCTGCATCGTCCTGCCGTTCGAGCGCGGACTCGTTCGGCAGCACGCGTTCGGTCATGAACGTGCGAACCTCCCTGAGCCGCTCCGTTGGCGGCGCCCATGCGCTGGCGTTCATGGGGTTAGCATCGCAGGGATGGAGCTTGGCTTCTACATGGGCTACGCCCCGCCGGGCACGAATCCCCTCGAGCTCGTGGAGCTCGCGTGCGAGGCGGAGCGGCTCGGCTATCACTCGGCGTGGGCTGCCGAGGCGTGGGGAACCGACGCGATCACCCCGCTTGCGTGGCTCGGCGCGCGGACCGAGCGCATCAAGCTCGGTACCGCGATCATGCAGCTTCCCGGCAGGTCTCCTGCGAACGCGGCGATGACGGCCGTCACGCTCGATCTGCTCTCGGGCGGCCGCTTCCTGATGGGGCTCGGCACGTCGGGCCCTCAGGTCGTCGAGGGCTGGCACGGGGACGATTGGGGAAAGCCGCTCGGGAAGACCCGCGAGTACGTCGAGATCGTCCGCGCAATCGTGCGGCGTGAGCGCCTCGAGCACCACGGCGAGCACTACGACATCCCACTTCAGGGCGGCACCGGCCTCGGCAAGCCGTTGAAGCTGATGGCGCGTCCGCTGCGCAGCGAGATCCCCATCTATCTCGCGGCGACCGCGCCGAAGGCCGTTGAACAGGCCTTCGCGATCGCAGACGGCTGGCTGCCGATCTTCTGGTCACCCGAGCAGGCGCTGAATGTCTTTCCGCTCGACCGCGCGCGCGCGGGATTCGACATCGCGCCCTCGGTGCCGGCGCTTCTGACCGACGACGTCGAGTCGGGCCGCGCGATGCTCAAGGAGTACTACTCGCTCTACATCGGCGGCATGGGTGCGCGTGGGAAGAATTTCTACAACGACCTCTTCGCGCGATACGGCTACGAGGCGGAGGCGGGGGAGATCCAGGCTCTCTTCCTCGACGGCAAGCAGCGGGAGGCCGCTGCCAGGGTGCCCGATGCTTTCGTCGACGAGGTCGCGCTCGTTGGCGGGGTCGAGCGCATCCGCGACCGCCTCGCAGTCTGGCGGGAGAGCGGCGTGTCGACGCTCCTTGTCTCGACCCGTGATCTGGCGACGCTGCGTGCGGTCGCCGAGGCCGCGTCGTGAGCGTCCCGTAGCGGTGCGCTACGTGCTCACGGCTTCGAGTGCGCTCTCCGCGAGCAGGGGCACACCGGCTTCGAACATTGCCGCTCGCGTGTCTTCCGGTCCGAGCTCGCCGCGGATGAAGCGGCCATAGATCGCTTCGCAGAAGACTGCCGACTTCCAGAGTGCGAGTGCTTCGAACCAAGCGAGCTGTTCGACGTCGCGTCCGCTCCGCGCGATGTAGCGCT
The DNA here is from genome assembly GCA_038328165.1 of Gaiellales bacterium. Lineage (GTDB taxonomy): Bacteria > Actinomycetota > Thermoleophilia > Gaiellales > Gaiellaceae > PALSA-600. The sequence goes on from JBBQLT010000006.1 coordinate 59,792, forward strand.
CAACGAGCTCCACGCGTGACGGAAACCCGACGGTCGCCGTGACGGGTGAGGAGCCGAGCGCGCTCACCTGGCCTCCTGGCTCGCTGTAGGTCGCGAGCAGGTAGCCGACGTCGGCGCGCGGATCGCCGATCGCTCCCATCTCCCAGTCGAGCACCGCCAAGATTCGCGTCGCGTCGTCGCGTGCGACCATCACGTTCCCGAGGCGGTAATCGCCGTGCACGACGGTCGAGGGGAGGGGCTCGGGAAGCTGGGCGGCGAGGAAGCGGGCGACCTCGTCGACCGCAGGGATCTCTCGAGTCTGGTTGATCTCCCAGAGCTGAACGAAGCGGCGCACCTGGCGTTCGAGGTAACTGCCGGGCCGGACGAAGACAGCGAGTTCCGGGCGACGGACGTCAGCGGCGTGGATCTCGACGAGCGCGTCGACGAGATCGAAGCCGAGCCGACGCCGAGCCGCCTCCGTTTCGAGCCCGCGTGGGAGCTCATGCGTGACCACGTCCCCGTCGATGAATCGAGTGACGTAGAACGGAACGCCGAGAAGGCTCTCGTCGTCGCAAACCGCGACGATCTCGGCGAGGCGGTCGAACCCTGCGGCACGGATTGCCATTTGCAGGGCTGCCTCGCGAACCATGTCGTGGGCGGAGGGGGGAAGCGGCGGCCGCGGGGGGCGACGTAAGACGAAACGCTCGCCACCGCGTTCGATGAGAAAGGTGAAGTTCGAGCCGCCGCCGTCACCGATCCGCGTGGCCGTCACGGACCCGGAGCCGACATTCCTGGAGTCGAGGAACGCGGCGACTCGCTCGGTGACGATCAGCGGCGAGGACTCGCTCATCGCTGCGATGCTACGCGCCGTGAGGAGGCGGCTTTACCTGATGCGACATGCGGAGGTCTCCTACGTGGGCGAGCGAGATCCCGAAGTCGTGCACCTCACCGACCGCGGGCTCGAGCAGGCCGCTGCCGCGGGGCGCGCGCTTGGCGGCGTAGCCTTCGACCTCGTCGTCACAAGCTCGTTACCGCGTACGGTAGAGACCGCCCGTGTGGTCGCTCCGGCGCACGGGCCGAAGCAATGGGCGGAGTTTGCGGAGTGGCGCGGCGGTCGCCTCGACGACGTGCCTCCGGATGAGCTTGAGCAGGTCTTTGTCGGGTCGCTCCAAGCGAGTGACGAAGCCGCGCGCTTTCTCGGTGGTGAGTCGCTTGGCGAGGCGCTCGACCGTGTGCTGCCGGCGTTCGAGCAACTGGTCGAAGAGGATTGGGGAACGGCTCTGGCAGTCTTTCACGGCGGGGTCAATCGCATCCTGATCTCGCACGCGCTCGCCGGCGGACGAAGGTATTTTGGGAACTTCGAACAGGCTCCCGCATGCATCAACGTCCTCGACCTCGGCGAGAGCGGCTGGATCGTGCGCACGGTCAACTACATCCCATACGACCCACTCCATCCCGCGCGCACGACAACGATGGAGCATCTCTGGTCGGAGCTGAAGCCGTGGCTCGACGAGCGCGGGTACTAGCCCCTTCGGACATGCCGAAGCGTGCCCCGTCCCTTGGTCAGACCAACGTTGACGGAACTGCCACGGACGCTCCACATTTGGCTCTGTTTCTGTTGGTGCGCGGGCTGTGGAGTGTGTCGGAAGTGTGTCAGCTGCTTGCGATGGCGGCGACGCCCGTCAGGGCGATGATGATGCCGACCTGTTGCGGGCGGGTCAGTCGCTCGCCGAGGACGACGTGGGCGAGCAGGACCGTGACGATGGGGTAGAGGGAGCCGAGCACGGCCACGAGGGCCAGCAGGCCATGACCGCTCGCGACGGCGAAGAGCGCGTTCGCCGTCACGTCCGCGAGGCCGACCGCCGCGACGGCGGCCAGTGACGATCCCGCGATCCGCAGTGGTGCTCGGAGCGCGAGGGCCGTGATGACGAGGAAGGAAAGCGACCCGATGCGGGCGCCGAGGAGCGTCGAGAGGGCGTCGCCGCCCCGGCTGCCGAGGCCCAGGAAGTAGACGAAGAGCCCAAGGGCGCCTGCGGCGGCGAGCGCGAGCAAGACCGCGCGCGAACGGTCCGGTGACTCGGCACGCCGTTCCTCGACCGATGCAAGAACCGCGCCCCCGAGCGCGGCGGCCGCGCCGCATACCGCCAGCACCGAGGGGCGCTCGCCGGTTGCGACCGCGATCGCGAACGGGACGACCGCGCCGCAGGCGGCCAGCGGCGAGACGACGCTCATCGTGCCGAGCGAGAGGGCGCGGTAGAACGCCGCGAGTCCGGCGCCGCCGGCGACGCCGGCGAGGCAGCCGAGGAGGAACGGGCGCGCGCCCACATCGCCTCGGATCGCCACGGCGACGAGGAGCGCGACGAAGCCCGCCGCCTGCGACACGATCGTGACTCCGAACGCAGGAAGGCGCTTGGTCAGTGACCCGCCGGCGAAGTCCGCCGTGCCCCAGACGAGGGACGAGGCGAGCGCGAGGGCGAGTGCGAATCCGCTCAGATCACTTGAGGCGCTCGACGAGCATCGCCATGCCCTGACCGCCGCCGACGCACATCGTTTCGAGCCCGATTGTCCGATCCATCGTCTCGAGGTCGTTCAGCAACGTGTTCATGATGCGCGCGCCCGTCATTCCGTAGGGATGTCCAAGCGCGATCGCTCCGCCGTGCGGGTTCAGCTTGTCGCTCCACGGATCGACGCCGACCTCGCGGCAGACAGGGAGCACCTGCGCGGCGAACGCCTCGTTCAGCTCCATCACGTCGACATCGTCCATCGTCATGTTGGCGTGCGCGAGCACCTTCCGCACGGCTTCGATCGGGCCGACGCCCATGATCTCCGGATCGACCCCCGAGACGCTCGACGCGATGATGCGCGCGCGCGGCGTGAGCCCGAGCTCGGTCGCCCGGTCGGCCGACATGACGACCACCGCGGCCGCGCCGTCGTTCAGCGGGCACGAGTTCCCCGCCGTCACCCTGCCGCCCGGCTTGAACACCGGGTCGAGCGCGGACAGTTTCTCGAACGTCGATGACGCACGTGGCCCATCGTCGCGCGCAACACCTTCGTACGGCGTCACTTCGCGGTCGAAGAACCCGGACTGCTGCGCAGCCACCGTACGCTCCTGCGACTGCTGCGCGAAGCGATCCATGTCCTCTCGCGTGACGTCCCAGCGCTCGGCGACGTTCTCGGCCGTCAGGCCCATCGGGATGTAGACGTTCGCAATCGGCGCGTCGTCGCCGAAGAGCGCCGGGTGGAGCTCCTCCTCCGACTTCGGGTAGCCGCTCACCTGGCTGATCGACTCGACTCCGGCTGCGACGAATACCTCGCCTTCGCCAGCGCGGATCGCGTGGAACGCCATTCGGATCGCCTGGAGGCTCGAGGCGCAGAAGCGGTTCACCGTCGCGCCGGGCACGGTCGCCGGCAACCCGGCGAGGAGCGCAACGCGACGGCCGAGGTTCATGCCCTGTTTCGCTTCGGGAAAGCCGCAGCCGACGATGACGTCGACGACCTCGCCGGGCGGCAGGGTGGGAATTCGCTCGAGCGCCGTGCGAATCGCGAATGCGCACAGGTCGTCGGGACGCGCATTGACGAGCGACCCCTTGGCGGCCCGACCGATCGGTGTGCGCGATGTCGCCACGATGACGGCTTCTGGCATGCGACCATCTTGCCGCAAAGAAAAGGGCCGGCGCATGCCGGCCCTCTTCGAGTGCGGTTGGACGCGGGATCAGGCGCCGCGGCCGTTGATCAGCTTGCCGAGCGGTTGGAAGACGTTGTTCTGATACTGGACGAGCGTCACCTGCGAGATCGGGTACTGGTAGCCGCCCTTCGTGAAGAGCTTCACGCCTGGCAGGGCGAACGGATTGGCGTTTTTTGATGCCGCCGAGTAGTTCATGTTCCGTGCGGCCTTCATCACGCCGGCGCGCGTCAGGTTCTTCCCTGCTGCCAGAAGAACCTTCGTGATCGTCCACGCCTTGGCGACCCCATACAGGTTCAGCCCGTCGTTCACGGATCCCTTGGGGTCGTACTTCGCCATGATCTGCCGATACAGCTTCATCCCCGCCAGCTTGTTGTAGACCGGATTGGATGGGTCGAGCAGGTAGTTCACGGTGAGTGTCCCGTTCGTGATCGCCGAACCGCTCTTCGTCGCAATCGTGAGGAACGTGTCCGTCGCCGAGACCGAGTTCGTGATCACGTGCGCCGGCGTCCAGCCGAGCTTCGTCGCGATGACGTACGACTGGATCGTCGGCGTCGGAGTCGCGAAGATCACGAACGTGTCTGCACCGGAGGCCTTCAGCTTCGCCACCTGTGCTGCCGGGGGGGTGCCGCTGAGGTCGTAGGGCTCCGCATCGACGATCTGCGGCGTGTGCTGCGCGGTGAGACCAGCCTTCAAGCCGCGCAAGTAGTCGTTGCCGTAGTCGTCGTTCTGGTAGAGGATGCCCAACTTGGCCGACGGCAGGTTCTTGACGACGTACTTGCCGTAGATCGAGCCTTCGGCCTCGTAGTCAGGCTGCCAGCCGATCGTCCAGGGGTACCTCGACCAGTCCCGGTCGAACGTCGTCGCACCGGTCGCGACGAAAAGCTGAGGCACCTTGTTGTCGTTCAGGTACTGGCGCACCGCAGTCTGGGGCTCGGTGCCCAGCCCGCCCGCGACGGCGAACGCATGGTCTTGCTCGACGAACTGATGCGTGAGCTGAACGGTCGTCGCCGGGTTGTACCCATCGTCCTGGTAGCGCCAGATGATCTTGCGGCCGTTCACGCCACCGTGCGCGTTCACGTACGAGAAGTACGCGCCCATGCCCGCGGGAATGGGGGCGTAGCCCGACGCGGGCCCGCTCAAGGGGAACGTTCCCTCGAGCAGAATGGTCTTCGCCGTAACGCCCGGCGTCGCCGAAGACGTCGCACCGGCCGTCATGACGACGGCGGCGGAGGCAGCGAGCGCCGCGACGATCAGCAGGAACGTTCGTTTCATACGTCCTCTCCTTCTGCGCAGTGGACCTGGGGGGCCCCTGCGCGGACTATACGAGTGTGGGAGGCCAAAGAGAAGCTGCTGTCAGCGCCGCTGCTTTGCCCACCCGGCGAGCGCCGATCTGCCGGTGGTGAGCCGCCCCATGAGCCCCGCAACCCCCGAGGGCGCTGCGTAGAGGACGAGGAGAAGCACGACGCCGTAGACGACGAGCGGCGAGCCCGGGGCGCGCGTGTTGATGTGATGGACGCTCGAAAAGAGGTCGAGGATCGCCGGCCCCCACGTGATGCGGATGAACTCGACGAAGAGCGCACCGAAGACCATCCCGCCGATCGACCCCGCCCCGCCGAGAACGACTCCCACGAGGAGCAGGATCGAAAGATCGATCGGAAACGTGTCGGGATTCACGTAGCTGACGCCCATCGCGAAGAGGCCTCCCGCGATCCCGCAGAAGAACGCGGAGATCCCGAACGCCGCGGTCTTGACGGCCGCTGTCGAGACGCCGTTCGCCGTTGCGGCGATCTCGCTGTCCCGCACCGCGCGTAGCGACCGTCCGAGCCGCCCGCGAACGATCAGGTAGGCGAGCGCGAGCATCGCGAGCGCGACGGTCCACGAGACCCAGTAGAGCCAGACCGACGGGTTGGTCTTCAGGCCGAGCTCGGAATGGAGCGGCGGCAGCGCCTTGCCGAGGGTGCCGCCGGTGAAGTGGGGGAACCGCTTCAGAAGCCCGATGAAAGACAGCGGGATCGCGAATGTCGCAAGCGCGAGATAAGGCCCGGCGAAGCGTGTTGCCGGCAGGCCGAACGCGAGCCCGGCGAGGCCGGCGATGAGCCCCGCGACCGGGAGCGTCCAGAGGTTGCGCCAGCCGTGGTCGACCACGAGGATCGTGGTCGTGTAGGCGCCGATGCCCATGAACGCGCCGTGACCGAGCGAGATCTGACCGGTGAAGCCGGTGAGGATGTTGAGCCCGAGCAGCGCGATCAGGTAGATGGCGACGAAGGCGAACTGAAAGGTGCGGTAGTGGGAGGAAAATGACGGCGTGAGAAGCACAGCTGCAACGAGGAGCACGAGGCCGCCGGGTCCGAGGAGGCGCCTCACACGCGCCTCACGACAACGCGGCCGAAGAGCCCTGCCGGCCGCACGAGCAGCACGATCAACAGGATGGCGAGCGCGACCGGAAGACGCAGCTCCGGCGTGATCGGGTGCACGTACGTCCCGAGCATGTCGAGCAGCACGCCGAGCGCCAGCCCGCCGACCACCGCTCCGACTGGGCTCTCGAGCCCACCGAGCACGGCTGCCGCGAACGCGTAGATCAACACGGCCTGCATCATGTTCGGCGTCAGGAAGATGCTCGGCGCGACCATCATCCCGCTGACTGCGCCGAGCACTGCGGCGAATCCCCAGCCGAGCGCGAGCAGCCACGTGGTGCGCACACCGAGCAGGCGCGCCGCGCCCGGATTGACCGCGCCTGCACGCATCGCAAGGCCGAGCTTCGTGAAGCGGAAGAAGAGCCAGAGCACCGTGACGCACGCGATTACGACGCCGAAGGTGCCGAGGTCTTGCTTCGAGATATGAACGCCCCCGACCACCCAGGTCGAGGTCGGGAACGGGCTCGGATAGAACTGGAGCTGCGGCGACCAGATCCAGGCTGCGAGCCCGTTCAGGATGACGAGCAGGGCGATCGTCGCCATCACGACCGTAAGCACGCTTGCTTTCTCGAGTGGCCGGATCACGACGCGCTGCAGCGCGACGCCGAACAGAAACGCGATCAGGAGCGTGGCGAAGAAGGCTTCCCAGAACGAGAAGCCGTGATGCGTGATCAGCGCCCACGAGATGTACGTCGTGAACATCGCCAGCTCGCCCTGGGCGAAGTTGATCACCTCCGTGGCCTTGTAAATGAGGACGAGCGCGAGCGCGAGCGAACCGAAGATCGCGCCGTCGGAGAGCCCGGAAAGCAGCTGTTGGAAAAACTGCTGCACCGCTACGGACCGAGGTACGCCGAGCGTACGGCGTCGTTGGCTTTCAGCTCACTCGAGCTGCCCTCGACCGCAACGACACCGGTCTCGAGCACGTACGCCCGCCCCGCCGACTGGAGTGCAATCGCCGCGTTCTGCTCGACGACGAGTACGGCGAGACCCTCCTTCGCGTTCAGGTCCCCCACGACGCGAAAGACCTCACGGGTCACGAGTGGGGCGAGCCCGAGCGACGGCTCGTCGAGCATCAGAAGTTTCGGTCGCAGCAGGAACGCTCGTGCCAGCGCGAGCATCTGCTGCTCGCCGCCGGAAAGCGTCCCGGCTTGCTGATGGCGGCGCGATTCGAGCCACGGGAAGTAGGCGAGAACAGCGCTGAAATCGGGGCGCCCGCGCCGCAGGTAGGCGCCCATGCGCAGGTTCTCCCACACGGTCAGCTCGGCGAAGATCCCACGGCCTTCGGGCACGTGTGCGACTCCCGCGCGGGCAACCGCCTCCGGCGCGCCGCGGAGGCGCTTGCCGGCGAAGACGATCTCGCCGGTCCGCCGAACCGTTCCCGAAACCGCGCGCAGCGTCGTCGTCTTCCCGGCGCCGTTCGCGCCGAGCAGCGCCACGATCTCGCCCTCGGCGACCGAGAGCGAGACTCCGTGAAGCGCCTGCACCTGTCCGTAGCGGGCCGACACGTCGGAGAGCTCCAGCAGGGCCGACATCCAGGGCGGTAGCTTCTCAGAGATGGTCGATTTGGCAAACGGCATCCGCCGCGTGACGTTCACGTTGCCGTTCGGGATCGACCATGTCCACTGCTATCTCCTGCCCGATACGGACGGCGGGTGGACGCTTGTCGATACGGGGCTCGGGACGCAGCGTGCCGAGGATCGCTGGCAGCCCGTGCTCGACGAGATCGACGGGCCGTTGCGGCGCATCGTCGTGACGCATATGCATCCCGATCATGTCGGCGGCGCGCGTGACATCGCCGAGCTCACCGCTGCGCCGGTGATGCAGGGGCGCGAGGATTACGCCCAGTGCGTTGGTGCGTGGGGCGAGCGGGAGCCCAAGCGCTACCTCGACTACTGGGTATCACACGGCATGCCCGACCACGAGGTGGCGGGGATCTTGCGCGAGTCGGAGCGCCTCTCCGCTGCTGTTCACTGGGTGCGCGACCCCGTCCTCGTCGACGCCGGAGACGAGATCGACGGTTGGCGGGTCGAGGTGCTTCGCGGCCACGCCGACGGGCACATCGTGCTGCTACGGGACGGCGTGATGATCGCAGGCGACACGATCCTGATGGGGATCACGCCCGCGATCGGCCTCTACCCGAATTCGCGTCCCGATCCGCTCGGCGACTACCTCGAGACGCTCGAGCGGATCATCGACCTCGACCCGCGCGTCGCCTATGCCGGCCACAAGGAACCGATCGAGGATCCTGCCGGGCGCGCGCGGGAGATCATCGAACACCACCGCGAGCGCCTCGACGGGACGGCGGCGGCGCTTGGCGGGCGGCCGCTCTCGGCGTACGCCGTCTCGCTCGCGCTCTTCGACCGCGACCTGTCACCGACGCTGCGGCGCTTCGCGACGGCGGAGTCGCTCGCGCATCTCGAGCGGCTTTGCGCCGAGGGCAGAGCGAAGCGGGAGGGGGGTGGCTACGTCAAGGCGTGAGCGGTTGCGGGCACTCCGCGGGCCTGACGATCAGCGTCGAGTGCGAGCCCTCGTCGCCGGTCGCGCGCACGGAGTAGGCCTCGCAGGAGGAGATCTGGACGGTCGCGAACCGGACGATGAATCCACCGGCAGGCCCCGCTCGGAGCCGCCTGCTCTGGCGCCCGCCGCTCGTCGTCACCGAGACGACGACATGCTCGAGTGGCTGGAAGCGCGAGCCGCGGACGGAGAACTGCGCCCCCGAGGTGACCTTCAATTTCGGCGGCAGTGCGAATGCGCTCGAAGCGGCGATGAGCGCCGCGGCGAGGAAGATCGGGAGAACGCGAATCATCTGGTTCCGTTGTAGCCGATTATCCCTCGTTCAGCACCTTGCGTCGCCACGCGAGTACGGCTAGGTTGATGAACCGATATCAGCGGCTGACCGGCTGTTGAGATGAGTTCATCCAAGTGTCGCATGTCAAGGGAACTCGATTGAGGGGAGATCTCAAGTGAACAAGCGTCTTCGCGCCGCGATGGCGGTGGCCCTCGTGGCCGTCGTTGCAGTGGCGATCGCGATCGCCACAGGCTCCGTACGTCATGGCAGCCCGCTCGCCCGGGAGGGCAGCGAGCTCCAGAGCCGCGCGGTGCAGCGCCACCAAGACCTGCCGGGGATCGCGAACCGCGAGGGCCCCACGTCGTTCGTCGACCAGATGTCCGAGTTGAACGCGTATCCGGACTCGACGATCAGCGCGGCGAAGATCGCCGGCGCGCAGGCGGCGTTTCAGAGGATCAAGGGTCACGGCTACGGCCGCGGCAAGCACTCGACGCAAGCCTGGTATTCGCTCGGCCCGACGGACGCTCCATATCCGGCGTCACTCAACCGGCACGGGAGCGAGTACGTGACCTCCGGCCGGATCACGGCGCTCGCGATCGCGCCGAACTGCGCCAAGTCGCGCTGCACGGTGTGGATCGGCGCCGCCGGTGGCGGCGTCTGGAGGACCGACAAGGCCCTTTCGGGCAACCCGAAGTGGCAAAACGTCTCGGATGGCTACTTCACGTCGGGCGCAGTCGGGTCGTTGACCTACGACGCCGCGCACAACACCCTCTACGCCGGCACCGGCGAGCTCGCAGCTGCGGGCGACGCCGAGGCGGGCCAGGGCATCTTCAAGTCCACCGACGGCGGCGATACGTGGACGGCTCTCGGCGGGAACGCCAACTTCACGAACCGCGCGGTCCGGCAGATCGCCGTCGATCCGTTCGACCCGAGCGGCAACACGATCTATGTCGCCGACGGTCGCGGAGTGCGCGGTATCTCCTCGACCACCGCCGGCGCGGTGTCGCTCGTCCCCGGCGCTCCGCCGTGGGGTGTGTATCGCTCGACCGACGGTGGGGCGACCTTCACCCTTGTCCAGCCGCAGCCGAACGGCTTCGCCGCGCCCAACCCGACGGTGTCGAGCTTCGGCGCACCGCGCGGCATCACGGATGTCGCGGTCGACCCGACGCACGCAGGCGTCATCTACGCCACGTCGTACGGGCAGGGCGTCTTCCGCTCGACCGACAACGGCGCTACCTGGACGAACATTCACCCGTGCGTGATCACCTGCTCCTCCGCCGACCGGAGCGAGCTCGCACTCGCGACGACGCGAGACGGGAACACGCGCATGTACTTGACCGAGGGTGACAGCGGCCCGTCGGCTGCCCATCCGGAGCTGTACAGCCGCTTCTTCATCGCCGACGGGGTGCAGTCGGGCACACCGTCCTTCACCGACAAGACGAGTGCCGACCCGGCCAACCCGGGATACGCCACGTACAACTTCTGCACGGGGCAGTGCTGGTACGACCAGGGCGTCTACAGCCCGCCCGGACAGCCGAACATGGTCTACATCTTCGGCTCGTTCGTCTACGCGGAGGCTCCGGATCTTTCACAGTCTTCATCGCGCACGCTCGGCGGCATCTCGAACTCCCGGGCGGTGCTCCTCTCGCGGGACGGTGGGAACACGTTCACCGACCTGACCGAGGACGCGACCTCGCCGCTCTCGCCGAACGGGATCCATCCCGACCAGCACGCGCTGGTGGTGAACCCGTCCAATCCGCTCCAGTTCTTCGAGGGCTCGGACGGCGGCCTCGTGCTGTCGGACGGAACGTTGAAGGACACCTCCGCGCGGTGTGACTCGCGCGGCCTCGAGGGTGCCGTGCTCGACCGGTGCAGGCAACTCCTCTCGGCAGTGCCGGGTGAGCTCACGAGCCTCAACCGCGGTCTGCAAACGCTGCAGTTCCAGAGCTTGTCGGTCAACCCGAACAACTCGAAGAACATCCAGGGAGGGACACAGGACAACGGGACGTTCGAGACCAACGGCTCGGTGAAGACGTGGCCGCAGACGATCTTCGGCGACGGTGGCCTGTCCGGCTTCGACGCGTCGAACACGCACTTCCGTCTGCACACGTACTTCAGCCAGACGCCCGAGGTCAGCTTCCGTGACGGCGTTCCGTCGTCGTGGAACTTCACCGGCGACCCGCTCTTCGCGGAAGCTGCGCTGTTCTACTTCCCGGTTGTCACCGATCCGGTCGTCTCGGGCACCGAGTACTCCGGCGCGAACCACGTGTGGCGGACGACGGACAACGGTGGCTCGCAGGCGTACCTCGAGCAGCACTGCAACGAGTTCACCGGCGATTCGATCTCCGTGAACCCGAACGGGACGACCGACGCCGTCTGCGGCGACTGGGTGCCGCTCGACGGTCTCTCACTGACGGGCTCCGGCCGTGGCTCGCGGGCCGGCGGCCAGGTCACGTGGGTGGCACGGACAGCGTCCGACAGCTCCACGCTGTGGGCGTCGACTCCGACCGGACGGCTGTTCCTGACGCACAACGCAAATGCGGCGAGTCCCGCGGACGTCACGTTCACGCGGCTCGACGCGACGGGAACGGCAGGAGACGTGCTGGCTCCGAACTCGCCGGGCCGGGCGATCAGCAGCATCTACATCGACCCTGCGAACGCGAACCATGCGTGGGTGTCGTACCTCGGCTTCAACGCATCGACTCCGTCGACGCCGGGTCATGTGTTCTCGGTCACCTACGATCCGACCGCGGGCACGGCGGCCTGGACGTCGCTCGACGGGTCCGGGGCGGTGTGGATCGGCGACCAGCCGGTCAACTCCATCGTCGAGGACAAGGTCACCGGCGATCTGTATGCCGCGACCGACTTCGGGGTCGTGCGGCTGGCCGCGGACGACACGGCGAGCGGCTGGGTCCTCGCGGCCCAGAACCTCCCGGTCGTGACGGTGGCCGGCTTGACGATGAACGCGGGCTCGCGTCAGCTCCTTGCAGCGACGCACGGCCGCGGTGCCTACCAGCTGACGCTTCCCTAGGTCCAAGCGACGGCAGACGACGACAGGGCCGCCCTTCCGGGGCGGCCCTGTCGCCGTTCTCCGAGGCCGATACCATTCCTCGCCATGAAGCCGCTTCGGATCGGCGTCCTCGCGCTGCAGGGGAACTTTCGAGAGCACGCCCGGATGCTGCGGGGCCTCGGCGCGAACGTTGTCGAGATCCGCAAGGCCGATCAGCTGGACGGCCTGGACGGCCTCGTGATCCCGGGCGGGGAGTCGACCACCTTCATGCGCCTGATGGGGGCGGGCGGGCTCGATGATGCGATCCGGGAGTTCGAGCGGCCCGTCTTCGGCACATGCGCCGGGATGATCGTGCTCGACCGGGACCATCTCGACCTCGTCGATCTCTGCGTCCGTCGCAATGCCTTCGGCCGGCAGCTCGCGTCGTTCGAGACCGATCTCGACGTTGCCGGCATCGAGGGCCCGGTGCGCGCCGTCTTCATCCGCGCGCCCTTCGTCGAGGATGTCGGGCCAAACGTGGAGGTGCTCGCCGAGGTCGACGGGCGGCCGGTGCTCGTGCGCGACGGGCGCTTCCTCCTCGCAGCCTTCCATCCCGAGTTGACGGATGACACTCGGCTGCACGAGCAATTTCTCGAAATCGTGAGGGAGGAGCAGGGTGTCAGGGCATAGCAAGTGGTCGTCGATCAAGCACAAGAAGGGCGCTGCCGACGCCAAGCGCGGCAAGCTCTTCTCGAAGCTCTCGCGGGCGATCATCGTCGCGGCGAAGGAGGGCGGCGGCGACCCCTCGAACAACCTTTCGCTCCAAAATGCGATCGAGAAGGCGAAGTCCTACTCGATGCCCAAGGACAACATCGACCGCGCGATCGCCAAGGGGTCGGGCGCGGACGCCGACGCGGATGCATTCGAGACGATCGTGTACGAGGGCTACGGCCCCGAAGGAGTCGCCGTGATCGTCGAGGCGCTGACCGACAACAAGAATCGCACCGCCGCCGACGTCCGGCACATGTTTGCGAAGAACGGGGGCAACCTCGGCGCGACCGGTGCGGTGGCGTGGCAGTTCGAGCGGCGGGGTGTCGTCGTCGTCCCGGCTGACGGGATCGACGAGGAGGAGTTGCTGCTCGTGGCCGCCGACGGCGGCGCCGACGACGTCGAGCGGGATGGGAACGTCTTCCAGGTCACCTCCGCGCCAGAGACGCTCGCGGCCGTGCGCGCCGCGATCGCCGAGGCGGGCATGCCGGTCGACTCGGCGGAGCTCATGCTCGTTCCGAAGGTGACGGTCGCCGTCGAGGACGAGGCGAAGGCACGGCAGGTGATGCGCTTGATCGACGCGCTCGAGGACAACGACGACGTTCAGGACGTCTATGCGAACTTCGACATCCCCGAGCAGGTGCTGGAAGCCGTTGCCGGATAGCCGTATCTCCTGACGCGGTCGTCCCGTTGTCTTGAATGACGGGGCGCCATCGACGACGGAGGTACAGGTATGTCGGCGTACGACCGCGGGGCTGCGGCTCTCGCAAAACCGGGAAACGAGGCGCGGCAGAAGGCTGATTCGGGAAGCGGCTGGTACGCCGTCCTTGCACGCGTCGGGCTGGTCGCGAAGGGCCTCTCGTTCGGGCTCGTCGGCGTGCTTGCGATCAAGCTCGCGCTGGGCGACGGCGGGCAGGCCACGAGCCGCCAGGGCGCGCTCAAGCAGCTCGCTCAGCATTCGTTCGGCAAGATCGCGCTGATCGCGCTCGCAATCGGGTTTGCAGCCTACGCACTGTGGCGCTTCGTGCAGGCGTTCGCAGAGCGTCCTGGCCGCGATGACGGCGACGCGAAGGTGTGGGCGAAGCGCGCCGGCTATGTGGGCCGCGGTCTCGTTTACGCCGCCCTCACCTACTCGACGCTCCGGATCCTCTCCGGTTCCGGCGGCGGGCAGTCACAGAACGCGAAGGCGCATCATTCGACGGCCGTTGTGCTCGCATGGCCGGGTGGACGCTGGATCGTCGGTATCACCGGCCTCGTCGTCGTGGGTGTCGGCTTCTGGAATCTCTATCGCGGGCTCGCGCGCAAGTTCGAGGACAAGTGGCGTGTCGGGCGCCTGTCCCCGACGGTGAAGAAGTGGGGCGGCCGGGCCGGTGTGCTTGGGCATGTCGCGCGGTTCGTCGTCTTCGGGCTGATCGGGATCTTCCTCACGAAGGCCGCGGTCGACTACAAGCCGAAGGATGCAATCGGCCTCGACGGCGCGCTGCAGAAGCTAGCCCACGCGTCCTACGGCCCGTGGCTGCTCGGCCTCACCGCCGCCGGCCTGATCGCCTACGGCATCTACTGCCTGGTCGACGCCCGGCTGCGGGACGTCTCCACCAACGCTTGAACCTCTGATGGACACGAGCATTGTCGTCTGGGTGGCGACGCACCGCGTCGCCGCCCTGAATGATCCGATGGTCTGGCTCGGGACGATCGAGAAGCTCGGCGCCGTCTGGATCGTGCTCGCGCTCGTCGTCGGCGTGGTGCGCGGCCTCGGGATCCGGCGCACGGCGGCGCTCGCGCTGCTCACCGCTCTAACGACGTTTGCCGCCGACGCGCTGTCATTCGGCGTCAAGGACCTGACGAGCCGCACGAGACCGTTCGTCGCGCACCCACAGATTCACCTGCTGTACGCGGTGCACTCGAGCTCGTTCCCCGCCGGGCATGCCGCAACCGCCTTCGCGGGCGCAGTTCTGCTGACCGCGGTCGCGCCGCGGCTCTGGCCGGCCTTCTTCGCGCTGGCCGTCGCCGTCGGGTTCTCCCGGATCTACGACGGCGTCCACTACCCGACGGATGTGCTTGCGGGGGCACTCCTCGGCGCGCTCACGGGAGCGCTCGCCGCGCTCGCGCTCCGGGCGCCGAGCCCTCGCCTCAACCGGGCGAGAGCGAGGGTCGGGCTGGCGCTCTGATCGCTGCCCCGATGCGGGCAGGAAACGTCCGGGCTGCCGCCTAACCTGCACGCGTGAGAGTTCTCGGCATCGACCCAGGGACGGCTGCTTGCGGATACGGGATCGTTCATGTAGACGGCGGGCGCATCACGGCCATTTGCCACGGGTGGTGGCGCACCTCGCCGCGGGAGCGGCCGGAGGCTCGTCTGCTCACGATCTTCGAGGGCGTCCAGGAGCTGATCGCCGACCACGCGCCGGCTGCCGTCGCGCTGGAGGAATCGTTCGTCGGCGCAGACGCCCGCATCGCGCTCTCCGTCGGTCAGGCACGCGGAGCCGTGCTCGTCGCCGCGTCGTCCGCCGGGCTCGAGTGCGCCGAGTACGCACCGGCGCGCGTCAAGCAGGCGGTGTGCGGCTACGGGCGCGCTGACAAAGAGCAGGTGGGGAAGATGGTGAAGGCCATCCTCTCCTTGCACGAAGTGCCGCATCCAAACCACGCTGCAGACGCACTCGCCGTCGCCATCTGCCACGCGCTCGCGCCGCCGCTCCTCCGGGCGGTGTCATAGTCATGATCGCGCGTTTGCGGGGCCGCATCGCCGGCCGCTCCTCGAGTAGCCTCATCCTCGACGTGCACGGCGTCGGGTACCTCGTCAATGCCGCCCCATCGGTGACGCGGCTCGGCGACGGCGAGATCACCGTCGAAATCCACACCGTCGTGCGCGAGGATGCGCTCCAGCTCTACGGCTTCGCAACGGCGGAGGAACGCGAGGTCTTCGAGCTGCTGATCGGCGTCTCGGGCGTCGGGCCGAAGGTCGCGCTCGCGATCGTGTCGGGCTCGACCCCTTCGGAGTTGCGGCGCGCGATCGCGCTCGACGACATCAAGCGATTCCAGGCGATCCCCGGGGTCGGCCTGAAGACGGCGCAGCGCGTCGTGCTCGAGCTGAAAGAGAAGTTGGCCTCCGTCGCTGACACGACGGTGGCGAGCAACTCGCCGCTCGCGCGCGACGCCCTTGTCGAGCTCGGCTGGCCGTTGATCGACGCCGAACGCGCTCTCGCCGAGGTCGATCAGGCGCTCTCCACCGAGGAGCAGGTTCGTGCGGTGTTGCGGCGGGCGGCATGACGCAATTCCTGGCACCGGTGATCGCGGATGCCGAGGACGAGCTCGAGCGGTCGCTCCGGCCGCAGAGCCTCTCGGACTTCGTCGGGCAGGAACGGGTCAAGGAGCAGCTCGCGATCGCGCTCGAGGCCGCGAAGGCACGCGGCGAGGCGCTCGACCACGTTCTCTTCGCAGGGCCTCCGGGTCTCGGCAAGACCTCGCTCGCGCAGATCGTGCGGAACGAGCTCGGCGTCGGTATTCGCCAGGTCGCCGGCCCGGCGCTCGAGCGCAAAGGCGACATCGCTGCGATCCTCACGACACTCGAGCCGCGCGACGTGCTCTTCGTCGACGAGATCCACCGGCTGAACCGCGCCGCCGAGGAGATCCTCTACCCGGCGCTCGAGGACTTTCGACTCGACATCATCGTCGGGCAGGGCCCGGCCGCGCGGACACTCACCCTTGACTTGCCGCCGTTCACCTTGATCGGGGCGACGACGCGGACGGGACTCCTCACGACACCGTTGCGCGACCGCTTCGGCCTGACGTTTCGCCTCGACCTCTATGCGCCCGAGGAGCTCGCGACGATCGTCCGGCGCTCGGCGCAGATCCTCGCGGTCGAGGTCGATGACGACGCGGCCGAGCTTGTCGCCGCGCGCTCTCGCGGCACGCCGCGGATCGCGAACCGGATCCTGCGGCGCGTGCGCGATGTGGCCGAGGTCCGCCACGAGGGAGTCGTGACGACCGCGATCGCCGAGGAAGCGCTTGCGCTGCTCGAGGTCGACTCGGCCGGGCTCGAGCGGTTCGATCGCGAGCTCCTACGGTGCGTCGTCTTGAAATTCGGTGGGGGCCCGGTCGGTCTTTCGACCCTCGCCGTCGCTCTCGGCGAGGAGCAGGAGACGATCGAGGATGTCTACGAGCCCTTTCTGCTGCAGCTCGGCCTGTTGCAGCGGACGCCGCGGGGCCGCGTGATCACCGACCTCGGGCGGGCCCACTTGGGCGTCGAGCCAGAGCGGTCGAGCTTGTTCTAAAGGACAGCCGAGATCTGTCGATAATGACTCGGATGTCGAGCACCACCTCCCGCGCGGATGCTGCGGCTGCGTCGGTCGGTGCAGCCGACCTCTTCGTGCTGCGGCGGGTCACCGGCAACCAGTTCGTCCACTTCGGCGGCAGCGGCCGTGGCGCCGGCTGGGCCGGGCTCGTCGAGGTGGATACATCCGGCGAGGTATCGCTCGGAAATGCGCTCGCGAGCCGTGAGCCCGTGCGGCTTGCGCACGGAGGCAAGGAGCTCATCTTCGGCCCGTACTACGCGCGCGCCGCGGCGTTCGTGCCGGTGTCGAACGACGTCGTCGTCGTTTTCGGCTGCGAGCGCGATGACCTCGCGGGGGTGAGCGACGACGCTCTCAAGGCGGCGGGAATGCTTGCCGCAGACTCTGTCGAGTCCGTCTCTCCCGCCAAGCGGCTGGCCGACGAGCTCGAGGAGCTCGAGGCCGTGCGCGGCGTCGCGGGGATCGACGTCGGGGAACCGCTCGAAACGATGCGAGTCGTCGCGCTGAAAGCTGCCGAGGCTCTCTCGTGCGAGGTCGCAGCGATCTATCTCGCTGACGGGGACCGCGTCGAGCTCGTCGACCGCGGGTGGAGCCTCGACGCGCCTCGTGAAACAGTCGCGGCAGCGCTTCGTAACGTGCTGAGCGACGGCCGCTTCCCGTACTGCGTTCAGGACGCGTCGGTCGTGCCGCTGCCCGCGCCGCTCGACGCCGAGCACGGCGTGCGCTCGTATTACCTGCTCGAGTTGACCGGGATCGCCCGCGGCGTGATCTTCGTCGCGCACACCGATGCAGCCCCGCGCGGTTTCACGCAGCTCTGCAGGCGGCTCGGGCTTCGGCTTTCCGAGGTCGCATCGGCCCAGCTGGGCGTCGCGCTTACCCGGCAGTGGTGCTCGGAAGAGGCGGCTCGCCTGCACGCGGAGTTCGGCCAGCTCGGCGCCGCCGGATGACGCTGAGCGCCGCGGGCGCGGTCAAGAGCGCCATCACATCGAACCAGACGTAGCCGGAGGCGACACCGCTCGGCGGATTGCCATCCGGAATGCCGAGGCCCGGAAGCGTTGGTGCCCAGCGCCAGGTCCCGATCGCCGTGCCGTAGAGCTCGAGCGAGGCGACGACGAGGAAGACCCCGGCGTAGATCGCTCGATTTCGAGAGCGCCACAGGAATAGGAGGAGCAGCGGCACTCCGATCGCGCCTGCGACATCGCGGCGGGGCAGCACGGTCAGGCCGAGCAGCCCCCAGGTTGCGGCTGCGACCGCCGCGGAGGCCGTGAGGGCACGGGTGTGCCGCTCGAGCGTCGCAGCCAGCGCGACTCCGGTCAGGTAGACGATGCCGTGCGCCGGGGGGACGAAAAGCGGCAGGTTGTGCAGGCGGTAGTGGTACACGCCCCAGAGCAACGAGCCCGTTGCCTCGCCGATCGTCGCAAAGGCGACGACCGAAAGTGCCTGCGCGCATCGTTCGGGCGACACGCGTCTGAGCGCGGCGAACAGCACCGCAAACGTGACGACGCCGAGCGTGAGCTGCTCCGGATAGCTCGCGAAATGATCGAGGGCGAGCAGCGCGGCGAGGTATGCCGCGCCGAGCGCCGCCGTTACGGCTGCCTGAACTGGAGCTCGTGCCACGATGGGACCGGTGCGAGCTCGAGCAGCGGCCGCCCGCCCCCGCCCGGGTGCTGATAGGCGAACTCGGCGTCACTCTCGTCCCAGACGACCTCGAGCGCTCCGCGCTTCACCTGGTGATCGAGCCATGCGCCGCGGAAGATCAACTTACGCAGCCAGTAGACGAGCGACTCGCCGGCGACGAGCGACACTCGTTCCCAGTGCCGGACGAGGTAGCTGCCGAGACGCGATGCAGGCTCGTCGATCACGCCCTGGGCTGCAAGTGCGACGAGGTCCGCGGTCTCATCCTCGTCGAGCTCCGGCCCGACGACGACGCCGAGCTTCACCGCCGCGGCGACCACCCGGCCCTCGAAATCGGTCTCGCCGAACGAGAAGCGATAGCCGAGGAACTCGACGATGTAGTCGTTCCCGGAGCTGTAGTTCGCATCCGGCGCGGGCAGCGAGTCAGGCACGATCTCATGGTAGTGAACCTCCTCGCCGCCGCTTCCAGTTCCGAGCGCCTCGTCATTCTGTTGCCCGCGCTCGTGATCGGCGCCGGGCTCGTCGGGGCTGTTTTCATCCTCCTTGGACGCGCATTCGCAACGACCGTGCGCGAGTCAGGGCATCCTCGGGCCGTGATCGGCGGGCTGATCGCGCTCGGGGTGGTGATCGGGATCCTGACGTGGCTCGGCGTGACGCTGCCGCGCGAGGGCTGAAGGACTACAGAATCACGACAGGCGTCCCGACCGCGACGTGGTCGAAGAGCCACTCGGCGTCGGGGACGTGCATGCGGATGCAGCCGTGAGAGGCGCTGTAGCCGATCGACGTGTCGGCGTCGGTGCCGTGAATGCCGACACCTGGCGCGGTCAAGCCCATCCAGCGGGTGCCGAGCGGGTTGCCCGGGCCGGGCGGGACGGGCTTGAGACCCTTTGCCCAGGTGTCGTAGGTGGGCGGGTACCACCACGGGTCGCGCTGCTTGTCGGCGATGCTCCAGATGCCGGCCGGCGTCGGATAGATCGATTGTCCCGTGGCGACCGGGAAGGTGCGCACGAGGGCGCGGCCGCGGTACAGCACGAGCGTGTTTGCACCGCGTGTGACGACGATCACCGAACCGAAACGGGCGATCGTTCTCCGTGGCCCGACAGCTCGCGTCAGGAGCACGAGCGGCTTGCCACTACCGGTCTGAAGCTTCTTCGCAATCTCGCCGCGCATTCGGGAGGACCGGACCGCGAGACCGGCCCTTGCCGGCGCGAAGACCGGCCCTGCCGCCGTCGCACCGGTCAACTTTGCGTCGATGGGCGTGCGGTCGTACCGGTGGGCGAGCGAGGCGACGAGCTTCGCGACCCGCGCTTTCGAGTACCGCACCGGCAACGCAATCCGGCTGTGCGGCGTCGCCGCGAGCGCGGACGACACGGCTTCTTCGACGCTGAGGCTTGCCCCAAGTTGCGCGGGGGTGACCCCCACCGTCTTCCTGCCGAAGCGGATCGTCACGGGGCGCCTGAACGTCGCCTCGATCCGGGCCCTCGCCGGCTCTGCGCTCAGGTGCCCGACGTGGACGCCTCCCACCGAGACGCCGGCCGGAATCATCCGCGTAGGCTGCGATGCGGGAGCCGCGGCGCAGGCGAGGCCGGCGGCAAGGAGGAGCGCGGCGACAGTCCTCAGCATCGGGGCGCTCATTCAACCAGTTTCCAGCGAAATTGCGAGTCGCGCCGTCCGACGGTGGCCGTACTCTCGCTACCCCGATGACTCGTGGAACCTGGGACCTCGCACCGTGCACGCATGCGTCGGTGCGCGCGCTCGCGACGGAATTGTCGGTCGACGACGTCACCGCCTCGGTGCTTGTCAGGCGCGGCTATCACGAGCCTGATGACGCGCGCCGATTCCTTGCGGGGGCGCTGCCTGGTCATGATCCGTTCGCGCTCGGAGATATGCGCGAGGCCGTCGAGACGATCCACGCGGCCGTCGCAGCCGGCGCCCGGATCTGCGTCCACGGCGATTACGACGCCGACGGGATCTGTGCCACCGGGCTCGCGGTGCTGCTGCTCCGCGAGCTCTGCACCCAGGAAAACGGCGCGGAGGTCGGCTGGCACCTGCCTTCGCGGTTCGAGGAGGGGTACGGGTTGAACGCCGAGACGCTGACGCGGCTCGCGGGCGAGGGCTTCGACGTCGTGCTCACCGTGGACTGCGGCATCACGGGCGTCGCAGAGGTGGAGCATGCTCGCACGCTCGGCCTCGAGATCGTCGTGACCGACCACCACCGGCCGGCCGAGTCGTTTCCTGCGTGCCCGGTTGTGGCGCCGCTGAAGGGGGACTATCCGTTCAAGGGGCTTTGCGGGACGGGTGTCGTCTGGAAGCTCGCGCAGGCGCTGCTTCGTCCTGAGCATCCGTTTCTCGAACGCCACCTGGACGTCGTCGCGCTCGCGACAGTCGCAGACGTCGTTCCCCTCGTCGACGAGAACCGCGCGCTCGCCCTCGCCGGCTTGCGCAGGCTCGCCCAGACCCAGAAGGCCGGCCTGCGCGCGTTGATGCGTGTCGCCGGCGTCGATCCCGCCGCAGTCGACGAGTCGTCCATCGGCTTCCGGCTCGCGCCGCGCATCAACGCCTCGGGTCGGCTCGGGCGGCCCGAAGCCGCGCTCGCGCTCCTCCTCACGGATGACGCGGACGAGGCGAAGCGCCTGGCGGAGGAGCTCGAGTCGCTGAACCGGGAGCGACAGGCTGTGGAGGAGCGGATCCTGCGGGCGGCCGTCGATCAGATCGAGTCCTGGCCCGAGGCTCGACGGCGCCGGCACGGCTACGTCGTTTCGGGTGAGGGCTGGCACGAGGGGGTGATCGGGATCGTCGCCTCGCGCCTGGTCGAACGCTACAACCGGCCGGTCGTGATGATCGCCGGCTCGGGGGAAATGTGGAAGGGGTCGGGGCGATCAATCGCCGCGTTCGACCTGCATGCGGGACTTGCCGCGTGCGCCGTTCACCTCGAGCGCTTTGGCGGGCATCGCGCCGCGGCGGGCCTGACGGTCGAGTCCGCCAGTGTCGAGGCGTTCGGGGATGCGTTTGCCGCACATGCCGACGCCGTGCTCTGCGAGGAGGATCTGCGGCCGGTGACGAGGGTGGATGCAATCGTTTCCGGGGCCAAGCTCGGCCTCGACCTCTGCGCCGAGCTCAACCGGCTTGCGCCGTTCGGTCTCGGGAACCCCGGGGTGCTGCTGCTCGTCGACGACTGCGAGCTGGTCGATCTTTCGACGGTCGGCGACGGCAAGCACCTCCGGTTCCGCGTCCGCCAACGAGGGCGCGACTCCGGCGCTGCGATCGCTTTCGGCATGGGCACGCAACTCGACCGCTTTCGTCTCGACGGGCGCTACGACGTCGCGTTTCGGTTGCAGGAAAATCGGTGGAACGGTGTCGTCTCGCCGCAGCTCGTCATTCGACGCGTCTTCGACGCGGTCGACGGCTTCGCAAGCCTTCGCGACTGGCTCGCCGCCGAGTGGACGGCGGGTGAACGTGCTTGGACGCCGCAGGCGCGCGCGATCTTCGAAGAGCTCGAGCTCGCCGAAGGCGCCAAGCGGAGCCTGCTCGAGTCGGCGACGTTCCGCGCAATGCTCGAGCAGGGCGCGGTGTCGCTCGAGACCGTGCCGCCCGAGACCGTGCCGCGCGAGACCGCGGTCCCCGGCACGGCGCCACTCGCCGAAGCTGCCTAGCCAGCTGAGCCTTACGTGCGCACGATGGCGGCGCGACCCGCGCGCCGCCTGGCGACGGTGGGGCGTGCCGCGGAGGCAGCGTCCAGCTCTCGGAGCATCCGGGCGATGCGAACGAGCTTCTTTGTTTCTCTTCGGCGCGCGAACATAGCTCCTCAGGTTCATCGGCATAACGTTTCTTCCTCCTGATCGGGTGCGCTCCGAACGGGGGATAGCTCCTGGAATTCCAGGGGTACACTGGAATCAAGTGGCAGTCCTCGAGCGGCATCAGGAACTCGTCGAGGAGCTGCTCGCCGACGTCGAGGCCTACAAGCCCGATGCCGACCGCGAGCTCCTCACCCGGGCGTTCGACTACGCCGCCAAGGCGCACGCCGGCCAGGTCCGGCAGTCCGGTCAGGAGTTCATCTATCACCCGTGGGGCGCGGCGAAGATCCTTGCCGGTCTGCAACTCGACGAGCCCACCCTTGCCGCGGCGCTATTGCACGACGTCGTCGAGGACACCGGTACCGACATCGAGGAGCTGCGGGCGGAGTTCGGCGATGAGATCGCGAATCTCGTCCAGGGCGTGACGAAGCTGACCCGCGTGCAGTTCCAGAGCCGTGAGCACGCCGAGGCCGAGAACTACCGCAAGCTGATCGTGGCCATGGCGGAAGACCTTCGCGTCATTCTCATCAAGCTCGCCGACCGCATGCACAACCTGCGCACGATCGAGTACCTGGGAAAGCAGAAGCAGCTGCAGAAAGCGCGTGAGACGCTTGAGGTGTACGCACCGCTCGCGCACCGCCTCGGTATCCATGCGATCAAATGGGAGCTCGAGGATCTCTCGTTCCAGACGCTGCACCCGCGCAAGTACGAAGAGATCAAGCAGATGGTTGCGGAGCGCCGTACCGACCGCGAGGAGCACGTCCGCGAGGCGGCGATCGTGTTGCAGAAGGAGCTCGATAAGGTCGACATCCCCGCGGAGATCTCCGGCCGGGCGAAACACTTCTACTCGATCTACGACAAGATGGTGAAGAAGGGCCGCGAGTTCAATGAGATCTACGATCTGACCGCCATGCGCGTGATCGTGGAGCGTGGGGGCGACGAGGGGACGCGCGACTGTTACGGAGCGCTCGGTCTCATCCACTCGCTGTGGAAGCCGATGCCCGGTCGCTTCAAGGACTTCATCGCGATGCCGAAGTTCAACGCATACCAGGCGCTGCACACGACCGTGATCGGGCCGCAGGGTCGCCCGCTCGAGATCCAGGTTCGCACGCGCGAGATGCACGAGACAGCCGAGTTCGGCGTTGCCGCGCACTGGCTCTACAAGCGCGGGAAGAAAAGCAAGGACGCCGAGTGGGTCGCATGGGTGAAACAGTTGATGGACGAAGGCACCGCGGATGAAGCCGACCCGCGTGAGTTCATGAAGACATTTCGGACCGATCTCTTCGAGGAGGAGGTGCACGTTTTCACGCCCAAGGGCCAGGTGAAGACGCTCCCGGCCGGTTCGACACCGATCGACTTTGCATATGCAGTGCATACGGATGTCGGCCATCGCACTGTAGGCGCGAAGATCAACGGGCGAATCGTGCCGTTGCATTACACCCTTCAGAACGGCGACTTCGTCGAGATCCTCACAGCCAAGCAGGGGCGAGGCCCGTCACGCGACTGGATGTCACTCGCGAAGAGCTCGCGGGCGCGCAACAAGATCCGGCAGTGGTTCTCGCGTGAGACGCGCGAGGACGCCGAGCAGAAGGGTCGCGATTCCTTGGAGCAGGCGCTGAAGGCTCAGAACCTGCCGTACGCGAAGCTCCGCGGCTCGGCGACGCTCGCTCAAGTAATCCGGGAGAGCGGCTTCAAGAAGGCCGACGACTTCTACCTGGCGCTCGGGTCGGGCAAGCTCCAATCCGGCTCGATTGTGAACAAGGTCGTGCAGCGGTTGAAGACGGAGCAGGTTGCGGAGGAAGCCCCGGTCGTGAAGGCGCCGAAGGCGCGGGAGACCGTTTCCGGCACCGAGCTCGGAGTGGTCGTCCAGGGCGTCAGTGACGTGCTGGTCCGGCTCGCAAAGTGCTGCACTCCGGTTCCTGGTGACGACATCGCCGGGTACATCTCACTCGGTAAGGGAATCACGATCCACCGCGAAGACTGTCCCAACGTGAAGGCGCTTCGGCGCAGCCCAGAACGCTTCACGCCGGTCTCGTGGGACGGCGCCGTCTCGGCGAAGAGCTTTCGCGTGCAGATCGCCGTCGACTCGTGGGATCGCCCGCGCCTGCTGGAGGACGTCGCGCGAACGTTCGCCGAGCACGGCGCGAACATCGTCAGCTATGGGGGCCTCGTCGAGGATCAGCTCGCGAAAAACAGGTACACGGTCGAGGTTGGCGACCTGAAGAGCCTGCGGACGCTCCTGACGGCGCTTCGCAACCTCGACGCCGTGTTCGACGCGTACCGCGTGACCCCGTCGTAGGCCTGCCGCGTATCCCTCGATCGAGTGATCGAGGCGGAAAGGGACGGGGTACCTCGATCGAGGGATAGCGCCTACCTGCCCGCTCTCCTACAACGAGACGAGGGGGGAGAGGGACGGGCAGCGCCGTCCGTCCGGGCCTGGAGAGAGTCCGGGCGGACGGAGCGCCCAGCGAGAAGTCGTCAGGCTCGAGCGTCATTCATCGTTCGCCTCGAACGCCGAAACGCGGTCGCGGAAAGCGTCGGGAACGGGTACCGCTTTGCGTTCGGCGAGGTCGATGCAAACGAGCGTTGCCGTGGCGGTCGCCATGAGCACGTCGTCGGCGCCGTCCTCGATGCGATAGGCGGCGTGGTCGTAGGTGATGCTCGTGCGGCCGATCCGCTCGATGCGAACGAACACCTCGAGTAGGTCGTCGAAACGCGCGCCGGCGTGATACTCGACAGTGGTCGCTCGCATGGCGAGGTCGGCCCTTCCGAAGTAGCCGCGGCCGAGGTGGCGGTGAAACTCGGTGCGCGCGAGGTCGAAGTACGGCATGTAGCGCCCGTAGTAGACAACGCCCTGCGCGTCGGTGTCGGAAAACGCAACCCGCGCATACGCCGCGTACCCAAAAGGCGGCCGTGCATGAGTCGTGTGCCCGAGCTCGATCATCGGCCGATCCTAGCCTTCCTCCGGATGGTGCCAGGCACCGTCGCCGGTGCAACAAGTTTGCGCCGATCGTGCAACGGACACTGGCGGCTCGCTCACGCGTTGCTTACGTTGGCGACATGGGCAGGGCACTCAGGATTGAGGTACCGGACGGCTACTACCACGTGCATACGCGTGGGAACAATCGTCAGGACATTTACTTCGGGAACTGGAGCGGGAGGCTCTTCGTCCGTGAGCTCGAGCGGGCGTCCCAGCGCCAAGGTTGGCGCATCCTCGCCTACTGCCTGATGCGCAATCACTACCACGCCGTGCTTCGAATCGGCGACGGCGGGCTCTCCGACGGGATGCGCGACCTGAACAGCCGTTTCGCGCAGATGACGAACTGGCAGAGCAAAAGGTGCGACCACCTGTTCGGGAAGCGATTCACGAGCCACCTGATCGAAACCGAGGAGTACCTGCTCGAGTCGTGCCGCTACGTGCTGCTGAACCCGGTTCGGGCGGGTGCCGTTCGCGACCCACGGCTCTGGCGGTGGAGCAGCATGCGCGCTGCAATCGGTCTCGAGTTGCCATCCGCGTGCCTCGACGTGTCGTCGTTGATCTCGCCGTTTGGCAAGCACCCCGCCCGTGCGGCGAAGCTGTTCGGGGAGTTCGTCGACGCGAGGATCGAGCCACCTTGGCCCGTGCCTAGCCTCAAAGGGACACGTCCGGTGCCAGGCACCGTTACGAGGAGGTGACGGCTACCCCCGGATGACGTCGAGCACTTCGTCTCGCCTACGAACCATTTGCTCCTCCGTGCGCGCTTCCAGGTTCAGGCGGAGAAGCGGCTCGGTGTTCGACGGACGCACGTTGAAGTGCCAGTCGTCGAACTCGACGGACAGACCGTCGAGATGCGACACCCGTCCGCCGCCACCGAAACGCACCTCGAGCTCGTCGAGCTTCGACGGAACATCTGCCACCGTGGTGTTGATCTCTCCGGTGATGAAGTACCGGCTGCGCAGCGACGCGAGCACCTCGCTGAGTTTCCCACGTTTCGAGACCAGGTCGCACATGAGGAGGAAGGGAACGACGCCGGAATCGGCCTGCATGAAATCGCGAAAGTAGTAGTGCGCCGACACCTCGCCGCCGAACACGGCGTGCTCTTCCCGCATGCGCTGCTTGATGTAGGCGTGCCCGACGCGATTGACCAGCGCAACGCCGCCAGCCTGTTCGATCGCCTCCGGCACGGCCCACGATGCCCTGACGTCGTAGATCACCTTGCCGCCAGGTTCCTTCGCAAGGATCGATTCGGCGAACAGCGCGGTCGTGAAATCGCCCGGCACGAAATTGCCGGCGTCGTCGACGAAGAAACAGCGGTCGGCGTCGCCGTCGTACGCGACCCCGAAGTCGGCGCCCTCACTCGTCGTCCTGTCGATGATGAACGCGCGGTTCTCAGGCAGCAGTGGGTTTGGCTCATGGTTCGGAAACGACCCGTCCGGATCGAAGTAGCACCGCACGACGTCGATCATCGGCAACCGGTCGAGTACCGGCGGGAGCATCGCCCCGGCCATGCCGTTCGCTGCATCGATCACGACGCGCAGCGGACGAAGCGCGTCGGCGTCGACGAAGCTCAACACGCGGTCGGCGAATCCCTCCCAGATGTCTTCGTGTCGAATCTCGCCGCGCTGCGTTTCACGCCACGAGGCAGCGAGCGCCCGATCCCGAATTTCGAGCAAGCCCGACTCGCCCCCGACCGGCAGCGCGCCGCCCCGGACGATCTTCATGCCCGTGTATTCCTTCGGGTTGTGCGACGCGGTGACCGCGATTCCGCCATCGAGTCCGAGCGAGCCGACCGCGAAATACAGCATCTCGGTGCCCACCATGCCGATGTCCAGTACGTCAGCGCCACCGTCGGCCGCGCCCTCACGCACCGCCTCGGCCATCTCCGGGCTCGACAGGCGCATGTCGCGCCCGACGGCTATCCGTGCCAGCTGGAACTGCTCGATGTACGCGCGGCCGATCGCGTACGCGCCGGCCTCGTCGAGCTCCGTACCGTAGAGGCCGCGGATGTCATAGGCCTTGAACGCGGTTGGGTCGAGCACGCGCGAAACGATACCCGTGAGGTTTTGCGCGCCCCGATGGAGGCGCGAGCAACGAGGAGTGCAACTAACCAGCCGCGAGGACGAGCTGGATCGCACGGGTCGACGCTTCATCCGGCGACTCCGAGATCACGGTAGCCGGCCGCGCGAACTGGGCGAGCGCGTCGCGCAGGGGCTCGGCGCGCAGTGTCCCCTCGCCGTAGGGGAGGTGCTTCGTCTCGTTGCGGTTCGCGTACTGGATGTCCGAGAAGTGGATGTGGAACGGCGCGCCCGGCTCGAGCACCGCATCGGCCTGCGCGAGTGCCTTCGCAAAGAGCTCGCTGGAGGTGAACCCGCCGTCCGAGGTCGCGTGCATGTGCGCGAAGTCGATCACGGGCCGGACCCAGTGAAGCCGTGAGGCGATCTCGCAGACGTCGTCGAGCGAGCCGAGCTCACGTACCCGTCCCATCACCTCGATCCCGAACGGGACGGCGCGATCTTTGCCTTCGAGACGCTCGCGCAGCTCGGCGAGCTGCTCCACGACCGCGTCGAGAGCGTCCTCGCGGCTTCGGCCGAGCAGGAAGCCGGGGTGGAAGACGACCACCTCGGCACCCACGGTCTTGGCGATGCCGGCCGAGTGATCGAGCATCCCGACTGCCATGTTCAGCTTCTTGCCGCGCTCGGCGTGACCCATGAAGCCCGCGATCGGCGCATGCACCGACAGTGCGATGTCATGCTCCTGGCAGAGCGCGCCGAAGCGCTCTGCAAAGGCATAGTCCATCCAGAACCGACCCTCAAAATCGATTTCGCACGCCGAGAACTCGTGTGCGAGCAGTGCCTCGACCCCTTCTTGGGGCGTCGCGCGCGACGGGACACGGGCGGGGCCGAAATGCAGTTGACGAGGCATTGAGGAGCTCGATTGTGCTCGACGGTCGTTAGGAAGCGATGATCCCAGGGTATCGCCGGGAGATGGCGGAAAGACAGCTTCCGCTCTACTCGATCGGGGCAGTGTCACGGATGCTCGGACTGACCGCTGCGACGATTCGCACCTGGGAGGCGCGCTACGGCATGGTCGTGCCTGCTCGATCGGAGGGCGGACAGCGCCTCTACTCCCGCGACCAGGTCGAGCAGCTGCGCTTCGTGAAGGCGTCGGTCGCCGCCGGCCGGAAACCTGTCGAGGCGCATCGCTCCCTCGCGGAGAGGGTCGCGCGCGGCGACTCGTTCGGCGGCACTCGCATGCGCGTCCTCCTGGCAGAGAGGCGGCTCGGCGTTGCCGCGGCCCTGTTCGAGCTCCTCGGCCCCGAAGGCTTCGACGTGATCCTCGCGCCGGATCCGACGACCGCGCGACGAGCGTTCGAGGAGCTTTCCCCGTCACTTGTGCTGATCGATACGGATGACGAAGCGTTCGGGGAGCTCGCCGAGCACCTGCGCGGAGCTGGGACGAAAGTGCTGCCGGTCGACCTCCTCGAGCGGCCGTTTGCGCTCCTCGACGAGGCCCGATCGATGCTTTTCGGCTGAAACCGCCGGGTCCGTCCGACGCGCTTTTTACTCTTCGCGGGATGACCAGTCGCCCGACTCGGATCGACCTCCTCGAGCTCGATATCGATCTTCGGCTCGCCGATCTCTGGCGGGAGGCGGCCGGCATCACCGACTGGTCGCTCGACGTCGTCGCGGCGTTCATGCGGGCGGCGTACGGAAAGGGCTACTGCGATGCACTGACCGAGGACGCGCCCGGGGCACTTTGTGCCGATCACGGCTATCGCGTGCCGGCTCGCAAGCCGCAACCCACCCCTGCCGACGCGTAAGCGCGGCTAGACTTTCAGCGTGTCCACGCGCAGTCCCGCGCGGCTGATCGTCGCCCTCGCTGTGGCGGGCGTGCTCGCCGTGTTTCTTCTCTACACCGCCGTCGATGGTCACTCGACACCGACGCTGACGCCGAGCCAGGTCGCAGCGCACCGTGGGTCGCTTGCGATCGTCGGGGTGGTTGTCGGGCCTGTGCGCGGCGAGGCGCACAGCGCGGAAGGGCTGCGGTTCGGCCTCAAGAACATTTCCGGCCGAAGCGCTGTCGTGCCGGTCGTCTATCGCGGCGCGTCGCCGCCGCCGCTCTTCAAGACAGGCCGCAGCGTCGTCGTCAGCGGCAGCTACTCCGCCGGCCGCCTTGCGGCGAACGACATCCTGACGAAATGCCCGTCGAAGTACACGGCCAAGCCGTCGACGTCATAAATGGCTGAGCTCGGCCGCGCCGCGCTCGTGGTCAGTCTCGGGCTGTCGCTCTACGGCCTCGTTGCCGGTGCAGCGGCCGCCGTGCAGAACCGCCGGCGTCTCGCCACCTCCGCGCGCAACGCGCTCTTCACCGCGTTTGCGTCGACGCTCATCGCCGCGGCCGTGCTCGCGGTCGCGCTCGTGCGACATGACTTCTCGTTCAGCTACGTCGCGTCGCACACAAACCGGACGCTGCCCACGGCGTACGCGCTGAGCGCTTTCTGGGGCGGCCAGGAAGGCTCACTGCTTCTCTGGTTGCTCGTACTCACCGGTTACGGCGCCTTCGCGGTCGCCGTCAACCGTCGGCTGCTGCGCGACCTCGTCGCGTGGGTCGTGCCCGTGCTCAGCGGGATCGCCACGTTCTTCGCATTCATGCTCGTCGCGGTCGCGAGCCCGTTCGACACGCAGACGGCGCCCGTCGACGGCGCCGGGCTGACGCCGAGCCTGCAGAACCCGTACATGGTCGCGCACCCTCCGATGCTGTACCTCGGCTATGTCGGTCTTTCGATCCCCTTTGCGTTCGCGGCCGGCGCGATGCTTTCGGGTCGCACCGATGAGCGCTGGATCGTCGCGACGCGCCGCTGGACACTTGTCGCGTGGACGTTCCTCGGGTTCGGCCAACTGCTCGGGGCGCACTGGGCCTACATGGAGGTCGGCTGGGGCGGCTACTACGCCTGGGACCCCGTCGAGAACGCGGCGCTCATGCCGTGGCTCGCTGCGACGGCGTTCCTGCACTCGGTGATGGTTCAGGAGCGCAAGGGAATGCTGAAGGTCTGGAACATGGTGCTCGTCGCGCTTGCGTTCGAGCTCTCCGTGTTCGGGACGTTCCTGACGCGCTCGGGAGTGGTGAACTCGATCCACTCGTTCGCGAAAAGCCCGATCGGCGCCTGGTTTCTCGCGTTCGTCGTCATCTCGTCTCTGTTCTCCGTGGCACTCATCCTGTGGCGCCTGCCGCTCCTGAAGGCGCGCACGAAGCTCGAGTCCGCACTCTCACGCGAGGCGTTGTTCCTCTACAACAACCTGCTTCTCGTCGCCCTCAGCCTGACCATCCTCTGGGGCGTCATGTTCCCGATCCTCACCGAGCTCTTCAAAGGCGAGTCCCGCACGATCGGCCGACCGTACTACGACTTCTTCTTGCGCAGCTTCGGCTTGCCGCTGCTGCTCCTGATGGGTATCGGCCCCCTGATCGCCTGGCGCAAAGCAAGCGCGCGCCAGCTCGTCCGAACACTCCTCTGGCCGATCGGGACAGCGGTTGTCGCGGGCGCTCTGCTTGTCGCTGCCGGCGCCGGCTCCTCGACCCCCGGGCTCATCGCCTACACGTTCTCGGCCTTCGTGCTCGCGACGATCGTGGTCGAAGTCGTCCGCGGAACCCGCGCGACCGGCTCGCTCGCGAAGCTCGTCTCGCGAAACCGCCGCCGCTACGGCGGATACATCGTGCACGCGGCAATCGTCCTGCTCGCAATCGGGATCGCGGGCTCGAGCGCGTACGGCAGCTCACGCGAGCAGCGGCTCGTGCCCGGCCAGAGCATGCGCCTCGCCGGCTACACGTTGACCTACAGGCGCATCGTCCACCCGTACAACCCGAACGCGTACGAAACGCGCGCCGTGCTCGACGTCACCGGTCGTTGGCAGGGAGCGGTCATGTCCGGCGACAATCAGTACCGCAATCCACCGGAGCCGTCGCGCGAGGTCGGGATCAAGACCGATTGGCTGCGTGGGGAGGACCTCTACGTCATCGCGGATGACATCAATCCGACGACCGGCGTCGTCTACGTCAAGGTGCTCGTGAAACCGCTTGTCAACCTGATCTGGGTCGCGGGGCTCGTCTTCCTGCTCGGATCGGCCGTTGCACTCTGGCCTGATGCACGCGAGCAGCGGCGGCTCGTCGTGCGGCTGGCACCTGTTCGGGCGTGAGCGGCCTTTCGCTCGTGCTCGGCGTCGGCCTGGCGGTCGGTGCGGTTGTGCTCGTGGCGCTGCCGTTTCTTCGCGAGCCGGTTGCGCGAGATGACCGCCTTGATGCGCCGACGGCCGACGAGTCCCTTCGTCTCGGCCTCAGCGAGGAGCGCGATCGCGCGCTTGCCGCGTTGAAAGAGCTCGAGTTCGACCATCGCACCGGCAAGGTCGGGGACGAGGACTACCGCGAGTTGCTCGGCCCCCTTCGACGCGAGGCGGCTGCGGCGCTACGGGCGATCGACCGACAGCCGCGCTACCGTGAGGGCATGAGCTTCGAGATGCCCGAGATCGCACCGGAGCCCGCGCCCCCGCCCGATGAGGGGACTCCACCCGAGCCTGCGATCGTGCCCGAGCCGTCACCCCCGCCGGACGAAGCGACGCCGCCGGTCGAGCCGCACATTCCCGAGCCCTTCCCGCAGGAGTAGGCGTCGGCGGCGGCGAAATCGTCTGCCATGCGGCGACTCACGCTCGCACTGGTCCTCCTGCTCGTCATCGCAACCCCTGCGCTCGGGGATGACGTCACGAAGAAGCACCAGGTCGACTCGAAGATCTCCACTCTGCAAGACCGGTTGGACGCACAGAAGCAACGCGAGCGATCGCTTCGGGGTCAAGTCCGTGACTTCACGGCGCGCATCCGCTCACTCGAAGGACAGGTCGGCGACGTCTCGTTGCGCCTGCAGACTCTCGAGGCCGACCTCTCGCTGCATCAAAAGCGACTCGGCGCCCTGAACATGCTGTATGCGATCCAGAACGAGCGTTACGGCTTCCTGCAGCGGCAGTACAGCGTCTCGATCTCGACGCTGAACCGGAGACTGGTCGATATCTACGAGTCCGATCCGGCCTCGACGCTCGATGTCTTTCTGGGTGCCCGGAACGTGCAGGATGCTCTCGACCAGGTTCAATATCTGAGCGACATCGGGGAGCAGGACAAGCGTATCGCCCGCGAAGTCGCGACGGCGAAGGCGCAGGTCAGGTCGGCGCGGGCGAAGACGCAGCGCCTGCGCTCGAACGTCCAGGGCGAGACCGCCGTGATTTCGGCGCGGACCGCACAAACGAGGGACGTGCGCGATCAGCTGGTCGGGGCCACGGGTGACCTGACGGCCACCAAGCAGAAGAAGCTCACCGACCTCTCTCAGTTGACGGCCGACGAGCGCGCGGAGGCAGGCGAGATCGATGCGCTACAGGTTGCATCTGATGCGATCGCCGCGAAGATCCGCGCGGCGCAGGCGCAGCACGGCGCGAGCGGTGCGACCTCGACGCCGTCCGCGGCGGGACTCGTCTGGCCGGTGAGTGGCCCGATCACGAGTCCCTTCGGCTGGCGTTGGGGTCGCCTGCACCAGGGGATCGACATTGGCGCCTCGACCGGCACTCCGATCCACGCCGCCGCTGCAGGCACCGTGATCTACTGCGGCTGGGAGCAGGGGTACGGCAACTTCGTGGTCCTCGACCACGGGGGCAATCTCGCCACGGCCTACGGGCACCAGAGCGCGATCGCCGTCACCTGCGGCGAGTCCGTGGCCCAGGGACAGGTGATCGGCTACGTCGGCTGCACCGGCCACTGCACCGGGCCTCACCTGCATTTCGAAGTCCGGATCGACGGGAACCCCGTCGACCCCATGGGTTATCTGTAGACGCTCCTGCGCGTGCCCTACCAGCGGTACCAGCGCGCTCCTTCGGCGCCGCGAACGAAGAAGCCGATCAACCAGATGATCGCGAGGATGATCGCGACCAAGATCAGGAACTTCACGACGGCGAAGCCGATGATGAAAAGCGCGATCACGATCAGCAGGACGAGCAGCAACAAGGGCATCGGTGTCTCCTCGAGGTTCGCGGGCGTTTCGCTAGCTGAGCTTTCTTGCCCCATGCGGCTCCCTGCGTAACCGAACCGTCCGCGGCTACAGAAGGCCTGCGGTCTGGCCAAGCAGGAAGACGTTCAGGACGATGATCACGGCCGCCACGAGCGACGCCGCAACCGTGGTCACGCGCCGGTTTGCAAGGGGGCCCATCACGTCGCGGCGCGCGGTGAAGATCACGAGCGGGACGAGCGCGAATGGGATCCCGAACGACAGCACCACCTGTGACAGGACGAGCGTCCGCGACGGGTCGACGCCGATCGCGATCACCACGAACGCCGGAATCATCGTGACGAGGCGCCTGAACGTCACTGGGATCTGCTTCCGGATGAAGCCCTGCATCACGACCTGGCCGGACAGGGTCCCCACCGCGGAGCTCGACAGCCCCGAGGCGATCAGCGCGAGCGCGAAGAGCACGCTGGAGGCGCCGCCGAGGATCGGCTGCAGCGTCTTGTGTGCGCCTTCGAGCGAATCGATGTGCAGGAGCCCGCTCTTGAAGAACGTCGACGCCGCCATCACGAGCATCGCCACATTGATGACGCCGGCGATCGTCATCGCGATGACGACATCGATCCGGGTGTACCGGAGGAGCGTCTGGGCATCCTCGTCGGTCTCCGGAATCAGACGATCTTGTGTGAGCGCCGAGTGGAGATAGATCACATGTGGCATCACCGTCGCGCCGAGGATCCCGACCGAGAGCAGCACCGCCTCGCGGCTGCCGAACTGGGGGACGACGGCGTGGTGGAGCACCGCCCTGAAGTCCGGGTGGGCGAAGGTCAGCTCGGCCACGTAGCAGGCGCCGATCACGCCGACGAGCACGGCGATCACCGCCTCGAGGAGCCGTGCGCCGAACCGCAGCAGCGCGAGGATGGCGAACGCGGCGAATCCGGACGCGATCGCAGAGGGAAAGAGCGCGAGCCCCGTCAGGAGGTGAATTCCGATTGCCGCACCGAGAAACTCGGCCAGGTCGGTTGCCATCGCGATCGCCTCGGCCTGGATCCACAGCCCGAACGAGACGCGCCGCGAGAATTGCTCTCGGCAGAGCTCGGGCAGGTTGCGTCCGGTTGCGATCCCGAGCTTCGCCGACAGGACCTGGATCAGCATCGCGAGGAGGTTCGCGGCGACGATCACCCAGACGAGGCGGTAGCCGAAGCGCGAGCCGCCCGCGATGTTGGTTGCGAAGTTCCCGGGGTCGATGTAGGCGACACAGGCGATGAACGCCGGTCCGAGAAACGGCAGAATGCGGAATCGGGTGCGATGCAGCGCCTCGTCGACGGTGCGGAGACCGGGGGGCAGAAGCCCTTCGCGCGACTCGATCACCCTCGTATGTTAGCCGGACCTAAAATTCGCAACTCGACGGCCAGCGGGAAACCTCGCAGGGATCAATCAGTCGGTCCGACGTTTCGCTACGAACGACCACACAGCCGTCAGGGCAACTCCTGCCGTCGCGAAGACGTTCGTCGTCACGCAGGTGCGGCAAGCACCGCAGCAGGCACTCACGGCGGGAGAGAGATCGACGGCCTTGTGGAGTAGCGGGAGCGTGCGCGTCTGCGTCTTTTCCAACACCGCTTCGAGGGTACTCGGAAACGCAATCAGGGAGAGCGGACGAGTCGGAGGTCGGGCAGATTGCGAAACCGCTCCTCGATGTCGAACCCGTACCCGACAAAGAACTCATCGGGGATCGTGAAGCCGACGTAGCCGATCGGCAGGTCATCGACGAGTCGGCGATAGGGACGGTCGAAGAGCGTCGCGGCAGTGAGGGAAGCAGGGTTGCGCAGCTCGAGCGAGCGTGCGAGGTAGTGCATCGTCAGTCCTGTGTCCACCACCTCGTCGACGATGACGACGTCGCGGCCCTCGATCTCCATGTCGAGGTCCTTCAGGAAGCGAATTCCATCGTGGCTCTCGTGGTCTGCGCTGCCGTAGCCGGCGAGTTCGACGAAATCGAGCCCGTGGTGGATCGGCAACGCGCGCGAGAGGTCGCAGATGAAGGGGATGCATGCCTTCATGCAGCCGATGAGAATCGGCTCGCGTCCGGCGAAGTCCCGGGCGAGCTCTGAGCCGACCTCACGGACACGCGTCACGATCTCGTCGGCATCGAGATAGATCTCGCCGATGCGCTCGTCAAGCGGTGCCAGCGGGCTCAGGACGCTTTCCGCAGCCCGTACCGGGCCGCGAGCCGTGCGAAGTCGCGTTCGTAGAAGAGCTTCACCTTCACATCAGGATAGAGCTGCCTGATCTTGCGTAGCTTGCGATTCTTGCGGGTGACGAGCGACTGCTTCATCACCGTCACCTCGAGATACAGATCCTGTTGCGGGAGGTAGAAATCAGGCGTGAAGGCCTCCGTGACGCGGCCTTCGTCGTCGCGGGCGAGGACGAACGTCGTGGGCTCGTATTCCCACGGGATTCCGTACCAGTCCAGGATCTTCGCGTACTCGAGCTCCGCAGGGTTTGCGAACCGAGGGGGCTCTGAGCCGCAGAATGCCTGGAAAACAGGCGTTTCCGGCTGCATTTATCCCAGCGTAGCAATCGCTCCGGATGCTCCTCGATCGCTCGATCTGCACGCGGAGCCAGGCCCGGATCGCCCTTCTCGCTGCAGGCCGCCGCTCCATCCTGTCTAGAGTCGCGGCGTGGGGCCGCTCACCATCGCCCATCTCTCCGATCTCCATTGCGGCGAGCCGCATTTCGTGCCCGACCTGCTCGAACGCGCGATCGCCGAGATCAACGAGCTGAAACCCGACATCGTCGTCTGCTCCGGCGACCTGACGACGTTCGGGTTCAAGGAGGAGTACGCCAAGGCGAAGCGATACCTCGACCGGGTCGAGTGCGATGCGCTTGTCGTCGTCCCGGGGAACCACGACTCGCGCAACGTGGGCTACGTGCATTTCGAGCAGCTCTTCGGCGAGCGCAACTCCGTGCTGCGCCGGTCGGGTGTCACCGTCGTCGCCGTCGATTCGACCGAGCCCGACCTCGACAACGGCCAGATCGGTCGCGGGCGGTACCGTTGGATCGAGGAGCAGTTCGCGGCCGAGCCGTCCGACTTCCGCATCTTCGTGCTCCATCACCACCTCTTGCCGATCCCGGGTACGGGGCGCGAGAGAAACGTCGTCTACGACGCCGGCGACGCAATCGAGTGCCTGCAGCGTGCTGGCGTGCACCTCGTTCTCTCCGGGCACAAGCATGTGCCGTACGCCTGGAAGCTCGAGAACCTGTTCGTGGTCAACACCGGCACCGTCTCGACGCTGCGCCTGCGCGGCGAATCGAGACCCTGTTACAACGTGATCGAGGTGACCGGAACGCATGTCGCGGTTTGGCGCCGCTATCCGTTCCACGGCCAGGAGCGGATCATCCAATTCGACGTCGCGACTGGCGAGTACGAGAAGTACACGGGGCGGATCGAGCGTGAGGTGACGGCCAAGCGGTGACGACAGGCGTGAAAGCCGTTGCCCTGATCGACGGTGAGCACTACGCGCCGGTCGTGCGCGACGCGCTGGCTGCGCTCCCGTACGAGTTCGTCGGGGCAATCATGGCCGGCGGTACGGAAAAGCTGCGGCCGGGCGCCGACTACGGCGTGCCGCTGGTCGACGGATTCGAAGGGGCGGAGGTTGTGGTCGATCTCTCGGACGAACCCATCCTCGGGCCGGCCGAGCGCTTTCGATGGGCATCGCATGCGCTTGCGGCGGGGCTTCCCTACATCGGCGCCGACTTCCGGTTCGACCCGCCTCACTTCGAGCCGTTCGAGCCATCGTCGATCGCGGTGATCGGGACCGGCAAGCGTGTCGGCAAGACGGCGGTCACGGCGCACCTCGCCCGCCTCCTCGCACGTGACCGCGACGTCGTCGTGGTTGCGATGGGTCGCGGGGGGCCGCCCGAGCCCGAGGTCGTCGAGCACGCGCCGCCGATCTCCGAGCTCGTAGCCCTCGCTCGGGCTGGTCGCCACGCTGCATCGGACCACCTCGAGCTGGCGGCGCTTTGCGGCGTCACGACGATCGGGTGTCGTCGCGCGGGCGGCGGGCTCGCCGGCGCAGTGTTCGATTCGAACGTCCTCCAAGGAGCCCGTCTCGCCGCGGGCCGCGAGCCCGACGTCGTCGTCTTCGACGGCAGCGGCGCAGCCATTCCGCCCGTCGCGGTCGATCACCGGGTGCTCGTCGTCGGCCCGGGCCATGACGTCGATGCGTATCTCAACCCGTACCGTCGGCTGATCTCGGACCTTGTCGTCGCGGTCAACTGCAGCGTTCCCGGCGCGATCGAGACGACGTTGCGGCTTCGCCCGACCGGGCTGCTCGAGGGGCGAGTCGCCGTCTTCACTGCGGGCGCGATGGACGTCGCGCACCTCGAGGCAGATGTCGTCCATGTGTCGTCGAATCTCGCCGATCGCGCCGCCCTACGGCGCGAGCTCGACAACCTCGACGCCGACACGTACCTCGTCGAGATCAAGGCGGCTGGGATCGATGTCGTCGCCGCCCATGCTCTCGCTACGGGGAAGAAGGTTGTTGCGGCGGCGAACGACGTCGTCGCCATCGACGCCGATCTGGACGCCGCGTTCCTCCAGTTGCTTGCCGAGCAGGTGTCCTCGTGAGTCAGCCACGCCACGGCGAGCCGCTACCGCTCGGCGACGACGAGTTCCCGTATTCGAAGGGTCTGATGGCGCGGGCGCTGATCGCTGCGGGCGTTCCGCCCGACCGTGCCTACCAGCTCGCCCGGCGCCTGGAGCTCGATCTGGCCGAGCGTGGGGCGAGCTCGGTTCCGGTCGAGCGGTTGGAGTCGCTTGCGCAGGAGATTCTCGGCGAGGAGGAGGGGGACCGTGCCACGAAGCGCCTGCGCCGGCTCGCCGACCTCCAGGCGCTCGATGCTCCGATCATCGTCCTGATCGGCGGGTCGACGGGAACGGGAAAGTCGACGGTGGCGGTCGAGGTCGCACACCGGCTGGGCATCACCCGCGTTGCGTCGACCGACTTCATCCGGCAGACCATGCGCGCATTCTTCTCGCGCGAATTCATGCCGACGATCCACTACTCGAGCTTCGAGGCGGGGCAGGCGATCGACGACGAGGTGACGGGCGACCCGGCGATCGTCGGTTTCGTGGATCAGTGCCGCCACGTGTGCGTCGGGGTCGACGCCGCGATCAGGCGATCGCTGACGGAGGGGTGGTCGATGGTGCTCGAGGGCGTTCACCTCGTCCCCGGCTTGCTTCCGGCCGAGCTCGAAGGGGCGCTACTCGTGCACGTCGTCGTCGAGATCGCCGATGAGGAGGTACATCGCATGCACTTCCACGTCCGCGATGCAGCCACCGGCGGCATCAGGGCAATGGACAAGTACCTCGAGCGGCTGAGCGATATTCGCCGCGTCCAGACCTACATCGTCGGGCGCGCACGGCGCGAGAGTGTGCCCGTGGTCGAGAATGCAAACGTGGAGCGCACGATCGATACAGTCATCGAGCTCGTGATGCTGGCATCCGAACGCTCGAGGCTCCCGTGACGGAAGTCGCAGAGGAGGACGAGGGCCGTCGCCCGTGCCAGTGCGAGACGTTTGCGCGCGTCACCGAGCGGGCGTCACTCGCAGCAGCACGGTGGCTCGGTCGCGCCGACAAGGACGCCGCCGAGGAAGCAGCCTTTTCCGGCGCGAGGATCGCCCTCGAACGGATGCCGATCAGCGGACAAATTGTGATCGGCGCGCCGGAGGACGCGGAACAGCTGGCGGCCGGATCGGTCGTCGGCACAGGCGGAGACGAGTATGATCTCGCGCTCGACCCCCTCGAGGGCCGTGCGGTGGTCGCTCGCGGCGGTACGAACGCGATCTCGATGATCGCTGCGGCACCACGCGGCTCCATGCCGTCGCTGCCCGACATGTACATGCGCAAGATGGCTGTCGGCCCACGAGCCCGAGGAACGATCTCGCTCGACCGGCCGGTCGGCGACAACGTCCGCTCGATCGCGGAGGCGTTCGGGCGCATGGTCAACGACGTCACGGCGATCGTCCTCGACCGTCCACGTCATCACGACCTGATCGAGGAGATCCGGGCCTCGGGCGCGCGCATCAAGTTGATCCAGGACGGCGACGTCACGGCATCGATCAGCGCGGCTGTTCGTGGCACGAACGACCATCTGGCCATTGGGATCGGCGGCACACGCCAGGCTGTGCTGGCGGCGGCTGCGCTTCGCTGTCTCGGCGGCGAGCTGCAGGCGCAGCTCTGGCCGACGCGACGCGCCGAGATCGCCGAGGCGCAGGCGCATGGGATCGAAGACGTCGAGCGGGTGTTCACGATCGACGATCTCGCGCCGCAGGAGGTGATCGTCGTCGCGACCGGCGTGTCGAACGGCGACCTGTTGCAGGGCGTCCGTTTCCTCGGCGACTCCGCACGTACTCATTCGCTCGTCATGTGCACGCGCTGTAACTGGGTTCGCTTCGTCGACGGCATCCACTTTTTTGCCAGGGACCGTCGCGAAGAGGTCCGTCTGAGCTAGCCTGCGCCCCATGCCCACCAAGGAAGATGTCGTCGAAGCGTTGCGTCAGGTCGAAGACCCGGAGCTCGGGATGGATATCGTCGAGCTCGGACTCTTCTACGACGCGGAGATCGACGGTGAGAAGGCGAAGGTCACCTACACGCTCACGTCGATGGGTTGCCCCGCCGGTCAGATGATCCAGGAAGACATCGAGCGCGTCGTGCGCGAGATCCCTGGCGTCAAGGACGTCGAGAGCGAGCTCACCTTCGAGCCGCCCTGGACCCCCGACAAGATGTCCGACGACGCGAAGTTCATTCTCGGCTTCGGGTAAGCGCTCTCAAAACGTTCCCGGGCGGGAGGGCGCTAGCGCCCTTCCCGCCCGGCCGAGGTTCCTAGCAGACATCTGACCGCGCCACTGCAGAGTCAAGCGGCGCCGACGGCTTGACGGTCGAGGACCCCGGCGGCAGGAAGCAGTGAGCCCCCAAGCGAGCCGCACGGTTGAGCCCCACCGGAATGGTCCCCGTTTCCGTCGAGCACGGGATCTCGTTGATCGAGGAGATTCCACCGGAGGTCGCCCTCGGGACGTGGAGCGCCGTTGCAACCCCGTACGTCGGCTGGGATCCGTCGTTTCCGGTTTGAAAGCAGCAATCGCTCAATCCGAGTTCATACCCGGCTGCTCTCATGTTTCCGACCGGGGGTTCCGAGAGTGGGTGCGAAGCGATGCGAGCTCACCTATTTTCGATTTGAAGGAGACGTGTGGAATGTTGAGGCGGCGGATGTTGGTCATCAGTGGGATCCTGGCGGTGGCGCTCGCTGCGGTGAGCGCTGCGGTTGCGGGGACGCTCACGACGACGGCGACGGTGTCGGGTACGGCGGGGATCAGTTTGAACCTCCCGGCGAACCCGTCGATCAGTGACACGCTCGACGGAAGCGACCAGACGGTCAGTTACAGCCCGGTGCTCGGCGTTGTCGATGCGTGCGGCAGTGGCGCCGGCTGGAACCTGCAGGTTTCTGCGACGAGCTTCTCGGACGGATCGGGGCACACCCTGGCACCTGGAACGGTGACCGCTGCGGCACAGGCCTGCCAGGCAGGCAGCTCGTGCACCGCGGCGACGAACTCCGGAATCACACTGCCCCTGACGATCACGGGCGTTGCAGCGAAGTTCTT
This sequence comes from Gaiellales bacterium, assembly GCA_038328165.1. GTDB lineage: Bacteria > Actinomycetota > Thermoleophilia > Gaiellales > Gaiellaceae > PALSA-600. The sequence continues at coordinate 100,801 of JBBQLT010000006.1, forward strand.
CAACGCGGCGGCCCTCACCGGGCTCGGCAAGCTGAACGTCACCCCGACGATCGCGGTTGCGATTCCCGGCTCGAGCTTCGCGGGGACGTACACCTCGACCGTCACCCTGGCAGCAACCACCGGCCCCTAAGAGGCCCCGGCGGTTCCGCGGAGCCGCCGACTCGAGTACGAAACGAAACGCCCCTGTCACAACCGGGGCGTTTTCGTTCGTTCGCCCGCACGCGCGAGCTAGCTAGGGAATGGACAGCACGATCTTGCCGAGCTGCTCGCCGGCCTCGAGTCGCTCGTGCGCTGCCCTTGCGTCTGAGAGCGGGAAGATGCGGTCGACCGTCGGCCGGGCTTTCCCGGCCGCGACGAGGTCGTAGACCTGTCGGAAGTCCTCGGGAGTGCCCATCGACGAGCCGAGGATCGACAGCTGCTTCCACCAGACGCGGTGAAGCGCGGCGGGCGGGTTCGGCCCGGTCGTCGCCCCGCAGACGACGATCCGCCCCTCCGGCCGCGCCGCGTCGAGCGTGCGCTTCCACGTCGCCTCGCCGACGTCGTCGACGACGACGTGTGCACCGCCCGCGGTGATCTCCTTGACCCTTGCGACAACGTCGGCCGTCTCGTGGTTGACCGTCGCATCAGCGCCGAGCTCGCTCGCCTTGGCGAGCTTCGCGTCGCTCGACGAAGTCACGACGACGTGGGCTCCAAGGGCTTTTGCGATCGCGAGTGCTGCCGTTGCGACGCCGCCGCCGATGCCCCAGATCAGAACCCACTCGCCAGCCTGCAGGCGAGCGCGCGAGACGAGCATCCGGTAGGCGGTGAGGAAGACGAGCGGGAACGCAGCCGCTTCCTCGAACGTCAGGTCACCGGGTATCGGATGCACGAAGGCGCGGGGAATCGCGATCAACTCGGCGTGTGTCCCGTCCATCGTCTCGCCGACGATGTGCATCGTGCCGTCGTCGACGATTCCCGGGTTGATCACGACGCGCTCGTCGGTGCCGGCGACCACGCCCGCGCCGTCGGCGCCGAGGATGCGAGGCTTCGGAACCGAAGGAAGACCCTTGCGGATCCAAACATCGAGATGATTGAGGCTTGCGGCACGCAGCTCGATCAGGACCTCGCCGTCACGCGGCGCCGGATCGGGGACGTCTTCGTAGCGCAGCACCTCGGGGCCGCCGTCCTCATGGATCCGGATTGCCTTCACGGGTGCACAATCCTCGCATGACGGCGGCTGAAGTCGAGCAGGTCGGAGAGGAGCTCGGCTTCGACGTGGTCGGCGTCACCCGAGCCGAGGCGTACTCCGAGACGGAACAGCACATCCTCAGCCGTCGAACTCGCGGGCTCTTCGGGGAGATGAAGTTCACGATGGCGCGGCCCGAGCAGTCCTGCCATCCGGAGTCGCTTCTCCCGAACGCCAAGAGTGTCGTATCCGTCGCGCTTGCCTACTGGCTGCCCGAGCAGCCGCTCGACGAGGGGCAAGGCCGCCTCGCCCGCTACACCTGGTCGGATGCGTACGCGGAGCTGCGCGTGCAGCTCGACCTGCTCGGCCGTCGGATCGGCGGTGCCTACCGCGTGCTCGTCGACGCCAACCAGCATGTGGATCGTGAAGCCGCGGCACGGAGCGGCGTCGGGTTCTACGGCAAGAACACGATGCTGATCACGCGCCGGCACGGCTCGTGGGTCGTTCTCGGCACTCTCATCACCGACGTCTGCCTTGAACCGACGGCGCCCTTCGAGGCCGACTGTGGTTCGTGTCGGCTGTGTATCGATGCCTGCCCGACAAGCGCGCTGGACGAGCCGGGCACCCTGGACGCGACCAAGTGCCTCTCGTACTGGACGCAGGCCGCGGCCCCGATTCCCGAGCCCTATCGGGCGGCTCTCGGCAGCCAGGTGTACGGCTGCGACATCTGCCAGGACGTTTGTCCCTGGAATCGCGGCGCCGAGAACCGTCGGAGTTCGCTCGCCGAGGTAGCGGCGGGCCACGTCGATCTTGTGGGGTGGCTGCAGGACGACGGTCGCGAGCTGATCGAGCGGTTTGACCGTCTCTATGTGCCGCGGAACGATCCGCGCTTCCTGCAGCGGAACGCGCTCGTTGCGCTTGGCAACACCGGTTCGAAGGAGCACGTCCCGGTGCTCGAGCGATTTGCCGCCGGCGAGGACGAATTGCTCGCCGAGCACGCTGCCTGGGCGCTCGGGCGGATTCGGGCGCGCGCATGAGAAACGCGAACGACCGGCACCTCGAATGGTGGATCGCGTCGGTACGGCGGCCTCTACATCGCGCGGTCGATCGCCGAGGCGCACGGCGGGACCCTCGAGGTCGCATCCGCACCCGGGCGCGGCGCGACCTTCACGCTGAAGCTGCCTCTCTAGATCGACTAGACTTTGGCCTTGCCGGGCCGGAGCTCGAGGGCGAGCGCCCGGGCGCGGGTCGCGACCTGGGCGCGCAAGTCGGCCGGTTCGAGCACGATCGCCTCGCCACGGTATGACACGACCTCGCCGACGAGCCATTCGGCGCTTCCGACCGACTTGTCGGACAGGGCGGAGCCGTCCACCAACTGATGCGCGCCCTTCTCGATCTCCCAACGCGCGACGGCGGGCGAGTACCAGATGCGCGCCGTCGTCGCGTGATGGAGCTCCGAGATGTCGAAGCCCTCCCTCGGGGTGAACGTCTTGCGCAGCACCTTCGCCTTGCGCATCCGGTCGAGCCGGTACGAGCGTGGCTCGTCGCGTTCCGTGTCCCAGGTGTGGACGTACCAGTGCGGCAGCCGCCGCTCGATCGAATACGGCTCGAACGTGCGCGTGACGACTTCCTGCTCCTCCGGCTTCAGGTATTCGATCTCGACGAGCTTGTGCTCGTCGATCGCCTGACTGAGCTTCGCCACGAGGTCTTCCTCGTCGCCGATGTGGGGCGTCGGCGTCTGCGCGAGGTCGAACGCGCCGAACGTCTCCTCGAGCTTCGCGCGCACGCGGTCGAGTGGAGAGTGCGCATCCGCAGCGATCATCGGTCCTACGAACTCAAGCGCGAGTCGGATCGCGCGGGCCTCGAGGGGGGTCAGGCGCGGCGGTCGGCGGAACGTGTCACCGAAGAGCTCCTTGTCGACGTGCACTTCGTCGCCGTGCAACTCGGCGTACACGGCGTAGCAACCGCCGCCGAAGTTGACGAGGTTCAGGAGTGAGAGGTGCTCTTCCAGTTGCTCGCGAGGAATCGAGAAGCGATCGACGAGTTGCTGCGCGGGGATCACGCCGTTGCGCTCGTCGCCGCACGCTGTGAGCAGGAAGGCAAGCAGCGACTGCAGGACGCCGAAGCGCTCGGGCGCAACGGGGCCCGCGGGCCGATCGGAGACCGTGTCGGTCTTTGCGTGCTCGACCTCGGCCACCGGCGTCGGTGGCGCGCCTTCGTGCGCCGCGCGCGCGGCTCGCGCACCCTCGACCACGAGGCGTCGCAGCTCAGAGGGCTCGAGTGGGACCGCGCGGCCGTCCTGCCGGAGGATCCAGCGGGAGAGCAGCGCCGTCGAGGCGTACTGCGTCACAAACACGTCGCCCTCGACGCGGTTGCGCTCCCCGCCGCCGAAGGCGCGCTCGACCCACCACGCCGTGTCGGGCGCCACTTCGATGCGCGCCTCGCCCAGAATGTCGCCGAATTGCCATTCGGCGCGGCCGCGGTACTGCTCGACGTCGAACTCCGCCGGCAGACGGAAGTCGCGTTCGCGGCGCGTTGCGAAGCGAATGTCGGAGCGGATGCGCGAGACGCGGAACGTGCGGTTGTCGTTGCGGTCGAGGTCGTGGCCGATCACGTACCACGAGCCGTTTTCGGGCAAGAGCGCATATGGATTGAGCGTCCTTTCGATCTCCTCGTCCCGGTAGATCGACCAGTACCGGAACTTGACCGTGCGCTGCTTGGAGATCGCTCCCTCGAGCTTGCCGAGCCTGCCCTGCAGCTCGGGCGTGTAGTCGGGGTCGCGCACCTCGACGCGCAGGGCGGTGCCTGTCGGCCGCACGCCGAGGTCGCCTGCCGACCGGCCGAGCGCGAGGTTCTGCAGTGCGAGCCGCAGCGGCTCGGCGTAGGCAAATCGCCCCTCGAGGAGGTAGAAGCACGTCTGCAGGGCGGCGAGCTCCTCGTCATCGAGCTCGAGCTCGGGCAGGAAGTACCGCTCGGACCGCAATGTGTAGAGCTCCTCGCCGGTGAACTCGTCGCGCTGGGAGTCGAGCGGAACGCCGAGTTGAACGAGCTCCGCGCGGTCGGAGTAGAAGCGTCGGGCAAACGCCTCGTCGCTCATCTCCTGATACCCCTCGACGTTTCCCTTGATGTCCCGGGCGGTCAGCGGACGCCGCTCCGCCATGAGGAACGCAACCAGCGAGAGCTGGCGAATCAACTTGTCGGTGTCGTGGCTCATCGGTTGCTCTGGGCGACTCCGTCGAGCGGAGCGCCGTCGGCCGAGCCTAGCGCAGGGGGCTGCGCTGCGACTTCGGGTTAAGCCGCGACCTTGGGCAACGCGGCGACCTTGCGCTCGAGATGCTGGTGCGACGGGCAGTAGTCGCGCTCGGGCAGCGGCGTGCGCTGGCACGGTTTGCCCTTGCGCGTTGTCGCGCGGCAACGCGCGACGCCGCCGTCGAACGCGCCGGCCTCGATCTGCTCTTCGACGAAGCTGACCGCTGCGTTCACGCCGTGGTTGACCGACCACGCCACCTGCCCCTGCACGGTGATCGGGAAGTAGCGGCGGATGTCCTGGAAGAGCGCCTTGTCCGGCTTCGCGAAGTAGTGCGGATCGGCCGCCAGACGCTCCATCGTCCCCTCGCACGCTGCGAGCACCTCGCGGCGGTACTCGAGCTGTGTGTGAGAGTCGACGTAGGGGTCGATCAGATCCTTGATCGAGCGATAAATCGCTCGCGAATACTGATACATGCAGTTCTGAATATGCAGGATCCGTTCGTCCATACGCGTCTTGGATTCTCCTTGAACTGTATCCGCAGCCGTTTTAAGAAGCGGTAAACGTTGGGGGAGCGGCCCGGCCCGGGTGTGAGCTTACACGCTGCTAGGAGCTGTTACAAATGTTTCCAAAAGAGGCAACAGAGTTGTCCGTGCGCGTAGCGCATACCCGGACGTTTCGGCGGTTACACATCGGCCCTCAGCGGGCGATCTGGCGGGAGTACGCGCCTCCGAATCGGGCCTGGCGGGCGGTCGCGACCGCGGCGTCGGCGTCGCTCTTCGACCCGTAGATGCCCGTGAAGACGACGAAGTAACCAGGCTGGAGACTCGCGAAGCCGCTCGAGTCGAGAATGCCGACCCGGCGCAGGCCCGACGCGGCAGCCTTGGTTGCCGCGGCAAGCGCGGCTGCTCGGCCGTTCAGCTTCGGATACGAGACGAGCACGATCGTCCAGCCGTTCGCATGCGCCGGCCAGTGGAGCCGCCCGTTGCGGGCTACCTTGCGGGCGCCTTTTGCCCCCGGCTCGGGCGCCGTCGGAAGCGTCGAGGTGTCTGCGATCGAGGGCGTCGTGGCGGCCTGGACGGCTGTTGGCTCAACGACGGGAACCGTTGCGATCGCGGTGAGGGTCGCGCCGTTCGCGTCGCGGTTGGTTGTGATTAGGATCGAGGCCGCAGTCCCGGCGATCGCGACGACCAGCGTGAGGAGCGAGACCCAGACCCAGTCTCCGGGATACCAGCCGACCCGGCGCATCCACGTTCGACGGAGGTGCGGCAACGTCCCTCGCACCGGCGGCAAGGGCAGACCGCATTCGAGGCAGTAGCGCTGGTCATCGTCGCGCGGCGACCCGCAGCGCGGGCAGGATCCGTCCGCCGCGTCGATCGCGCTCCGGCGTTCGTCCTTCCCGGCTGCCATCAGGCCTCGGGCGCTGGCTCGACCATGGTCTCGTCGTTCGCCGCCGCGCTGCCCGAGCCGCCGACCGAGCGACCGCAGTTCGGGCAGAAGTGGGAGCCGCGCAGCAGCGGAGCCCCGCATTCGCAGCGCGGCGCATCGCTCCGGCGATGCAGCCGCGTTTCGACCTCGGCGATCCGGGCGTCGATCCCGATGATCTCCGCCGCCCGCTCGGCGAGCAGGTCGTCGCGGAACCCGCCGCGCCGGTACATCTCGACCAGGAGGCCGCCCAGGTCGCGCAGCAAGGCGTCGCGAGCCTTCAGGAGCGCGCGGCGTTCGCGCCGGAGGATTCCTGCGTGCGGGCGCCGCGAAGCGACGCCCTCATCCGGTCGACGTCGGCGAAGGAGCGGGGACACCCGGCGAGTCTAACGGGGGTGAATTACGGCACGGTCTTACAGCTGGACGACGACGAGTCGCTCTTCGGTCATCTCGCGCACCGTCCATGCTGGGCCTTCCTTGGTATTGCCGGATGCCTTCACGCCGCCGTAGGGCATCTGGTCGGCGCGGAATGTCGGAGCCTCGTTGACCGTCACGCCGCCGAACTCAAGTCGCCGTGCCGCCTCAAGGCACGTGCGGATGTCTCGGCTGAAGATCGCCGCCTGCAGGCCGTAGCGTGTCGCGTTCGCCCGTTCGATCGCATCCTCGAGGCTCGTTGTGCGCGTCAACGTGACGACCGGCCCGAAGACCTCCTCGCACTGAACCCTGTCGTCGTCTGCGGGGCCCGAGATCACGGTGGGGCGGAGGAGGCCGTCGCCGTCGAGCTCGCCACCGGTCAGGAGCTCGCCTCTGGAATCGCGGATCCAGTCAAGCACCCGGTCGCGCTCCTCGTCGCTGATCAGCGGCCCGACGTCGGTCGAATCGTCGGCGGGATCGCCAACCTTCAGCGCTTCCACCTTCGGCACGAACTCGTCGAGAAACGCATCCCACGCATCGGCCATGACGAAGATTCGCTGCACGGAGATGCAGCTCTGGCCGGCGAACGAGAAGGCGTTGGCCGCGAGTTTCGCCGGTGTGTCGGGCGGTGCGTCGCAGCAGACGATCGCGGGTGTCGCGTTCCCGAGCTCGAGCTTCACGCGCTTGCGATGTGCGCGCTCCGCTATTCCCCAACCGACCGCACCCGAGCCTGTGAAGGTGATCAGCTTCACCCGCTCGTCCTCGACGATCGCATCGCCGATCGGCCCGGCGGAGCCCGCGACGACGTTGATCCAACCGGGCGGAAGGCCCGCCTCTTCTTCGAGCGCGGCCAGGAAGAGCGCTGAGAGTGGCGTCGCCGAGGCGGGCTTCAGGACGACGGGGCACCCGGCTGCAAGCGCTGGGGCGATCTTGTGCGCGACGAGGTTGAGGGGGAAGTTGAAGGGTGAGATCGCGCCGATGATCCCGATCGGCAGGCGCATGGTGAAGCCGAGCTTTCCCTGGCCGGCCGGCGAGGCGTCCATGGGAACGACCTCACCTGCAAGCTTGCGGGCCTCGACGGCCGCGAAGGTGTAGGTCGAGACGGCACGCTCGGCCTCGACGCGCGCCTGCTTCAGCGGCTTCCCGGCCTCCGCGGAGATCAGCGCAGCAGCTTCTTCCTGCCGGTCCCCAAGCAACCGGGCCGTCGCATCGAGGATGCGCGCGCGCTCGTGCGCGGGCAGGGGCTCGCGGAACGCGCGTGCGGCGGCGTCGAGTGCCCGACCCGCTTCTCGCGCTCCGGCTCTCGCAACGCGCCCGATTACGTCGCCCGAGAACGGCGAGCGAACCTCCGTCCATTCACCGGTCTCGATGCGCTCGCCGCCGATCAGCAGGCCGTGATCGATCGAGGTCGTCGCCACGGCACAACTGTAGTGCGAGGATTCCTCGCGTGAAGGCGCACCGGTCGATTCGCTTTTGGCTGCCGATCGCGTGGCTCGTGACGACCGCCGTGATGGCGGCGACGGTCGGCGTCGCGACCTCGCGCGACCTCATCTTCCTCTGGCTGGGCGTCGGGATGGCCGCGTTCTCTGCCTCCGACCTGCGCCATCGCGTGCCACGGTTGCTGATCGAGTGGGCGCCGTTCGTCGTCGTGCTGTTCGCCTACGACCGCATTCGCGGTTTCGCGGACGGGCTGCTCTTCCCGGCGCGCGAGCTGCCGCAGATCCACCTCGAGAACGCGTTCTTTGGCACGCCCGCTCCGACCGTGCGGCTGCAACATCAGCTCTGGCACGGCGCGCACCATCTCCACTGGTGGGACTACGCAACCTGGTTCGTCTACCTCACCCATTTCTTCGGGACGCTCGTCGTCGCGTCGGCGCTCTGGACCTGGGCGCACGATCGCTTCGCTCGGTACGCGACCATGGTCTGCGTGCTCGCGCTGACGGGCTTCGCGACGTACGTCCTGTACCCCGCGGTGCCACCCTGGCTCGCGGCGCGACACGGTGAGCTCGGCGAGGCGAACCGCACGATCGGCGTCGTGTGGAAGGAAGTGCCACTCGGACACTTCGGATCGCTCTTCGAAAAGGGCCAGCACTACGCGAACAACGTCGCGGCGATGCCGTCGCTGCATGCGGGCTATGCGTTGCTGATCACGCTGTATCTCTGGCGCCTCGTTCCGCGCTGGGCGCGACTCCCCCTTGCGCTCTATCCGGTGGCGATGGCGTTTGCACTCGTGTACTCGGGCGAGCACTACGTCGTCGATTGCGTCGCGGGTTGGGTGTACGCGATTGCGGTGTTCGTCGCGGTGAACGTCTGCTTCGACCGGCTCGCGGCGCGAGCGCGCTTTGAGCCGGCACTCGCCGATTGAAGCCGGATAGGCTCGGGCCTCGATGACGAGCTACATCGTCGACGCCGTGAGATCACCGATCGGACGCAGGAACGGTGCGCTTTCCGTTCTTCGGGGCGACGACCTTGCCGCGCAGGTCCTGAACGGCCTCCTCGGGCGTCACGACCTCGATCCGGCGGTGGTCGAGGACGTGCAGATGGGTTGCGTGACAGAGATCGAGGAGCAGGGTTGGAATATCGGGCGCATGGCCGTGCTGGCCGCCGGCTGGCCCGTCGAGGTGTGCGGCACGACGGTCGACCGTCAGTGCGGCTCCTCGATGCAGACGAACTTCAACGCTGCGGCTGCGGTGATGGCCGGGCAACTCGACGTGGTCGTCTCGGCAGGCGTCGAGATGATGTCCCGCGTCCCGATGGGCTCGAACGGCGGTTCCATCTCCGACCGCGTCAGCGGCCGGTTCTTCATCGTCCCGCAGGGAAGCTCTGCCGAGCTCGTTGCCGCGGAATGGAATCTGACGCGTGAGGCCCTTGACGCGTACTCGCTCGAATCTCATCGCCGGGCGCTCGCCGCCTCGGATGGTGGGAAGTTCGAGCGCGAGATCGTCGTGATCGAACTGCCCGCGACGGCTGAGGACGTCGAGGCTCCGTCCGTCTTCGCGGTGGACGAGGCGCCGCGCCGCGAGACCTCGGCCGAGCAGCTCGCGGCGCTTGCGCCGGCGTTCAAGGCCGACGGCGTCGTAACCGCGGGGAACGCGTCGCAGATCGTCGATGGGGCGGCGGCTGTCCTCGTCGCCAGCGAGGCTGCGTGCGTCCGACTCGACGTCGAGCCGCGCGGGCGATTCGTTTCCTTCGGGCTCGCAGGCGTCGATCCGACCCGGATGCTCCACGGCAATCCGCAGGCGATGGAAAAGGCCGTCTCGAAGGCAGGTCTCGCGATGGACGATATGAGCGTCATCGAGATCAACGAGGCATTCGCCTCCGTCGTCCTCCAGACCGTGCAGGACCTCCACCTCGAGGAACGAGGCGACGACGTCAACCCGAACGGTGGCGGCATCTCTCTCGGCCATCCGCTCGGCGCGACCGGCGCACGCATGACCGCGACGCTTCTGAACGAGCTCGACCGGCGCGATGCTCGCTATGGGGTCGCCTCGATGTGCGTCGGGTTCGGCATGGCGATCGCGGCCGTGGTCGAGCGGCTGTGAAGATCGGGGTCGTCGGCCTCGGAGCCATGGGCTCCGGTATCGCACAGCTCTCGGTCGAGGCGGGATTCGAGACGATCGGGATCGAGGCCGAAGCAACCCGTGGCGAGGCGGCGCGCGACCGGATCACGCATTTCCTGACGCGCAAGGTCGAGAAGGGGCGGATGGAGCAGGCGGCGTACGACGCCGCGGTCGCGCGGCTGACGCTCGCAACCGACCTCGCGGCGCTCGCTGTGTGCGATGTCGTCATCGAAGCGGCATTCGAGGATCTGGCGATCAAGCAGGAGCTCTTCCGTGCGCTCGAGGCGACCGTGCGGGACGACGCAGTCCTCGCGACGAACACCTCGGCGCTGTCGGTCACGGAGATCGCCTCGGTCCTCGAGCGCCCGGAGCGGTCCGTCGGAATGCATTTCTTCAACCCAGCGCCGCTGATGCCGCTCGTGGAGATCGTCCGCGCCGAGAGGACGGGCGAAGCCGCGTTCGAGATTGCCTTTGCGCTCGGCGCGCAGCTCGGCAAGACGCCGATCCGCTGCACCGATACGCCGGGATTCGTGGTCAACCGCGTCCTGATCCCGCTGCTCAACGACTGCGTGCGGGTGCTCGACGAGGCGGGGGTGACGCCGGAAGACCTCGACGCGGGCATGACGCACGGCGCCGGCTGGCCGATGGGGCCGTGCGCGCTTCTTGACCTCGTCGGCGCCGACGTGCACGTCCACGCGAGCGAGGCGCTGTACGAGAGGCTTCGAGAGCCCCGGATGGCCCCGCCGCCGCGTCTCGTCCGGATGCTGCAGGCGGGCAAGCTCGGCCGCAAGAGCGGCGAAGGCTTCTACACCTACTAAAGGGGCATGTCCAGGGGCCAGTCCCCAAGACATGTCCGTCCGGGACGGCGCCTACGGTGCAGCCGATGGCGATGTGCCACCTGTGCCGCCGGAGTCTCCTCGCAGGCGAGCGGTTCCGGACCTGGCGGGGGGAGCGGCGCGACCAGGCCGTCTGTGTCGTCTGTGAGCCCGCCGCCCTTGAGGCGGGTTGGGTGCGCGTCGTCGATGCGCATCAGGTGGTGCGTGCCTCGGGGCTCAGTCAGTCGGTTCGCCGCGTGGCGTGACGCTTCGCATCTCGACGCCGAATCGTCTCGCGGCGGCCTCGATCGTGCTTCCCTGGATGACGACCGATGCGAGGACGACGACGAACACCGTGTCGTAGATCCGCTGCGAGTCACGAACGTGCTGCGCGAGCGCAAACGCCGCCAGCAGGATCGGCACGGCCCCCTTGAGCCCGCAAAAGGAGACGAAAAGCCGCTCGCCGGGGCGCAGTCGCGCCGGCGCGAGTAGCGCCCCTGCAACGAGCGGACGTGCGACGAGCACGATGAATGCTGCGATCGCGAGGCCGTCGAGCCAGCGGCTCGCGGGCAGTGACGAGATGCCGACCGTCAGGCCGAGCGCGACGAATACGAGGACCTCCGCGAGGGTGGCGAGCCCGGCCTGAAAAACCGCGATCTCGCGCTCGAACGGCGCCCGCACGTCGCCGACGATGAGCCCTGCGACGAAGACGGCGAGAAAGCCGGAGCCGTGGGCGACCGCCGCAGCGCCGTAGACGACGCCCGCGAGCGCCAGCGTGCGCACCGTGTGGAGCGCGGCGGATGGGAGTGCGACCCGCCGGAGGATCCGGTTCTCGAGCAGGCCGCCCGCGATCCCGATTGCGAGGCCGATCGCCACCTGCTCGCAGAACACGCGAATGACCACGAGAAAGCTGGCGTCGCTGTGAGTCGCGAGCTCGATCAGCCCGAGCATCAGGGCGATTCCGACCGGATCGTTCGCACCCGACTCGCCTTCGAGGATCGTCCGGGTGCGCCCGGCAATCTCGCGGTCGCCGAGCACAGAGAACATCACCGCGGGATCGGTCGGTGCGATCGCGGCGCCGAGTAGCCCGGCGGTGATCCAGGTGAGCCCGAAGACGCCGTGCGTGAACAGGGTGACGAGGCCGGCCGTCGCGAAGGTGCCGAGCACGCCGAGCGATGAGATGGGAGCCGCGGAAGCGCGGAACCGCCGGAGGCCGATGGATGAGCCCCCGTCGAAGAGAATGACGATCAGCGCGACCGTGCCGACCCGCTCGACCGTCCCGATCGAGACGACGAGCGATGGGAAGAGCGCCGAGGCAGCCGAGGCAGCGATGAGGAAGAGGGCGGCGGATGGGACCGACGTGCGCGCGCTGAGCTTCGACGCGGCGAGGGCGGCCGAGAGCGCGCCCGCGACAAGCAGCACGGTCAAGCCAAAACTCGTCAGGTCGTGCACAGCGATCGACGCTACAAGGTGGCCCTCGGTCCCGGCGCCCGAGCGACTCCGTCCAAAACTCCTTACCTTTCGCTCATTCAGGGCATAATTCAGCGGGAAACACTGGTGGTGCCAATGCGGAGGCTCTCTTTCATCCTGCTCTCAACTCTGGTCGTCGCGCCGGCGGCTCTCGCGGGCTCGAGTGCGACCGGCGACGGTGTGCTCGAGTTGCGCGCCGTGAACGCTGCGGTCCTGCTCAATGGCAAAGGCGTCGTGTGGGGTCAGATGGATCGGGGCAAGCTCGTTGTCAATGACGTCGACCCGGCGGTCGGTGACATTCCCGTCTCGGGCGCCGAGCACAAGGTTCTCGGCCCGTGCGACACCTGCATCACCTACACCGGCCGTGACATCCATTTCCGGGTCACGGGCGGGAAGTACAGGCTGTGGTTCCAGGGCGCGGGAATCGACTTCACCGCCGTCGGTCTCGGCAGCGCGTCGCTGACCGGTGACGTGACCGTCGGCGACGCGGGCGACTTTGCGCTCGATGGCGGCAGGTGGACTCCCGTCCCGTGGGTGAGACACGTCGTCACCTTCGGTGTTCAGCCGGCGCCGGCCGGTCCGTAGAACGTGAGCGCGCAGACCCCGAACATCCTGGTGGTCGAAGACGAGGGATCGATCGCGTCATTCGTCTCCCTCTATCTGAAGAACGCGGGCTACGGCGTGCGCACCGCGTCGACCGGGACCGACGGGCTCGCACAAGTGGCCGCGCAGATGCCGAACCTGATCGTGCTCGATCTGATGCTGCCGGACATCGATGGGATCGAGGTCTGCAAGCGCATCCGCCAGACGAGCGACGTCCCGATCCTGATGCTGACTGCGCGCGACGAGGACGTCGACAAGATCATTGGCCTCGAGGTGGGAGCCGACGACTACCTCACGAAGCCGTTCAACCCGCGTGAGCTCGTGGCGCGCGTGAAGTCCATCCTGCGCCGCTCCGCGCCCGACCGTCGTGAGCACGAGACGGAGGTGATCGAGCACGGCGACCTTCGCGTCGACTCCGGACGCCGCGAGGTCAAGGTCGGCGACACCGAGGTTCAGCTCGCACCGAAGGAATTCGACCTGCTCTGGGAGCTGCTCGACCATCGGGGTCTCGTGCTCACCCGTGACCAGTTGCTCGAACGCGTCTGGGGCTACACCTTCGCGGGTGATACGCGTACGGTCGACGTGCACGTGCGGCAGTTGCGCCGTAAGCTCGAGGACGCGTCGCCGATCGTTACGGTGTGGGGCGTCGGTTACAAGGTGTCGCCCGCAAAGGATGCGAAGAGGGACACGGCGAAAGCCTGAGCATCATGCTCGGGTCGCTCCGCGTCCGTCTGCCGCTCGTCTTCCTCGCGGGGATCCTGATCGCGGGTGCGATCACGACTGCGATCTCGGTTCGGCTATTCCAGCAGTTCGCGCACGACCAGGCGCTCACGAAGCTCGGCCGCGAGGCGCACGGCATCGCGCAGCTCTACTCGCCCGCGTCGAGCTACGGCAACGCGACCGACACACGCGCGCCGACGACGTTCGATGCGGAGAGCCTGGAGCAGGCGACCGGCGATCGCATCTACTTCGTCGGCCCGAACCGGCTGTTTCCCGGGCAGATCACGGGGCTACACCGTCTGCCGCTCGAGACGATCGACTGGACCTCTGGTCGATCACTCGCGTTCCAGTTCAAGCCGCCGGGCGTGCGGCGTACCTACCTCGCGGTCGCGAATCCGATCTTCCTCACGAAGCAAGGGACGACGTCGCCGATCGGCGCCATCGTGGTCGCGACGAAGCAGACGGACGTGAGCCACAGCGTCTTCGCGCTGGTCGAGCGGCTGGCGATCGCCGCGCTGCTCGGGCTCTTCGTTGCCGGTCTGCTCGGTTGGTACCTCTCGCGCCGCATCGTTCGCCCGGTGCTCCAGCTCTCGCGTGCCGCCGACGAGGTCGCCGGCGGCAACTACGCGGTGGCCGTGCCGCAGAACGCGCCCGGCGAGCTCGGGCATCTGAGCGAGCGCTTCGGCGAGATGACTCACCGACTCGGTGAGGTCGAAGTGATGGAGCGCAACTTCCTGATGTCGGTGTCGCACGAGCTGCGCACGCCGTTGACGGCGATCCGCGGGCATGTCGCTGCGCTGCTCGAAGGTGTTGTCGTCGATCCCGAGCTGCGGCAGTCGTCACTCGAGACCGTCGAGCTCGAGACGCAGCGATTGGAGCGGCTCGTCGGCGACATCCTCGATCTCGCAAAGCTCGATACGCATCGCTTCACGGTCATGAAGGAGGAGGTCGACATGGCGAAGCTCCTCGACCAGGCGTTCGAGCGCTACCGGGAGGAGGCACAGCGTCGGGGCATCGACTACCGCCGGGACGTCCGTGACGAGTCAGTGATCGTCTCGGACGGAGACCGGGTTCTCCAGGTGGTCGGCAACCTGCTTTCGAATGCGTTCCGTGCTACGCCGGACGGCGGCCGAGTCTCGCTCGGGCTCGCCAAGCAGAACGGGACGGTCCATGTCGCGGTGGAGGATTCGGGTCCCGGGATTCGCCCGGAGGCGCGCGAGCGGCTCTTTCGACCCTTCGTGTCCGAGCTCGGAGGCGGCACCGGGCTCGGTCTCGCGATCGCGAAGGAGATCTCGACCGCCCTCGGCGGACGGATCGAACTCACGTCCGAGGTGGGGCGGGGGTCGACGTTCGAGCTCGTGCTACCGGCGGAGCAGTCTCAGCCGGCGTCTGCCGTCGGCAAGCGGTAAACCGCTGCGCTCGGCTCGTCCACTCGCTCCTGAAGGTTTCCCAGAAGCTCCTCGATGCGGGCGAGGCGAGTGTTCATCGCACGCCAGCCTTCGGTGAGCAGGTCGACCATGAGCGAGAGGTCGTCCACCCGGGCGTTCCGCTCGGACTCGATCGTCGCCTCGATCGAATCGAGCCTGCGGATCGCGTTGTTCGAAAGCCCCTTCACCTCGGCCAGGCGGCGGGAGATCGGGGCAGCTTCCTCGCGCAGGCCTTCACGTAGGGCGTCACGAATCTCTTCCATGGCCGCGAAGCTACCGTCCGCACCGGATGGAGAGCAGCGAGCTCGATTACGACCTGCCGCCGGAGCTGATCGCGCAGCACCCGGCAGAGCGCCGAGACGACTCGCGCCTGCTCGTGTACAAGCGCTCGACCGGCGCCGTCGAGCACCACGTCTTTCGTGACCTGCCGGGGCTCGTTCCGTCGTCCCTCTCGGTGGTGAACGACTCCCGCGTCGTGCCGGCGCGGTTCCCCATCGAGCATCCGCGTGGTGAGGTTCTGCTGCTCGAGCAGGTTGACGGTCGACTCTGGGAGGTGCTCGCGCGCCCGACGCGGAAGCTGCGAGCCGGCGAGCGGTACGGCGCGGTCCGGTTCGTCGAGCATCTGGGCGCGGGACGGTGGCTTGTGCGCCTCGAGGGCGACCCCAATGGGAATGTGCCGCTGCCGCCGTACATCACGGAGCGGCTTGCGGACTCCGAGCGGTATCAGACGGTCTACGCGCGAGAGCACGGCTCGGCCGCCGCCCCGACTGCGGGGCTGCATTTCACACCGGAGCTCCTCGCCCGTCTCGAGGTCGAGCGCGTGACGTTGCATGTCGGCCTCGACACGTTCCGGCCGCTCCACGAGGACGTGGTCGAGGAGCACTCGATCCACGGCGAGCGCTATTCGGTGTCCCCTGCGGCGTGGAAGCGGATTCAATCGGCCCAGCGGGTGCTCGCGGTCGGGACGACGACCGTGCGCGTGCTCGAGACGCTGGCCTCCGGAGGGCCGGTGAGCGGGCGTACAGAGCTCTTCATCACCCCCGGCTTCGCGTTCCGGCGGGTCGATCACCTCGTCACGAACTTCCACCTCCCGCGCTCGACGCTGCTCGCACTCGTCATGGCATTCGCAGGCATCGACGAGGTGAGGCGCCTGTACGAGCTCGCCATCGAGGAGCGCTATCGCTTCTACTCCTTCGGCGATGCGATGCTTATTCTCTGACGGTGGACAGAATGTTGCACTTGGTCGACCCTCCTTCGGCAGCAGGCCATGCCCCGACGAGGCACGTCTTCCTGCGTGGGAAGGAGGCACCAGGCTGTTTGCTCTTCGACACACTTGGTCTGACCAGGGGTCATGGTCAAAGCGGCCACCCCGACTTGCCGGAGAACGGCTTCAGAGGACAGAAGTTCCTCGCATGACCGGGGTGGAAACGTTTCCGTCTCTCCACACTTGGTCTGACCACGGGACGTGGCCGACACAGGCCTGTCGAGGTGGCGATGTCACGCTTGGTTGACCCGCGTCTGGCGACGGGGTATGGCACGACGGGCGGCGGCTCCGGAGGCGCTTCCTTCGAGGTGCAGGTGACCGACGGGGCCGCTCGGGCCGGGGTGCTGCGAACCGCGCACGGGGACGTCGCGACCCCCGTCTTCATGCCCGTCGGGACGAAGGGAACCGTGAAAACGCTGCACCCGGACGAAGTGGCGAGCCTCGGGACGCAGATCCTGCTCGGCAACACCTACCACCTGCACTTCAGGCCCGGCGACGAGCTGATCCGCGACCTCGGCGGACTCCATCGGTTCATGAGCTGGAACGCGCCGATCCTGACCGACTCCGGCGGTTTCCAGGTCTTCTCGTTGCGCGACACGATCGCGAAGGTCGACGACGACGGCGTAACGTTCCGGAGCGTCTACGACGGAACCGAGACCCGCTTCACGCCCGAGCTCGCCGCGAGGATTCAGGCCAACCTCGGTAGCGACGTTGCCATGTGCCTGGACCAGGTGCCGCCTCCGGGAATCGCACGCGGCGCGCTCGCAGAAGCGGTGAGGCGAACGACAGCGTGGGCGACGCAGCAGCGCCACGCCCCGCGCGCTGACGGCCAGCTGCGGTTCGGGATCACGCAAGGCGGCACCGATCCGGAGCTCCGCCGCCGCTCGATCGAGGAGATCGCGGAGCTCGAATTCGACGGCAACGCGATCGGCGGGCTCGCGATCGGCGAAGATCGCGCCGCGACCT
The DNA here is from genome assembly GCA_038328165.1 of Gaiellales bacterium. GTDB lineage: Bacteria > Actinomycetota > Thermoleophilia > Gaiellales > Gaiellaceae > PALSA-600. The sequence continues at coordinate 117,877 of JBBQLT010000006.1, forward strand.
TCGAGACAACCGGCTGGGCAACTGAGCTCCTCCCGGCCAACAAGCCCCGCTACTTCATGGGGATCGGCGACCCCGTCGGCATCCTCGAAGTGATCGAAGCGGGCGTCGACATGTTCGACTGCGTCCTCCCGACGCGCACCGCACGGACCGGCAGCGCCCTGACGAACGAGGGCCGCCTCAATCTCCGTAACGCTCGCTTCGCCCGGGACGAATCACCACTCGACCCGGGCTGCGACTGTCCGGCCTGCGCGCGGTTCACGCGCGCCTACATCCGCCATCTCGTCAACCAGAACGAACTGCTCGGCCTGCGCCTGTTGTCGCTCCACAATCTACGCTTCCTGATCGAGCTGACCCAAGGAGCGCGCGACGCGATCGCCGCCGGTGGGTTCGCCTCGTACAAGCGCGACCGGCTGGAAAGGTTGATGTGGGCGGATTCCTGATCCTGATCGTGATTCTCGGCGGCCTGTGGGCGCTCTTCGTGCTCCCGTCGAAACGCCGCCGCAGCCAGCACGCCGCGATGCAGGACTCGATCGATGCCGGTGACGAGATCATCACGGCAGGGGGCCTGCACGGAGTCGTCAAGGAAATCGGGGACGATACGGCCCGCATCGAGATCGCGCCCGGCGTCGTCGTGACGCTCGACCGCCGCGCGATCGCAGCCGTCGCGCGAGAGGTCGAGGTCGACCTCGATGTGGAAGCCCCGCGCGACGATGAGCCGGCCGGCGAAAACCTCGAAGCTGGCACGGAACCCCGCTAACCTTCCGGCGCGTGTCGTCCCGGCGTAGCCACCTCGTCCTGGTCCTCCTGATCCTGCTCGCCCTCGTCGGCGTCGGGTTCCTGGCCGTCCCGGGCTCGCCCGTGCACCGCTCGGTCAAGAAGGGTCTCGACCTCCAGGGCGGCCTCGAGGTCGTGCTGAAGGCGCAGCCTCCGAAAGGCCACAAGCTGACCGCCGACGACCTGAGCAGGTCGGTCTCGATCATGCGCAACCGCGTCGACAGGCTCGGCGTCGCCTCGCCGGAGATCCGCACCCAGACGCCGGACGAGATCGTGATCGAGCTCGCCGGTGTGCACAACCCCCAGCAGGCGGCCGCGGTGATCGGCCAAACGGCGCAGCTCGAGCTCTACGATCTCGAGCCGGCGCTCGTCTCGCCCTCAGTGACGGTCACCGGCACGCCCGTTGCGACGACGAGCCTCTGCCAGCTCCTCACGCGCGTCCAGGCCGCCGCGAAGGCGGGGTCGCCGAGCGAGTACGTGCTCTTCAAGCAGAAGCAGGTCACGACGACCACCGGCACGGGCAAGAACAAGAAGAAGCACATGACCAAGGTGTGTGTGAAAGCAGCTGGGCCAACGAGCCAGCTTCACCGCGACGCGGCGACCGGAAATGCGGGCCTGCTCGACCCCTTCGGCGGCAAGCTGCCGAAGGGCGACAAGGTGCTACCGGTGCCGCACGCGACGACCGTGATCACATGCGCGAACAAGACGTCGGCGGTCTGTCCCGGCGACCCGAACGGCCTGCCCGGGCCGGGGAAGACCGACTACTACCTCTTCAAGCACGGCCCTTATCCAGACGACCGTTATGGGCCGTACCCGAACATGACGGGCAAGGAATTGAGCCTGTCCGGCACCCGCGCGGATTTCGACAGCACGGGCGCCGCGATCGTCCTCATGCAGTTCACGCACAAGGGCAACAAGGCGTTCCACAACGTGACGAAGAACGAAGCGGTGCGCGGCTCGATCCAGAAGGTGCCGCAGCACTTCGCGATCGTGCTCGACAACGAGATTCGCTCCTATCCCTCGATCGATTACGGCCAGTACCCGGACGGCATCGACCCGACAGGTGGCGGAGCGCAGATCACCGGAATGGCGAGCTCGACCGAGGCGAAGAACCTGGCGCTCGTCCTGCAGACCGGCGCGCTCCCGGTGAAATTCGTGCCGCTCGAGAACACCGAGGTCTCCGCCACGCTCGGCAAGGACTCGCTGACGCAGGCACGGAACGCGGCGATCGGCGGCCTGATCGTCGTGATGATCTTTCTGCTTCTCCTGTACCGCTTCCTCGGCCTTGTCGCGGTCCTCGGCCTCGGCATCTACGCCGCGTTCATGTACGCCGCGATCCTGCTTTTCGGTGTGACGCTGACGCTTCCGGGCTTCGCCGGCCTGATCCTCACGATCGGTGTCGCCGCGGATGCGAACGTGGTCGTGTTCGAGCGCATCAAGGAGGAGTCTCGGTCCGGTAAGTCGATGCGTGCCGCGATCGCCGCCGGCTATGCGAAGGGCTTCCGCACGATCGTCGACGCAAACGTCGTCACTGCGATCACCGCGCTGATCCTCTTCGCCGTCGCGACGGCCGGCGTGAAGGGCTTCGCGCTGATGCTGCTGATCGGCACTGTCGTCTCTCTGATCACCGCAGTTGCCGCGACGCGCGCGATGCTCGGGCTGCTTGCCGGCTTCAGGTGGTTCGACAACCCGAGCTTCATGGGTGCGCACCACTCGCAGCGCGGCCGCTTCCTGCAAATCGACTTCATGCGGCGCACACTGCTCTGGTTCGCGATGTCCGGCGCGATCCTGGTGGTCAGCGCCGCCTCGCTCTCGACGCGCGGGCTCAACCTCGGGATCGACTTCCGCGGCGGTGTGCAGATGACGTTCAAGACCAACGCGCCGACCCCCATCTCGAGGGTACGCGCGCAGGCGGCGGCGATCGGGCACGCGAAGGACGCGGTCGTGCAGGGCCGGGGCAAGTCGTCGAACGGCGGCGAGGACTTCAAGAGCTTCCAGTTGCGCCTGAAGAAGCTGAAGCCCGCCGAGCAGACGAAGCTGAGGTCCGATCTCACCTCGCGCCTCGCTGCGCGAGGTGTGAGCGTCAAGAACGTCTCGTCGAGCTTCGGCCGCCAGATCGCGCGATCGGCCGTGATCGCGATCATCTTCTCGCTCCTCGTGATCACGCTCTACATCACGATCAGGTTCCGCGGGCTGGCGTTCGCGATTCCCGTGATCGCCGCGATGCTGCACGACGTGCTGATCACTGTCGGCGTGTACTCCGTCACGGGCCGCGAGGTGACGGAAGCGACCGTCGCGGCTGTGCTGACGGTTCTCGGGTACTCGATCTACGACACGATCATCATCTTCGATCGAATCCGCGAGAACGTGCCGATCATGCGCCGAGCGTCGTTCGCAACGATTACCAACGTCTCGTTGTGGGAGACGATTCGCCGTTCCCTCGCGACGACGTTCATCACGCTGCTTCCGGTCGGCGCATTGTTCTTCTTCGGCGGCGCGACGCTCCAGGACTTCGCATTCGCGCTCCTCATCGGCGTCACGTCGGGTGCGTACTCGTCGATCTTCATCGCGGCGCCGCTGCTCAACTTCTGGAAGGAGCGTCGCGACCCGGAGTACGCGCGCCGCAGGGGGCAGGGCATGCCGGAGGGCACGCGTGCCGACCGGTTCCTCGCGCAGGCCGAGCAAGCGGCTGCAGCCGAGCCCACGCCCGAGACGCCGCTCGACGTGATCGAAGATAGCGTTGCGTCCGTGACCGAAGGTCAAGAGGCAAAACTCGAACGGCGCCGCCAGCGGCGCAAGTCACGTCCCCATGGACGAGCCCGGTAGCGGCCCCTCATCCGAGCGCGATGCGCTCGACCGGCTGGTCGCCCTGCTCGGGCCGCGGCTCGACGACGCCCGTTCGCTCCTCGACGATGCGACCTCACGGTGGCGCGGTGACGCGGTGCGCGTCGGCGAGGGGACGAGGCAGCGGGTCACGGCCGTCGCGCGCGAGCTCGGACTCGTGACCCGGGCCGACTGGGACGAGCTCGAGCTCCGTATCGCCCAGGTCGAGCACCGGCTGCGCCTGCTCGAAGACCCCTAGAGGCGGGCGCTCGAGTACGTAAGCCCTGCTACTTTGGGGGTACGGAGCACGAATGGTCGTGCTCCTGTGAGATCGCGTCTCCTGCTTTCGGACACGATCTCGACGTCCGAAGGAGTTGAGACAAGTGACTGATTTCCGTTCCCTCGGGGTTTCTCCCGCCGTGTGCGAGTTGCTCGCTGCGCGCGGCATCGCGGCCCCGTTCCAGATTCAAGGCCTTGTGATCCCGGAGGCCCTCCGCAGCGGCGACGTCCTCGCCAAGAGCCCGACGGGCTCGGGCAAGACGCTCGCATTCGCCATCCCAATCGCCCAGCTCGTGGAGCCCGGCGCCGAGAAGCCGTTCGCGCTCGTGCTCGTCCCGACTCGTGAGCTCTGCGCACAGGTGACCGAGGAGTTCGCATTGATCGCGGGCGACAATGTCAAGGTCGCCTCGGTCTACGGGGGCGTGCCGCTGAAGGCGCAGGCCGAAGAGGCGAAGCGCGCTCATGTGATCGTTGCGACACCCGGTCGGCTGCAAGACCTCGTCGACCGCGGGCTCGTGAGCCTTGACCACGTGCGCATCCTCGTGCTCGACGAGGCCGACCGGATGCTCGACATGGGCTTCAAGCCGCAGGTGGACAAGCTCGTGCGCCGGCTGCACGACGACCGTCAGACGATGTTCTTCTCCGCGACGCTCGACGGCGAGGTGGGTGAGCTTGCACGGCGCTACACGCACTTTCCGGCACGCTTCGAAGGCGAGCTACCCGCAGACCGGCGCTCCGGCGACGTCGATCATCGGTTCGTCGCCGTCACTCAGGACAACAAGGTCTCGACGCTCGTCGAGCTGCTGCAGCAGGAAGAGACGGGGCTCGCGCTCGTCTTCGTGCGCACGAAGGCCGGCGCCGACCGACTCGTCGAGAAGCTCCGCCGGCATGATGTCGATGCCGCCGCGATTCACGGGGACAAGGGCCAAGCGCAGCGCGAGAGCGCGCTTGCGCGCTTCGACACCGGCAAGGTGAAGACACTCGTCGCAACCGACGTCGCCGCTCGCGGGCTCGATGTCGACGACATCACGCATGTGATCAATTTCGACCCGCCCGAGGAGCCGGACGTCTATACGCATCGCGTCGGTCGCACCGGACGCGCGGGCCGCGGTGGGGTGGGCATCACGCTCGTCCTGCCCGAGCAACAGGCCGACGTCAGCCGCGTGGCGCGTCTTCAGGGTCATGTGGAGCTGTTCGAGGCGACGGGCATGACGGTCGCCCGGCCAAGGCTCGTCTACAAGTCCAAGCGTGGGCGCGGCTCGAAATGGTAGGCGGCGAGAGGCTTACCGCGAAGCAGGCGGAGGCGCTCCGCGATGAGCTCGCCGGCCTCGAGGGCCCTCGGCGCGAGGAAGTGGTCGCTGCGATCAAGACCGCGCGGGAATTCGGTGACCTGTCGGAGAACTTCGAGTACCACGCCGCAAAGAACGAGCAGGGACTGCTCGAGGCGCGCATTCGGACGCTGCGTGCGCGGCTCGACACCGCCGAGATCGTCGAGCAGGCTTCAACCGACGCTGTCGGCATCGGCTCCGTGATCGACGTCGAGGTCGATGATGGCCAGACGATGACTGTCGAGATCAGCGGCGTCGGCGGCCCTGGAACGGTGTCGCCGACCTCGCCGCTCGGCTCGGCGCTCCTCGGCCGTAAGGTCGGCGAGACCGTCGACGTGCAGGCGCCGCGCGGGGCTTGGCGGGCCACCGTGAAGCGAATCCAGTAGTCCTGAGGCAGGTGGGTTTTCCACCGCGTGCAAGACTTATGGCGTGGCGACGCGCCCGAAGCAGCGCACGATCGGACGGTTGAGTGAGATCGCTCAGGTGGCAGTCCGGCACGGCTTCGGCTATGCCGTCGACGGCAGGCGCGAGGTAGCCGCGGGCGCAGGGACGGCACGGGGACGCCACCTCCGCGAGATGCTCGACGAGCTCGGACCGACGTTCGTGAAGTTCGGGCAGCTCCTCTCGACGCGGCCCGACATCGTGCCGCCTGACATCATCCTCGAGCTTCGCAGCCTCCAGGATGACGTGCGTCCGTTCCCCTACTCGGATATCGAGCGGACGATCCGGGAGGAGCTCGGCCAACCGATCGAGCGACTCTTCGTCGAGTTCGAAACCGAGCCGATGGCAGCGGCGTCGATCGGGCAGGTTCATCGCGCGACGCTTCCGAACGGGCGCAAGGTCGCTGTGAAGGTCCAGCGGCCGAACGCGCCGCGCCAGATCGAGGCCGACCTCTCGCTGATGTACCAGGCCGCCAAGCTCGTGAAGGAACGCATTCGCGCACTCGACTTCATCGACGCGAACGAGATTGTCGACGAGTTCTCTCGCTCGATCCGGCAGGAGCTCGATTATCGCCTCGAGGCGCGGAACGCCGACGGGTTCCACAAGAACTTCGCCGGCCACCCACACGTCGCTGTGCCGAAGGTCTACTGGTCGTACACGCGCTCGCGCGTGCTGACGCTCGAGTATCTCGACGGGGTGCAACTCGCCGACCTCGATCTCGAGCACTGGCCGCTCGACCAGCGCCGTCGCCTTGCGTATCTGATCACCGAGACCTGGATGACGATGATCTTCCGGCACGGGTTCTTCCACGGCGATCCACATCCCGCGAACATCCTCGTACTCTCGCCGGAGCGAATCGGTCTCGTCGATTTCGGTCTGACTGGCAAGCTCACCGACGACGACATGTCGAAGCTGACTCGGCTCTTTATCGACGCTGCCGCCGAGAACATCGAAGTTCTGCCGAAGCGTCTGGCCGACCTCGGCGTCCGCTATGAAAAGGAGCGCGAGGCCCAGTTCGTCGGCGAGCTGCGCGAGCTCTACTACCGCTATTACGGCGCGAGCCTGCAGGAGATCGATCCGATCCAGGTGATCCGCGAAGGGTTCGGTCTCATCTACCGCATGAACCTCCGCTTGCCGACGCGCTTCGTGATGCTTGACAAGTCGATAGCCACGCTCGGCTCTGTCGGGATCGAGCTGTACCCCGACTTCAACGTCTTCGAGGTGGCGAAGCCGTACGCCCGCGACCTGATGATCTCGCGCTTCACGCCGCGCCGTGTCGCGTCACGCGCGCGTCGCGAGGGGTGGAAGCTGACGCAGATGGCCGCCGACCTGCCGTACCAGATCCACGAGACGCTCGAACAGGTGCGTGATGGTCAGATCGAGGTCGGTTTCGTGCACAAGGGACTCGACGACCTGCTCGCAAAGCTCGACACGCTCTTCAACCGGCTCGTGATCGCGCTAGTCGTCACCGGCGGCCTGATCGGGTCGAGCCTGATCGGGATCTTCGCCAAGCACGGCCCGCACGTGCTCGGCCTGCATGTCGTCTCGGTGCTCGGATTCGGCGTGTCGAGCGTGCTCGGGCTCTGGCTGCTCTGGGGTGTCATCCGCTCGGGCCGGCTGTAGCGCGCTTGACACGTATCTGCTAGATATATAGCGTCAAGATATATGGAGGCGACATCGGTCACCTGGGCGGTCCTCGGACTGCTGACGCTGCGACCGATGAGTGGCTACGACATCAAGCGGCTGGTCGACCGCGCGATCAGGCACTTCTGGGCCGCGAGCTACGGGCAGATCTACCCCGAGCTCGCGCGGCTGGAACGAGCCGGGTGGATCGCCGGGAAGGATTCGGCGCAGGGCGCCCGCTCGCGGCGTGTGTTCACGATCACCGCGGCCGGCGACGAGGCGCTTCGAGGCTGGCTCGTTGGGACCGAGACGCGCATCGAGATGCGCGACGAGTCGTTGCTGCGCCTGTTCTTCGCCGATTCGGCACCGGCCGAGCTCGGCCTCGGGTTGTTGCGGGCGCGACGAGCCGGGTACGAAGCGATGCTCGAGCAGTTGCGCGTGCTCGACGATGGGACGGGTCCCGACCCGCCGTTCATCGATCTCGTCTATCGCTGGGGGCTCGACTACTGCGAGTGGGGAATCGAATGGTGCGAACGGCAGGAGCGCCGCTTGCTCGCGACGCTCTGACCGACCTGCCCGATCCGACGTGGCGCTTGCTGCTTCGGCGTGGCCTGCCGCTCCTCGCTCTCGAGAGCGCCGTGCCGGTCGCCGTGTTCTACGCCGCGTGGCAGCTCGCCGGCCTTGTCGGCGCGGTCGTTCTTGGCTCGTCGATCTCGCTTGCGATCGCCGGCTGGCAGATGCACGCGCAGCGGGGCGGCGGTGTCGCCGCTGCGACGGCGATCTTCGTCGTCATCCAGGCGCTTGTGGGCCTTGCGGCGCACAGCGCGACGGTCTACCTGGCCCAGCCGGTCGTGCTGAGCGCATGCTGGGCGCTCGCGTACTTCGGCTCGGTCCTCGTCGGACGGCCGTTGGTCGGCGTCTTCGCGCAGGTGTGGTACCCGTTTCCCCCGGTGTTGCGCGCGAGCCCGCCGTTCCGGCGCGAGTTCGGGCTGCAGTCGATCGTCTGGGGCGTGTACTGCCTCGCCCGGGCGGCTTTACGCCTCTTCGTGCTGCTCCACTCGGGCGTCGGCGGCTTCCTGCTCGTGTCGGTGCTGACGGGTACGCCCGTCATTCTCGTCCTCGTCCTCTGGGGCCTATGGCATGCGCGGCGCGCGTTTGCGCGGCTCGACGACGTGCCTGGAGCAGCACCGGCTCATTCGGCCGGCTGAGGAACGATCGGCGCACAATCGTGCGAATGGACAACTAGGCGGGATGCGCGTTCAGGGCTACCGTCGCACGCATGTCGACTCCCGCAACGCTTCTCCTTGCCGATGCCGAGCCCGCAACCCGCGGTTTCCTCGAGCGTCACCTACCGGCTGACGGGTTCGAGCTCGTAGGAGTGCACGCCCGCTTCGACCTCGTGCTCTCGGGGGACGTCGCCGACGTCGACCGTTGGGTCGATCGCGCCCCGGTGATCGTGCTCGGACGCGAGCAGTCCGACGCAGTCGACCGCATCCATGCTTTCAGGCAAGGCTGCGACGACTACGTCGGCCAACCGTTCGAATACCAAGAGCTGGTCGAGCGAATCCGCGCGGTCCTTCGCCGCGTACGCCCGCGTCTGGACGATGTCGTCGAAGTCCCACCCGTGCGCATCGATGTCCGAACGCGCGTCGTGCGGGTGAACGGCCGCCGACTCCAACTTGCGCAGAAGGAGTACGAGTTGCTGCTGTGCCTCGCTCGCGAGCCCGACAGGGTCTTCACGAAAGCTGAGCTGCTGCAGGATGTGTGGGGTTACCGGATCGTCGGCCGAACACGGACGCTCGACTCGCACGCGTCGCGCTTGCGGCGCAAGCTGCGCGAGGCCGGGTCGGTGGCAGCGCTGATCGAGAATGTCTGGGGGGTGGGTTACCGCCTGCTGCCATCGCTTCCGGACGAATGAGGGCTGCAGTCGCGTGGTCGCTGACGTGATCGTTCGGTAGCCTCGAATCGTGAATCACGGCGCACTGAGCCAGAGCGCGAAGGCCGACCTGTTGCGCCGGCTGCACGAGGAGCCGCCGATGCTCATCCTCCCGAATGCGTGGGACGTCGGCAGCGCCAGGAAGCTCGCCGCGCTTCCGGGCTGCCGCGCGCTCGCAACGACGAGCGCCGCCGTTGCGGCGTGCCTCGGGTTCGACGATGGAGAGCAGACGCCGGTCGAGGAGATGGTGCGTGCGTGCGCGCGGATTGCCGCGGCCGTCGACCTGCCTGTGACGGCCGATCTCGAGCGAGGTTATGGCGACCCGGCGGGAACCGCGCTCGCGGCGTGGGAGGGCGGTCTCGTCGGGATCAACTTCGAGGACTCGACCCGAGGCGAGCTCGTCCCGATCGACGAGCAGGTCGCCGAGATCCGCGTGATCCGGGCGGCGGTGCCGGAGCTCATGATCAACGCGCGCGTGGACGTGTTCCTGCGGAAGGCAGGGGGTGTCGGCGAGGCTGTCGAACGCGCCGCGGCGTATCTCGAGGCGGGGGCAGGCTGCGTCTACCCGATCTTCTGTCCAGCCGATGCGATCGCGGAGCTCGTTCGGCGGATCGATGGGCCCGTCAATATCCTCGCGGCGCCCGGTATTCCCGGGCCCGACGAGCTCGAGGCGGCCGGCGTGGCCCGGATGACCTGGGGCTCGGGGCTTGCGAATCTCGCGTACGCCGAGGCTGCCCGGGTGGCCGCGAGGGCGCTCGCGACCTCGAGTTAGAGCAGCGTCGCGCCCTCGAGCTCGAGGAGGCGGCGCTTCACGTCGAGGCCCCCCGCGTAGCCGGTGAGCGACCCGTTCGCGCCGACGATGCGATGGCACGGGAGGACGATCGGGATTGGGTTGCGGTTCATCACCATGCCGACCGCCCGTGCAGCACGCGGCCGCCCGACCTTGGCGGCGAGCGCGCCGTACGTCTCGGTGCGGCCATAAGGCACCAGCGCGAGCTCGCGAAGAACCTCGGCGTGGAAGGGCGCGACCCGCAGGTCGATCGGCAGGTCGAACGATGTGCGTGTGCCGTCGAAGTACTCGTCGAGCTCACGACGCACCTCATCGAGCGGTGAGCGAAGCACGCGGACGCCGAAGATGCGCGCGAGCTCGTCTTCCTGGCCCTCGGGATGAAAGTGGATGCGAGCGAGACCGCCCTCGGTGGCGGCGACGAAGAGACTTCCGATCGGTGAGGCGACGATGTCGTAGCGGACGTCGACGAGACCCTCGCGCAGTGCGAGCTCGCGGAACCGTGTGTCGAGATCAGGCGTGACGTTCATGTGTTCTCCTCAGTCTGCGGACGCCGGAGGAGGCCGCGGCGCGCGCGGCGTCTTCCGACGAGCCGAGTGCGTCGGCAATCTGGACGTAGGGGAGGTCGTAGCCGTAGCGGAGCACGACTGCGGCCCGCTCGGTGGGAGGCAAATTGCCCGTCAGGTGCTCGAGGTCGCGAAACGCATCGCGGCGAAGCTCCGCCACCGGCTCGTCACCGAGGGGCAGTTGCGGCTTCGCGCGCAGGTCGTCCATCGCGACGTTCGTCGCGATCGTGAAGACCCAAGCCCGCAGGTGCCGGCCGTGCTCGAGCCGGGGATAGGCGCGCAGCGCCCGAAGGAATGTCTCCTGCCACGCGTCCTCAGCACGGCCGGCGAGCAACCGGCGCAGGTAGCCGAGCACCTCGTCGCGGTGCGCGAGGTAGAACCGTTCGAACGGCGGTACAGGCTCCGTGATCACGTTCCCCATCATCGACTGAAACGTGGCAGGGTGCGAAACCGTGAGATGTGCCGTCGTCGGCCACGCCGAGTGGGTCGAGTTCGCCCGTGTTCCGCACGTTCCGGTGCCCGACCAGATCGTTCACGCCGACGAGGTCTGGTCCGAGCCTGCGGGCGGAGGCCCGGTTGTCGCGCGCCAGCTCGCGAGGCTCGCAGGGAGCTGCGACTTCTTCTCCGCGCTCGGCACGGACGACCTCGGGCGCGACGCACTCCTTCAGCTCCAGCGCCTCGGTCTGGACGTCCACGTCGAATGGACAGAGACGTCCAGCACGAGGCGGGCCTGGGTTCATGTCGATTCGGCCGGCGAGCGAACGATCACGGTGCTCGGAGAAAAGCTCCTACCGGCCGTAGCAGGAGGATTCGATTCCTACGACCTCGTCTTCTTCGTCTCGGGCACCGTCGATGCGCTCCGCGCCGCGCGCCGCGCCCGGTTTCTCGCAGCAACGCTGCGCGAGACGCGGACGCTCGCGCGGGCGATGGTGCCGCTCGACCTGCTCATCGGCAGTGCCTCGGATCCCAGCGAGCGCTACGACGGCTCACTCGAGGCGAAGACAGTGGTGCTGACCGAGGGCGAAGCGGGCGGCACCGCAAACGGCACGCGCTACGCCGCCGCCCCACTGCCTGCGCCGATCGTCGACAGCTACGGCGCGGGGGACTCCTTTGCCGCGGCTCTCGCGTTCGGGCTTGCGCGGGGCGACGAGCTTGCAGTAGCGCTCGAGCTGGCCGCGCGCGCCGGTGCCGCCGTCCTGACCGGCCGGGGCCCGTACACCGCGCAGTTAGGGTCGGCCCGGTGACAGCGCGCGTTTCGTGGATCTCGATCACGCCGGTGAAGGGACTCGCGCTCGAGCTCGTCGACGAGGTCGACCTGCTCGAGTCGGGGCCGCGGGGTGACCGGCGCTTCTACCTCGTCGACGAACGCAACCGGCTCGTGAACAACAAGGGGAGGCGCGGCCCCCTTCAGCTCGTCCACGCCCGCTTCGCCGACGAGTCGATGAAGCTGACCCTGCTCTTTGCCGATGGGCGCGAGGTGGGCGGCCGCATCGAGCCCGGCGAGGAGCTGCAGACGAATTTCCACCGCCGGCCAAAGGGCGCCCGGCGCGTCGCCGGGCCGTGGGACGCGGCGCTCTCCGAGCTCCTGGGCGAACGGGTACGACTGGTCGCCGCCGAGCACGGAGCCGCCGACCGGGGGCGGGGAGGGGCTGCGACCCTCCTCGCGACCGCGTCGCTCGACGCCCTCGCCGAGGAGCTGGGCGTCGAGACGGTCGATGCGCGGCGGTTCCGGATGAACTTCGGGCTCGACGGCCTGGAGGCCCACGCCGAAGATGCGTGGCTCGGCCGGCGCATCTCGATCGGCTCCGCGGTCGTCGTCCCGCAGGGCCATGTCGGGCGCTGTGCGATCACGACCCAGAACCCGGAGTCGGGACGCGCAGACCTCGACACGCTGAAGGCCCTCGCGGCCTACCGTGGCCGGCTGGAGGCAACCGAGCCGCTGCCCTTCGGAGTGCACGCGGCCGTCGCAGAGCCCGGCCGGGTCAGGATCGGCGACCCCGTCACGCCGCTCTAGCACGCCGCGCCGGGGTGGAGGGCGCCGGCGGCGCCTTGCCGCCGGGGGTTTACATGTGGAGAATAGTGGGGTAGAGTGGGGAGTAGTGGAAGCATGCTCCTCGGTGAACACGACCACACCCTCGACGACAAGAACCGCCTCACGCTCCCGGCGAAACTCCGGGACGGCCTTGGTGACGGCGTCGTCGTCACGCGTGGAATGGACGGGTGTCTCTACGCCTACGCCGTGGAGGACTGGCAGGGAACGGCCGAGCGGATCCGGGCACTCGATCCGCTCAGCCGGGAGAGCCGCATGATGCGGCGCCACTTCTTCTCCGGTGCGGTCAGGGCCGACCTGGACAAGCAAGGGCGCATGGTGTTGCCCGCGGGGCTGCTGGAATCGGTGGGCATTCGCCGCGAAGTGACTGTTGCGGGCGTCTACGACCACCTCGAGATCTGGGATCGCGCCAAATGGCGCGTCCACCTGCGCGAGGTCGAAGGGAGCGCGGAAGATGTTGCCGAGCGTCTTGCCAACTGAGTCCGATCACGTCCCTGTCCTGGCCGACGAAATCGTCGCCACCCTCAAGCCGCGTCCTGGCGAAACCGTGGTCGACGCGACGTTCGGCGCCGGCGGCCACTCGGCGCTCCTCGCAGCAGAGCTTCGGGGCGAGGGCAAGCTGATCGCGATTGATTGCGACCCCACCGTCGCGCCGTACTTCGAGCGAGTCAGACGCGAGAGCGCGGTCAAGTCACGTCTGCTCCACGGCGAGTTCTCGGCGAAGCTTCGACAGCTCGCCGACAACGGCGTGCGGGCGGACGCGATTCTCCTCGATCTCGGCGTCTCTTCGATGCAGCTCGACCGGCCCGAGCGTGGATTCTCGTACGCCGTCGACGCGCCGCTCGACATGCGCATGGATCCAAGCGCGAGCTATTCGGCCCGTGAGCTCGTCAACGAGCTGAGCGAGAAGGAGCTGGCCGACATCTTCAAGCGTTACGGGGAGGAGCGATTTGCCCGCCAGATCGCCCGGGCGATCGGGAGGCGACGCGGGTCGCAGCCGTACGAGCGCACCGGCGATCTCGTCGAGACGATTAAGGCGGCGATCCCCGCGCCCGCGCGATTCGGCGAAGGCCATCCGGCAAAACGCGTCTTCCAGGCGCTGCGCATCGAGGTGAACGACGAGCTCGGCGCGCTCGAGCGCGCGCTTCCGGCAGCGCTCGAGATGCTGCGGCCCGCCGGCCGTCTCGCTGTGATCTCCTTCCACTCGCTTGAAGACCGAATCGTGAAGCGGTTCCTGCGCTCCCAGGAGCACGGGTGCACGTGCCCACCCGATTTCCCCGTGTGCGTGTGCGGTTCGGAGCCGACGCTGCGCGCGACCCCGCGGCGTGCGATTCGCCCTTCCGCCGCAGAGATCGCACGCAACCCGCGCGCACAGTCGGCGCGGCTCCGGGTGGCGACGAAGGTTGGCTAGCTGGCCGCACGCCGAGCAGGGGGTCGTCGCCCAGCCCGTCCGCCGGCCTCGCACCGGCACTGCGCCGCGCAAGCGTGCGACCGCGCGGCAGGCGCGTCCGCGCAGCGGCATTCTCTGGATCGCGGTCAGCGGGATTCTGCTCGCGGGTGTCGTATTCGTGAACGTGGCCGTTCTGCGACTCAATCTTGCGCTCGACTCGGCGAGCTCCGAGCGGACGAAGCTTCGGGCTGAAAATGCGGTGCTCTCCTCGCAACTCTCGAGCGAGCTCGCCTCGTGGCGCATCCAGCATCGGGCCGCGACCGAGCTCGGGCTCGTCTACGCAGACCCCGGCCAGTCCGGCTACGTGAACCTCGGCCGGTAAGCGACATGCGCGACCGGCAGGCCAACCGCCGCATCCGCCTCCTGCTCGCGACCTTCGTTCTCATCTTCGCGGGCACCCTCGCCCGTGCGATCTGGCTTCAAGGGGTGCACGCGGCCGCCCTCGGTAGCCTGGCCGAGCGCCAGCATGAGGAGACCGTCGTCATCCCGGCCGGACGCGGTGCGATTCTCGACGACACGGGTGTCCAGCTCGCGATCGGCGAGCAGACGAGAACGGTTTACGCCGACCCGCGCCAAGTCGTCAACGCCCGTGCGATCGCGGTCGCCGCGGGCAAGCTCCTCGGTGCTGACGCGAACGCGCTCTACCCGCAGCTTCTGAACAAGCATTCGAGCTTCGTGTACGTCAAGCGCTTCGCCGATCCAAAAGCGGCCGCGAGCTTCCTCGACAACCACTTCACCGGGGTCAACGCGTATCCCGAGGAACGACGAATCTACCCGCAGCGCTCGGTGGGGGCGCAGGTCGTCGGCTACGCCGGCACCGACAACAAGGGCCTCGGGGGGCTCGAGGTCGCATACGACAAGCAGCTTTCCGGCAAGCCGGGCAAGCAGACGATCGTGCGCGACCCGTTCGGCCGCGCGATCGACGTGGTCAGCACCACGCCCGAGCGCGAGGGCCGCAGCATCGTGACGACGCTCGACCACACGATTCAGGCGAACGCCGAGGCGGTGCTGCGCGCAACGGTCGCGCGCTGGCACGCGAAATCGGCGTCGGCCGTCGTCCTCGACCCGCGTACAGGAGCCGTCCTCGCGATGGCGCAGGCACCGGGCTACGACGCCAACAGCGCAAACCGCGTGCCCTTCGCGTTGCAGCGCAACCGAGCGGTTACCGACACGTTCGAGCCTGGCTCCACATTCAAGCTCGTGACGATCTCGGGTGCACTCTCGACCGGCCTCGTCGCGCCGTCGAGCAGGTTCAGGCTCCCGTACTCGATTCCGGTATCCGACCGCATCGTCCACGACGCGGAGCCGCGAGGAACCGAGACGCTCACCGTCTCGCAGATCCTCCAGCATTCCTCGAACGTCGGCGCGATCACGATCGCAGAGAAGCTCGGAGCGCCTGCGCTGATGGAGTGGATCGGGAAGTTCGGCTTCGGCAAGCAGACGGGCATCGACTTTCCCGGCGAGAGCCGTGGTCAGGTGCTCGCGCTCGACCGCTGGTCCGGTTCCACGATCGGCAACGTTCCGATCGGCCAGGGAATCGCCGTCACGCCGATCCAGCTCGCCTCCGCGTACGCAGCGATCGCGAACGGAGGCGTGTGGAATCAGCCGCATCTCGTCGCGCGCTTTGGTGGCGGCAAGGCACACCGCGTGGCACGCCGCCGCGTCGTCTCTCCGGCGGTCGATGCGGTCTTGAAGACGATGCTCACAGGCGTCGTCGACGAGCACGGCGGCACCGGAAACGCGGCGGCGATCCCGGGCTACACGGTCGCGGGCAAGACGGGCACGGCTCAGAAGCCCGGACCGAACGGGTATACGACCGGTAAGTACGTGGCGTCCTTCGTCGGCATGGTGCCGGTCCCACATCCGCGCTTCGTCGTCCTCGTGACGGTGGACGAGCCCATGTCGGCGATCTTCGGCGGCGTCGTCGCAGCACCGGCATTCGCGGAGATCGCGAAGTTCGATCTTCAGTACCGCGCGGTGCCACCTGACGCGCCGCAAACGCTCGTCAAGTAGAGGTTCGGCCGTGCCGGTCGTGATCGAGCCTTCGCGCGACGAGTGGAGCAGCGAGTTCGACGCGCTTGCGGCACGCCTTTCCGCCGCACTCGGCGCGCTCGCGTTGCGCATCGACCACATCGGCTCGACAGCGGTCCCCGGCCTTGCTGCGAAGGACGTGATCGACGTGCAAGTGATCGTTGCGTCGCTGGACCAGGCGTCCACGATCGCGGCCGCGTTCGCCCAGATCGGCTTCGTGCCGAAGCTCGCCGAGGCGAGACTCCGCGATCACGTGCCCGCAGGCTGGGCGGGCGACGAGAGTGCCTGGGACAAGCTCCTGATCGGCCCGCCCGCAGGCGAGCGGCCGGTCAACGTTCACGTGCGCGCGGCCGGATCGCCGAGCGAGCGCTACGCCCTCCTCTTTCGAGATTTCCTGCGCGCGAACGGCCGTGCGCGTGATCTCTGGGGAAGCTTCAAGCAGCGGCTTCGCGAGGAGGTCGACGGCGACCGTGGGCTCTACGCGGATCTGAAGGACCCCGCGAGCGACGTGCTCCTTGCAACCGCCGAGGAGTGGGCGCGTGCCACAGGTTGGCCCGGCCCGCCGCGCGAGTGCACCCGTCTGTAAGTTCGGTACGTGATCCGGGCGGCGAGACGCCGCCGGAGGCGTGCCTGACCTTGCGGATGGGTGTACTAGGCTCCCGGCCGATGGACCTGAACCGCCTCGCGAGCGCGATCGGCGTCGCGAACGCGCCGTCGGCCGAGATC
Organism: Gaiellales bacterium; assembly: GCA_038328165.1. Taxonomy (GTDB): domain Bacteria; phylum Actinomycetota; class Thermoleophilia; order Gaiellales; family Gaiellaceae; genus PALSA-600. The sequence continues at coordinate 134,691 of JBBQLT010000006.1, forward strand.
CTCGACCTCGCCTACGACACGCGCGCGGTCGAGCCCGGGTCGCTCTTCTTCTGCGTCCGAGGAGCACGCACCGACGGGCACGAGCTCGCGCGCGAGGCGTCCGCTCGCGGGGCGGCAGCACTCGTGGTCGAGCGGCCCCTCGACATCCCCGTGCCCCAGCTCAGCGTTCCGAGCGTGCGGCGTGCGATGCCGGTTGCTGCCGCCCTCTTCTTCGGCCGCCCGTCGGAGGAGCTCGACGTTGTCGGCGTGACCGGCACGAACGGGAAGACGACGACGGCGTTCCTCATCGACTCGATCCTCGCCGCTGCGGGGCGCAGGTCGGCGCTCCTCACGAACATCGAACGGCGTGTCGGAGGCCGGAAACTGCCGATCGGCCTGAACACACCGGAGTCGATCGACCTGCAGCGACTCTTCCGAGCGATGCTCGACGAAGGCGACGAGTCGTGTGCGATGGAGGCGACATCGATCGCCTCGGCGAAGGGTCGCCTCGACGAGACGCGCTTTGCCGTGCTCGTCTTCACGAATCTCACGCAGGATCACCTCGACTTCCACGAGACGATGGAGGAGTACTTCGCCGCCAAGCGCGCACTGTTCGACCAGGCGGAGCGCGCGGTCATCAATGTCGGAGATGCGTGGGGGGGCGAGCTCGCCCGCGCGTTCCCGCGGGCGCGAACGTTCACGCCGGACGACGACCTTGACGGCGTCAAGTTGCGGTTGCGCGGGCGATTCAACCGTGCGAATGCGCTCGGCGCCGTCTGGGCGGCGCGCGAGCTCGGCATCGACGAGCAGGCAATCCGCGCCGGCGTCGAGGCGCTCGCCGGAGTGCCGGGTCGCTTCGAGTCTGTCGACGTCGGACAGCCGTTCACCGTGATCGTGGACTACGCGCACACGCCCGACTCGCTCGCGAACGTCTTGCGTGCCGCCCGCGAGCTCGGCGGACGACTGACGGTCGTCTTCGGGGCGGGCGGCGATCGCGATCGCGAGAAGCGCCCGCTGATGGGGCGCGTCGCTGCCGCGCTCGCGGACCGTGCAATCGTGACGACCGACAATCCACGCTCGGAGGATCCGGCCGCGATCGCGCGTGAGGTCGCGGAGAAGGCGCTCGAGGTCGTGCTCGACCGTCGCGCGGCGATCGAGACGGCCTTGCACGCCGCGCGGGCCGGAGACGTCGTCGTGATCGCAGGCAAGGGCGCCGACACCGAGATGGAGCTTCGTGATCGCCGGGTTCCCTTCGACGACCGCGCGGTCGTGCGCGAGGTGCTTGCATGATCCCCCTCGAGCTCGAAGTGCTCGAGCCGCTCGGCAAGCTGATCACCCGGCCGTGGACGAACGTTGTCTCCGGCATGCAGATCGACTCCCGCCGCGTCGACGAGGGTGACCTCTTCGTCGCGATCGGTGGTGGCACCGATTTCGTGGAGCATGCAATCGCGCGTGGAGCGGGAGCAGTCCTCGTCCCGACCGACCCCGTCACCGCACTCGGTGCGATCGCGGGCGAGGTGCGCTCGCGGTCGACTGCGCGCGTTGTCGGCATCACCGGCTCGACCGGCAAGACCTCGACGAAGGACATTCTTTTCGCTCTTTGCGCCCCGCACCGCCGGACGATCGCCAATGAGGGCAACTACAACACCGAGATCGGCGTCCCGTTGACGATCTGCCGCATCGAGGAGGACACCGAGCTCTGCATCAGCGAGATGGGCATGCGCGGCCTGGGCCAGATTGCGTGGCTCGCCTCGTTCGTCCGGCCGGACATCGGCGTGATCACGAACGTCGGGCCCGTTCATCTCGAGATCGTCGAGACGGTCGAAAACGTCGCGCGCGCGAAGGCCGAGCTCATCGATGCCCTTCCCCCGGGCGGCACGATCGTCGTCCCGGACGAGCCGCTGCTCGACCCCTACCTGACGCGCGGCGACATCTTCGTCAAGCGCGTCGACCCCGAGGCACCCCTGCCGTTCACGACGAACTACTCGTCGCGACACCAGCTGGAGAACACGCGCACGGCAGTCGCTGTCGCGGAGTGCCTCGGGGTCGCTCTGCCGGTGCGTGAGTTGCACGTCGAGTTCTCGAAGCTTCGCGAAGAGGAGCGGCCGCTTCCCGGTGGGGGCCTGCTGCTGAACGACTGCTACAACGCAAACCCCGTCTCGATGCGCGCCGCTTTGCTCCAGCTCGCCGAGCGTGGCGCCGGTCACCGCCGCATCGCGGTCCTGGGGGAGATGGCCGAGCTCGGTGCCGGTGCGCCCGCCTATCACGCGGAAGTCGGCCGGTTGCTGGCGGAGCTCGGGATCGAGCACGTGATCGCCGTGGGCTCACTCGCGCGCGCCTACGGCGGTGACTGGGTGCCGACGGCGGTGGCGGCGGCGGTGCGCGTGCAAGAGGCCTTTCGTCCGGGAGACGTCTTGCTCGTAAAAGGATCGCGCGCGGTGGGACTCGAGGTCGTCGCGGAGAACTTCCGTCTCTAATGGCCAGAGTCCTCGTTGCAGCGCTCGTCGCGATGATCATCGCAATCCTTGGCGGGCCCACGTTCATCGCCTTCCTCCGTCGCAACGAATTCGGCCAGCAGATCCGCGAGGAGGGGCCGGCACACCACGTCGCCAAGCAGGGCACACCGACGATGGGCGGGCTGCTGATCATCGCCGCGGCGACGATCGCCTTCCTGCCGCTCTCGGACTACACGCTGCCGGCGCTGACGATCTTCGGCGCGGCTCTTGCCTCCGGCGGCATCGGTTTTCTCGACGACTACATCAAGATCCGGCACCGGCGGTCGCTCGGCCTGAGCGGAAGGTGGAAGATGCTGATGCTGCTCGGCATCACCGTGGCCGTCGGCTACGCGACGCACCACCAGCATTTGAGCCACGACGTCTACGTCCCGGTCGCGAACTTCGCGATTCCGCTCGGGCCGTTCTGGTATGTGCTGCTCTTTCTGATCATCGCTGGCGCAGTGAACGGCGTGAACCTCACCGACGGCCTCGACGGCCTCGCTGCGGGCACATCGATCATCGCGATCTCGACGTTCACCGCGATGGCGGTGACGATCTACATCCGGTCGGGCACGGCGAGCCACGGCCGGATCGAGAACAGGCTTGACATAGCCTTCATCGGTGCCGCGCTCATCGGCGCCGCCGTCGGCTTTCTCTGGTTCAACGCCTTTCCGGCCGAGCTGTTCATGGGCGACACGGGCGCGATGGCGCTCGGCGGAGCGATCGCGGCCATGGCGATCATGCTGAAGGTCGAGCTGCTTCTCCTCTTCGTCGGCGGCATCTTCGCGATCGCGGCGCTCTCGGTGATGCTGCAGGTACTGAGCTTCAAATGGTGGGGGAGACGGATCTTCCTGATGGCGCCGCTGCAACATCATTTCGAGATGAAGGCCTGGTCCGAGACCAAGATCATGGTGCGCTTCTGGATCGTCACCGCGATTTTCTGCGCGGCAGGATTCGCGCTCTTCTACAAGTACTTCCTTCAGTTCCGCGCGCACAGTTGAAAGTGCTCGTCTACGGCCTCGCGCGATCCGGCCGCTCCGCCACCGAGCGCCTCCGGGACCGCGGCGACGAGGTCGTCCAGGCCGACCGGTCACTCGGAAACGAAGGCGACCTGTCGTTGCTCGACGAGGTCGAGCTCCTGGTCAAGTCGCCGGGGGTACCGGGCGAGGCGCCACTCGTCGTGGCCGCGCGCGCGCGAGGTGTCCCGGTGTGGTCGGAGGTCGAGCTCGGCGCACGGCTTCTCGGCGACGCCAGGATCGTCGGTGTCACCGGTACGAACGGCAAGACAACGACGGTCGAGCTCCTCGGCGCGATCTTCCGTGCCGATCGCCGAGACGTCGCGATCGCGGGGAACGTGGGCACGCCGCTCACGTCGATCAGCAAGGCTGACTGGGTCGTGTGCGAGCTCTCGTCGTTCCAGCTGGAGGACGTGCAAGAGCTCGCCTGCGAGGTCGCCGTGCTCCTGAACATCGAGCCGGATCACCTCGACAGGCACGGCTCGTTCGACGCCTACCGCGACGCGAAGCTTCGGATCTTCGAGCGGGCACGCACGAATGTGGTGCCACGCGGCATCGGCCTCGCCGGCATCGAGTTCTCGGCCGACGACGATCTGCCTGTCGAGCCCTTGATCCGCGGTCGCCACAATCGGGAGAACGCGGCGGCCGCAACTGCGGCGGCGCGCGCGGCGGGGATCGGCGACGAGGCGATTGCCGAGGCGCTGCGCACGTTCCCAGGGGTACCGCACCGGCTCGAGCTCGTCGGTCGGCGGGACGGTGTGCTGTTCGTCAACGATTCGAAGGCAACGAATGTCGCCGCCGCCATTCGCGCGATCGAGGCCTACGCGGACGAATGGGTGCACCTGATCCTGGGCGGGTCGTCGAAGGACGAGGACTTCACGCCGCTCGTTGCCGCGATCGAGGCCGCAAAGGTGCGACCGGTGCACTTCATCGGGGCCGAGGCGGAGCGAATGATCGAGGTGATTGACGGGCATGTGGACGGCACGCTCGAGCGTGCCGTCGAGCACGCGTCGCGGCTCGCGCGACCCGGTGAGGTGGTGCTCCTGAGCCCCGCGTGCGCAAGCTACGACCAGTTCGAGAACTTCGAGGCTCGCGGCGAGGCGTTCCGACGTCTCGTCACGAAGTAGGAGGGCGCGCTCCGCCAGCGAAACCGAAGGGATGAAGCGGCGCGAGCTCGACTCCAGGCTCCTGATCCTCGTCACCCTGGCGCTCGTGGCCTTCGGCCTCGTGATGGTCTACAGCGCGACGTCGGCCGCCGCGGCTGTCGGCGGCAAGGACCCGAACTACTACCTGAAGCGCCAGGGGATCTACGCTGCGCTCGGGATCGTGTTGATGCTGGTCGCGCAGCGGTCCGACTACCGCCGCCTGAAGGCCCTCGCCCCGGCGCTCGTCCTCACCTCGCTCGCGTTGCTCGCCGCCGTGCTCGTCATCGGCCCCGCCATTAACGGCGCACGGCGGTGGATCTCCTTCGGGCCGGCGGTCTTCCAGCCGTCCGAGCTGGCGAAGCTCTCGCTTGCCGTCTGGGCGGCCGCGTACTTCGCGAAGCGGCCGGCGCCACGCGATCTCCGGGAGCTCTGGCGACCGGTCGGGGCACTGACGGGCCTCTTCAGCGTGCTGCTCATTCTCGAGCCCGACATGGGCACGGCGATTGCGCTCCTCGTGATGCTCCTCGCGATGCTCGCGGTCGCAGGTACGCCGGCCGGGACGCTTGCAGCGGCTATGGGGATCGCGACCGCGCTCGGTACGGCCGCGATCTGGTTCGAGCCGTATCGCCGCGCCCGCTTCTTCGCGTTCCTTCATCCGTGGCACGACGCACAGGGAACCGGCTTCCAGATCGTCCAGGCGATGATCGGGATGGGCTCGGGCCACATCTTCGGCGTCGGCCTCGGCCAGGGTGTCCAGAAGATCTTCTACCTGCCCGAAGCCCACACCGACATGATGCTGGCGAATATCGGCGAGGAGCTTGGGCTCGTCGGTGTTAGCGCGGTGATTGCCGCCTACGGCCTCTTCGCCTACGCCGGGCTCGATATCGCGCTGCGGTGCAAGGATCCCTTCGGCAAGCGCCTCGCGACGGGCCTCACGGTGCTCGTCTGCGGCCAGGCGGCGATCAACATCGCCGCCGTGATGGGAATCGCTCCGCTGACCGGGATTCCGCTGCCGTTCCTCTCCTACGGCGGCTCGAGTCTCGTTGTCCTGCTCGCCGGGGTGGGAATCCTCCTTAACATCGCTCATCGTGGCGGTGCAGCAGCAGCTTCGGTGTCTGATCGCGGCCGGCGGGACGGCAGGGCACGTGCTGCCGGCGATCGCGATCGCCGAAGCGTTGACGGAGCGGGGCGTCCTCGTCACGTTCGCCGGGTCGCCGGATCGCGTCGAAGCGCAGCTCGTTCCTGACGCGGGGTACGCGTTCGATCCCTTCCGGATCTCAGGTTTGCCACGGCGGCCCTCCGTTGCGCTCGCGCGTGCGCTCCTGCTCGCAGGCGCGGCGCCTCGCGCCTGCCGCGCGATCCTCCGGCGCCGGAGCCCCGACGTCGTCCTCGGTGGCGGCGGATTCGTTGCCGGGCCGATGGTGTTCGCAGCTGCGACCCTGCGGGTCCCCACGGCCCTGACGGAGTCCGATGCCCACCTCGGTCTGGCGAACCGCCTGGCCGCGCCGTTTGCGCGCCGCCTCTTCCTCGCGTATCCGATCGAGACTCGCTACCGCGCGAAGACGCGCGTCGTCGGCCGTCCGATCCCGGCCCAGTCCGCCCCGGTGCCGAGGGACGATGCCCGCGCGATCTTCGGGCTACCACCGGAGGCCCGGGTGCTCGGCGTGTTCGGCGCGCTTGCAGGAGCGCGCACGTTGAACGATTTCGTCGTGGAGACCTGGGGCAAGGTCGGCCCGCCGATCCTGCACATCACGGGGCAGCGTGACTACGAAAGCGTGCGGCGGCGCGTGCACCGCGACGACTACCGCGTGCTTCCCGCGACGGATCGCTTCGGAGCCTTGATCTCGGCCGTAGACCTCGTTCTTGCGCGGTCGGGCTCGACCGTGTGGGAGGTGGCGGCGGCCGGGCGTCCGGCGATCTTCGTGCCGTATCCGTTCGCGACCGCCGACCATCAAGCGCTGAACGCACAGCACTTCGTGCGCGCGGGCGGCGCGATCATGGTGCGTGAGCTCGATCTCGACGATGTGCCAGAGCTCGTGCGATCGCTGCTCGGAGATGAAGAGCGTCTGGAGCGAATGGGCGAGGCGATGCTGCTCGCGGCACGCCCCGGTGCGGCAGCCGAGATCGCCGACGAGCTGATCGCGCTGGCGCGGCGGTGAGCGAGCCGCTCGCGGGGCGCCGCCTGTGGTTCGTCGGCATCGGCGGCGCAGGGCTGAGCGCCTACGCGCAGCTCGCGCGCGCGTGGGGCGCCGAAGTCGGCGGCTGGGATCGGGTCGCGACGCCGTATCTCGACCCCCTGCGAGACCTTCGGCTCGAGATCGGGCCCGAACCGATCGTTCCCGCAGGCTGGGAGTCGGTCGTCTCCTCCGCGTATCCGGACGTTCCGGGGCTCCGCCGTGCCGAGTTCCTGCGCGAGCTCGTCTCGGCGCGCTCGTCGATCGTCGTCGGCGGCACGCACGGCAAGGGAACGACCGCGGCGATGATCGCATTCGTCCTGCACGAGTTGGGCCACGATCCCGCCTGGCTGATCGGCGCACCGGTCCCGCAGCTCGGATCGAATGCCGGGTTCGGCGCCGGGCGCCTCGTCGTCGAGGGTGACGAATCCGATCGAACCGTCTTCGCCCTGCCGGCGGAGATCGCTGTCGTCACGAACGTCGAGCTCGACCACCACAGCGAGTACGCCTCGGTGCACGAGCTCGAGTCCGCCTTCTCGGACTGGCTCTCGGGGGCCGGGGCGGTCGTGCGTGACGCTCCCGCTTACGATGGCCCGCTCGCGCTTCCCGGGGAGCTGAACCGCCTCAACGCCGGTACGGCGCTCGCCGCCCTCGCGGTCGCCGGCATCGAGCAGAGCGTCGCCGCGCCGGTGCTCGAGCGGTTCACCGGCACCGGTAGGCGGTTCGAGGTGCATGAGGTCCGGGGGCTGACGGTGATCGACGACTACGGCCACCACCCGACCGAGGTGCGAGAGACCATCGCCGCGGCGCGCGAGCGCTACCCCGGCGCAGTGCTGCGTGTTCTCTTCCAGCCGCATCTGTACTCGCGCACGCGCCATCTTGCGGACGAGCTTGCCGAGGCCCTTGCGACGGCAGACGACGTGACGGTTACCGACGTCTACGCGGCCCGCGAGGCGCCCCTTGACGGTGTGACCGGCAAGCTCGTCGTCGACGCCCTCAGCGATCGCGGGGTGCTCGCCGGCTGGACGCCGTCGGTCGAAGCCGGGGCGGAGCGCCTGCGCCGCCGCGCGCGGGCCGGGGATGTCTTGCTCCTCGTCGGAGCCGGGGACGTCGATCGCGCCGTCGGGCTGTTGCGGGATTAACGTTCCGGCGATGGAGGAGCACGTTGCGCTCGCGGGCCACACGACGATCGGCACGGGTGGTCCCGCGCGGTTCTTCGCCCGGCCGGAGACGCTCGCCGAGCTCGCCGAGTTGCTGCGCTTCGCGGCGGCAGAGGGGCTGAGCGTCGAGACGGTCGGGCTCGGATCGAACCTGCTCGTCGCCGACTCAGGGGTCGACGCCCTGGTGCTGAAGCTCTCGGGCGAGCTCGCTTCGGCACGGGTGGAGGGTGAGACGCTCGTCGCGGGCGGTGGCGCCCCAAACGCGGTCGCCCTGCACCGTGCGCGCGCGGCGGGCCTCGGCGGGTTCGAGTTCGCCGCTGCGATTCCGGGCACGGCGGGCGGCGGGGTGCGCATGAATGCGGGCGCGTACGGTCGTGACTGGCGCGACGTCATGATCGACGCGGTCGTCCTCGACGCGACGGGTGCACGCAGACTCACTGTCGACGAGCTCGACCTTTCATATCGTCATTCGAACGTCGCAGCCGGGAACGTCGTCGCCGAGGTTCGCTTTCAGCTCCGCCCGTGCCCTCCGGAGGAGGTGAAGGCCCGCGCGGCCGAGCTGCTTGCGACGCGGAAAGCGACGCAGCCGACGAACAAGCGAACCTTCGGAAGCGTTTTCAAGAATCCCGGTGAGGGGCCCGGCGCCGGGCGCCTGATCGAGGACTGCGGATTGAAGGGCCACCGCGTCGGCGGGGCTCAGATCTCGCCTCGCCACGCGAACTTCATCGAGAATCCGGGGGGCGCGACGACAGCCGACTGCCTCGCCCTCATGGCGGAAGCCCGCCGTCGCGTGTTCGAGCAGTTCGGGGTGCGCCTCGAGCATGAGGTGCAGTTCGTGGGGGTGCTCGAGCTGCCGCCGCTGTAGGGGAAAGGCTCCTCGCGGCGAAGGACGTTGCGTGGCCGCACGCAAGAGGTCGAATCTCCGCGCCGCGGCACTGCCCGCGCGCCGCGGCGCGCCCGAGCTCGCGCGGCTTGCCCCGTCGGCCCGCTCGATCCTTGCCGGTCTCGCCCTCTTCGCGCTCGCCGCCGGTGCGTATGTGGCGGCGCGCGACACCGGCGTCTTTGCGCTTCGGACGCTCGACGTCCGCGGCGGGACGCCGGCGATTCGCGCGGAGGTGCGCGCCGCCGTCGCCTCCGACCTTGGCAGGAGTCTCCTGCGGATCGACGGCAGCGACCTCGAACGCCGGCTGGCAGGGCTCCCCGACGTTCATTCGTTTCGCTATGACCGCGCGTTCCCGCACACCTTGCGCCTCGTCGTCCGGGCCGAGCGGCCTGTCCTCGTGGTTCGCCACGGCCACGACGCGTTCCTCGTCGCGGGTACCGGCAGGGTGCTGCGGCCGCTCGCGCATCCGCGGCGTTCGAGCCTGCCGCGCCTCTGGCTGAAGAAGGACGTCGCGTTGCAAATCGGGGACGCGCTGCCGGAGAGCGCGGTCGCTGCCCCGGTCGCCCTCGCCTCTCTGCGCGGGGCCGAGCTGCCCCGAGGCGTGAAAGACGTGGTGGTTGGGAGGGGCGAGCTCACGCTCGACCTGAACGGTGGTCTCGCCGTGCGGCTCGGGGACGCGGGCGATCTGGCCTTGAAGCTCGCGATCGCGCGGCGCATCCTGCACTCGACCGGAGCGGCGGCGGCCGGGGCCGGCTACCTCGACGTGAGCGTTCCCGAGCGTCCTGTCCTGTCAACAAACTCTCAAGTCGGAGGTTGAGGTTTATGGTTAGACTCCTTGAGACTGGAGGTTTCCGCGTTGACAAGCCAGGAAACTCCCCGTACGCTGCGGAAGGAAGGAGGCGCCCGGCCGCCCCAACCCTGCAGTCAAGCTTTAGGTCGGGCCACACCCAATGAGAGACCGCTCCGGCAACTACCTGGCCGTGATCAAAGTCGTCGGCGTCGGCGGCGGAGGGACGAACGCCGTCAACCGGATGGTCGACGCGGGCCTGACCGGCGTCGAGTTCGTCGCCGTCAACACGGATGCCCAGGCGCTTTTGATGTGCGAGGCGGACGTGAAGATCCATATCGGCGCAAAGGCGACGCGCGGGCTCGGGGCCGGCGCCGATCCCGGGGTCGGCAAGGACGCGGCGACGGAGTCGCGCGACGAGCTGAAGGAGGCGCTGAAGGGCGCCGACATGGTTTTCGTCACGGCCGGTGAGGGCGGGGGCACCGGCACGGGTGGCGCGCCGATCCTGGCCGAGATTGCGCGCGAGCTCGAAGCGCTGACGGTCGGGGTTGTCACCCGCCCGTTCGCCTTCGAGGGTCGGCGCCGCGCTCAGCAAGCCGAGCAGGGGATCGCCGAGCTGGCGGACAAGGTCGACACGCTGATCGTGATCGAGAACGACCGGCTCCTTCAGGTCGTCGAGAAGAAGACACCACTCTCCGACGCCTTCAAGATGGCCGACGACATCCTGCGCCAGGGCGTGCAAGGGATCACTGACCTGATCACCGTGCCGGGAATCGTCAACCTCGACTTCGCGGACGTGCGGACGATCATGCGCGACGCCGGCTCGGCGCTGATGGGGATCGGCAGCGGCCAGGGCGAGAACCGGGCGGGCGAGGCGGCCCGCCATGCAGTCAGCTCGCCGCTCCTCGAGTCGTCGATCGAGGGAGCGACGGGCATCCTCCTGAACATCAGCGGGCCGGCGGATCTCGGCCTGTTCGAGGTCAACGAGGCCGCCGAGGTGGTCACCGGGGCGGCGGACCAGAACGCCAACGTCATCTTCGGTGCGGTGATCGACGAGAACCTGCGCGACGAGGTGCGCGTGACGGTGATCGCGACTGGCTTCGGCACCCAGCGCCGTCGTCGGGGCGGGCGTGCCGCCACGATCAGCAGCGAGCGCTCGCCGCTCGGCGGTCGCAACCCGGAGTTCGACCCGGGCAACTCGCTCGACGTGCCGTCCTTCCTGCGCGACGAGTAGCGCGCTCTCGCGCCTCCCGTGGCCCGAGCCAGGGCCGTAGGCAGCTTCTTGCGGGAGCTATCCCGCGTCGGCCACGGCCGGCGGCGGACACGCGCGCGCGTCAGTCGAGGGGAGGCGACCGAGGTCGTTCGCGCCGCACTCCCTGGGCGGCGGTTAGCATCGCGTCCGGTGCAGACTCTTCGCCGGACGCCGCTCCATGATCGCCATGTCGCCCTCGGCGCCCGCATGGTTCCGTTCGCGGGCTGGGAGATGCCCGTGTCGTATGAGGGCGTGATCGCCGAGCACAGGGCCGTTCGGACCGACGCAGGCGTCTTCGATGTCTCGCACATGGGCGAGCTCGAGGTCGAAGGCCCGACTGCGCGCGACCTGTTGCAGGGCACGCTCTCGAACGACGTCGACAAGCTTGGGCCGGGCGATGCGCAGTACACGCTCCTGACGAACGAGCAAGGCGGGATCGTCGACGACCTGATCGTCTACCGGCTCGGCGACCACCGCTATCTGATCGTCGCGAACGCCGCCAACGTCGCCGCGGTGTACGAGTGGCTGAAGGAGCGCGAGCTGCGCGGCTCCGACGCGCGCGACGTCTCGCCCGACTACGCCCTCCTCGCGGTCCAGGGGCCGAACGCACTCGCAAAGCTCGGCCTCCCTCGCGCGAAGCCGTTCACGTGGGGGATGGGCGCAATCGACGGCGTCGAGGTGATGATCGGTCGGACGGGTTACACCGGCGAGGAGGGCGTGGAGCTTGCGTGCATGGAGGACGACGCGGTGCGCCTGTGGGATGCGATCCTCGGCCGCGGCGTCACGCCGTGCGGCCTCGGCGCGCGCGACACACTTCGTCTCGAGGTCTGCTACCCGCTGCACGGAAACGACATCGGGCCGCAGTGGGACGCGATCTCTTCCGGGCTCGGCTGGGCCTGCGCGCTCGACACCGAGTTCACCGGCGTCGAGCGACTCCGCGAGGTGAAGGAGCGCAGGCCCGATCAGAAGCTCGTCCCCTTCGCGATGACCGAGAAGGCGATCCCGCGCCAGGGCATGCCCATAGCGGGAGGCGGTGAGGTCACCTCTGGCTCGCATTCGCCGATGCTCGACGTCGGCATCGGCCTTGGCTACGTGCCCGCCGGTGCGGCGAGCCTGGGGAGCGAGCTCGTGATCGATGTACGTGGCAAGCCGCGGCGCGCAGAAGTGAAGAAGAAGCCCCTCTATTCGAAGGAGCACTGAGTTGGCCTCGAGCGAGTCGTACCCCGACGAACTTCAGTACCACCCCGAGCACGACTGGGCTCGGATCGACGGCGACGAGGCCGTGCTCGGCGTCACCTGGTTCGCGCAGGATGCGCTCGGCGAGCTCGTGCACTACGAGCCGCCGGACGTCGGAACGAACGTCGCGAAGGACACCTCCTACGGCGAGGTCGAGTCGGTGAAAGCCGTCTCCGATCTGATCTCGCCGCTCTCCGGCGAGGTGCTCGAGGTGAATCAGACAGTGGTCGACGCGCCCGAGACCGTGAACGACGACCCCTACGGAGACGGCTGGCTGATCCGGATCCGCATGGCGAACGCAGAGGAGCGTGACCAGCTGCTCGACGTGGCTGCCTATAAGAAGGTGCTCGAGACGCAGTGAGCTACCTCTCGCTGACACACGCCGATCGTGAGGAGATGCTCGCGGCGATCGGCGTCGCTTCGATCGAAGAGCTCTTCCGCGACATTCCGGCGACCGTCCGTCACGCGCGCGAGCTCGACATTCCGCCAGCGCTCACCGAGGTTGAGCTACAGCGGCACCTGGAAGAGCTCGCTGCCAAGAATGTCGTCGACGAGGTGTGCTTCCTCGGCGCCGGCATCTATGACCACTACGTGCCGGCGGTCGTCGACGCGGTGCTGCAACGCGGGGAGTTCCTGACCGCCTACACGCCGTACCAGCCTGAGATGAGCCAGGGGGTGCTGCAGGCGATCTTCGAGTACCAGACCGCGATCTGCGAGCTCACCGGCATGGACGTCTCGAATGCATCCGGCTACGACGGCGCGACGGTCGCCGCCGACGCATGCCTCGTCGCGAAGCACGCGACGGGGCGAGTGAAGATCGTCGTCACCGAGGCGACCAACCCGCAGGTGCGGCATGTCGTGAAGACCTACGCACCGGGTTTCGGGCTCGAGATCGTCGAGGTGCCACACGACGACGGCGGCGTCACCGACCCGGAACGAGTGCGTGAGGCGGCGCGGGACGCAGCCGCGGTGCTCTTCCAGCAGCCCAACTTCTTCGGCTGCTTCGAGCCTGCGCCGGATCTCGCGGCCGCCGCCAACGACGCCGGAGCGATGCCGATCGCACACGTCGACCTGATCTCGCTCGGTGTCCTCGAGGCACCCGGCGCCTACGGATGTGCGATGGCGATCGGCGAGGGGCAGTCCGCCGGTAACGCGATGAGCTACGGGGGGCCGCACTATGGGTTCCTCGCGGCGCGGTCCGACTACATCCGAAGGCTTCCCGGGCGGATCGTCGGCGAGACCGTCGATGCGAACGGTGAGCGCGGATACGTCCTGACGCTGCAGACCCGCGAGCAGCACATCCGGCGCGAGAAGGCAACCTCGAACATCACGACCAATCAGACGCTGCTCGCGCTCGCCGGCCTCGTGCATCTGAGCCTGCTCGGGCCGCAAGGGCTGCGGGAGCTGGGGGAGACGTGCATGGCGCTCGCGGGGTACGCGAGGTCGGAGCTTCAGGCGGCCGGGCTCGAGCTCGCCTTCCCCGAACGCGCGACGTTCAAGGAGTTCGCGGTCCGCACGGGCCGGAACGCGCGCGAGGCGCTCGCGGCTGCGCGCACACATGGCATCTACGCCGGCTATCCGCTGGGGCGCGACTATCCGGGGCTCGACGACGTGTTGCTCGTCGCGCTCACCGAGAAGCGCACCGTCGCCGAGATCGACCGCCTCGCCGCGGCGCTCGGGGGTTGAATCGCGTCATGAAGCTGATTTTCGAGAAGTCGCAATCCGGCAGACGGGGCGTCGGGGTGCCAAAACCCGATCTGCCCGTCCCGGAGGTTCCGGCCGAGCTCGCGCGCGCGAAGCCCCCGCGCCTGCCCGAGCTTGCCGAGCCGGAAGTGCTGCGTCATTTCACAGCGCTTTCGACGCGCAACTTCGGCATCGACACCGGCTTCTATCCGCTCGGCAGCTGCACCATGAAGTACAACCCGCGCATCAACGAGCGGGTCGTCGGCCTGCCCGGTTTCGCGAGCCTTCATCCGCTCGTCGAGGACGACGCGGCACAGGGTGCGCTGGAGCTCGAATGGCATCTCCAGGAGATCCTGCGCGAGGTGACGGGGCTCGACGCGGTGTCGCTCCAGCCGGCGGCGGGCAGCCAGGGCGAGTTGACCGGGTTGATGCTCTTCCGTGCCTACTTTGCCGAGCGCGGCGAGGACGAGCAGCGACGCAAGATCGTGATCCCCGACACCGCGCACGGAACAAACCCGGCGAGTGTGACGATGTCCGGCTACGAGTTGACGCCGGTGCAGACGGACGCCCGGGGCAACATCGACGTCGACGACCTGCGCAGCAAGGTCGACGAGCGCACAGCCGGCCTGATGCTCACGAACCCGTCGACGCTCGGGCTCTTCGACGAGAACATCGAGGAGATCCGCGACATCTTCCACGGCGCGGGTGCGCTCATGTACTACGACGGCGCGAACCTGAACGCGGTCTGCGGCATCTCACGGCCCGGAGACATGGGCTTCGACGTCGTGCACATCAATCTGCACAAGACGTTCTCGCAACCCCACGGCGGCGGTGGGCCGGGCGGTGGGCCGATCGCCGTTCGCGCGCTGCTCGAGCCGTATCTCCCCTCACCTGTGGTTGCGCGCGACGGCGCGTCGTTCCGCCTCGACTACGACCGGCCGAAGTCGATCGGCAAGGTGCGTGCGTTCTCGGGGCCTTTCGGCGTGTTCGTTCGCTCGTACGCCTTCATCCGCTCCTACGGCCCGGGGCTACGCGAGATGAGCGAGGTGGCTGTCCTGAACGCGAACTACGTTCTCGCGCGGTTGAAAGATGCGTATGACCTGCCGTTCGACCGGCTCTGCATGCACGAGTTCGTTCTCTCGGCGCGCACGCTGAAGCGAGAGCACGGCGTCAGCGCCCTCGACGTCGCAAAGCGCTTGATGGACTACGGGTTCCACCCACCGACCATCTACTTCCCACTGATCGTCCCCGAGGCGTTGATGGTCGAGCCGACCGAGTCGGAGGCCAAGGAGACGCTCGATGCTTTCATCGACGCGATGCTCGCGATCGTGTCGGAGGCCGCGGAAGATCCGCAACTCCTGCACGACGCTCCGCACGACCGGCCGGTGCGCCGCCTGGACGAGGTGCGAGCCGCGAAGAAGCCGATCGTCCGGTTCGGATTCGAGGCCCACGAGCCCGAGCAGGGTGCGGGCGGCCGTCAGCTTGAAGTTCAAAAGGGAGCCTGATGCCCGAGAACCAGTACCACGAGCCACCCGACGAGCTCGCCGATGAGGCGCGTACGTTCGCGCGCATGATCACATCGCTCGTCGAAGAAGCCGAGGCGATCGGCTGGTACGAGCAGCGCATCTCCGTGGAGAAGAACGCCCAGGCGAAGGCGATCATGGAAAACGCCCAGCAAGAGGAGTTCAAGCACTTCGCGATGGACCTTGAGTTCCTGCTCCGCGGCAAGGCGAAATGGCGCGTCGCGTGCGAAGGCGTGCTCTTCCACGACGGCGACATCGTCGAGCTCGGAGAGAAAGCGGAGCAGGCGGAGGACGACGCGTAACGAGTGATCGCCGTCGGTTGTCGGCTCGGCCACCCTGCCCGCGTCTGCAACTCTGCCACGATGGACAAACGCAAGCTCGGAACACTCGAAGTATCGGCCCTCGGCCTCGGTTGCATGGGCATGTCGGAGTTCTACGGAACGGCCGACGAAGCCGAGGCGATCGCGACGATCCACCGCGCGGTCGACCTCGGGATCAACTTCCTCGACACCGCAGACATGTACGGCCCGTTTACGAACGAGAAGCTCGTCGGCCGCGCCATCGCCCCTCGTCGCGATGAGGTCGTGCTGGCGACGAAGTTCGGCAACGAGCGGAATCCCGACGGCAGCTGGATCCGCATCAACGGCACGGCCGACTACGTTCGTACCGCGTGCGACGCGAGCCTCGAGCGGCTCGGAGTCGATCACATCGACCTCTACTACCAACACCGGGTCGACAATGAGACGCCGATTGAGGAGACCGTCGGCGCGATGAAAGAGCTCATCGATGCAGGCAAGGTTCGGCATCTCGGCCTGTCGGAGGCAAGCCCGGCGACGGTGCGTCGCGCGCACGCGGTGCATCCGATCACCGCGCTTCAGAGCGAGTGGTCGCTGTGGACGCGTGATCCGGAGGACGAGGTAATCCCCACGGTCCGGGAGCTCGGTATCGGGTTCGTCGCCTACAGCCCGCTCGGGCGAGGATTTCTCTCCGGGGCGATCACCTCCGTTGACGACCTCGACGAGCGCGACTTCCGCCGCCGCGGTCCGAGATTCCAGGGCGAGAATCTTCAGCGAAACCTCGGGTTGGTCGCCAACGTGGAGGCGCTGGCAGCCGAAAAGGGCGTCACGTCGAGCCAGCTGGCACTTGCGTGGGTGCTCGCTCAGGGGGACGACGTCGTGCCGATCCCCGGAACCAAGCGGCGCACCTATCTCGAGCAGAACGCGCAGGCAGCCGAGCTCGAGCTCACCCCCGACGACCTCCGCCTGCTCGACGAGGCGTTTCCGCCGGGCGCCGCAGCGGGTGACCGCTATCCCGACATGTCCACCGTGAACCGGTAACAAATCGACCTCGAACCGGTCTGTAGAACTGACCACACCGAAAGGAAGCGCTTGTCACAGAAGATCGTGAAAACAGAAGCCGAGTGGAAGGCCGAACTGACCCCGGAGCAGTACCACGTGCTGCGGGAGAAGGGGACAGAACGCCCCTACACCGGCGAGTACGACCACAGCTTCGAGCAGGGCACGTACACCTGCGCCGGCTGCGGGGCGCAGCTCTTTGCCTCCGACGCCAAGTACGACTCGGGGTGCGGCTGGCCCGCGTTCTCCGCACCGGCCGGTGCGGCCGCGGTCGAAGAGGAGACCGACGCCTCGTACGGCATGGCGCGTACCGAAGTGATGTGCGCCGCCTGCGGCGGCCACCTCGGGCATGTGTTCCCGGACGGGCCGCACCCGACCGGCCTTCGCTACTGCATCAATTCGGCCGCCCTCAAGCTGGAGGAGGAGTAATGGAGAGACTCGCAACGTTCGGCGCCGGCTGCTTCTGGGGCGTCGAGGCCGCATTCCGCCGGCTCGACGGAGTCACGCGTACCCGCGTCGGCTACGCAGGTGGCGGGGTCGAGAACCCGAGCTACGAACAGGTCTGTTACGACTCGACCGGCCACGCCGAGGTCGTCGAGATCACCTACGACGACGAAAAGATCCCCTACGAGCAACTGCTCGCGATCTTCTGGGCCGAGCACGATCCCACCCAGCTCGACCGGCAGGGCCCGGACGTCGGCTCGCAGTACCGCTCGGTGATCTTCGTCGACGGTCCCGAGCAGCGCGCCGCCGCCGAAGCATCGCGCGAGCGGGTTCAGGAGCGGATCTCGCGTCCGGTCGTCACGCAGATCGAAGACGCACCGCCGTTCTGGGAGGCCGAGGACTACCACCAGCAGTACCTCGAGAAGCGCGGCCTCGCAAGCTGCACCGCTCGGCTCGCTGCGGTTTCGTAGAGCACTCGGTCGGGGTACGTCACCGCCATGACGAACCTCCAGCCACCCAGCCCTTCCCCCGCGCCGGATCCGGTGCCTCCCGACACCGGCCCGTCGCCGACGCCGCTGCCGCCGGACCCGAATCCTTCGACAATCTGAAGCAGAAAACTCGTTCCGGCCCGGCTACACAGCCGAGGCGGCTTCGGCCTCGCGCTTGCGGCGGGAGGTCGCTGACGCGCGTTTCGAGCTGGAGAGCTCGACCTTGCGCAGCCGGATCGAGTGCGGCGTCACTTCGACGCACTCGTCATTCCGGATGAACTCGAGCGCCTGCTCGAGTGAGAGCGGCCGTGGGGGGATCAGCCTGATCAGCTCGTCTGCCGACGAGGCGCGCATGTTCGTCAGCTTCTTCGGCTTCGACGCGTTCACGTCGAGATCCTCGCGACGTGCGTTTTCGCCCACGATCATGCCCTCGTACAGCTCGTCGGTCGGCTTGATGAAGAGCGAGCCGCGTTCCTGGAGGTTCTCGATCGCGAAGCCGGTGGCCTGCCCGCGCCGGTCGGCGACGAGGCTGCCGGTCGGGCGCGTCCGGATTGCGCCGTGCCATGGCTCCCAGCGCTCGAAGACGTGGTGCATGATCCCGGCGCCGCGTGTCTCGGTGAGGAACTCGGTTCGAAAGCCGATCAGCCCGCGCGCGGGGACGAGGTACTCCATGCGGGCCCAGCCCGTGCCGTGGTTGACCATCTGCTGCATCCGTCCTTTGCGAAGAGCGAGCAGCTGCGTCACGACGCCGACGTAGTCCTCGGGAACATCGATCGCAACGCGCTCGACCGGCTCGTGCTTCTTCCCGTTGATCTCACGCACGAGCACCTCGGGCTTGCCGATCGTTAGCTCGAAGCCTTCGCGGCGCATGATCTCGGCGAGCACGGCGAGCTGCAACTCACCGCGCCCCTGTACCTCCCAGGCGTCGGGGCGAACAGTGGGAAGGACGCGGAGCGAGACGTTGCCGACGAGCTCGGAGTCGAGCCGTTGCTTGACGAGGCTCGCGGTCAGCCTGCTGCCCTCGGTGCCGGCGAGCGGGGAGGTGTTGATCCCGATCGTGATCGAGAGGCTCGGTTCGTCGACCGAGGTCACCGGCAGCGGGCGCGGATCGGCCAGGTCGGCGATCGTCTCGCCGATCGTCACCTCGGGTAGGCCGGCGAGCGCCACGATCTCGCCGGGCCCTGCCTCCTCGGCGGGCACTCGATCGAGTGCCTTGGTGATGAAGAGCTCCGTGACGCGAGCGCTCTCGATCTCGCCGTTCGCTCGGCACCAGGCGATCTGCTGCCCCTTCCTGAGCGTGCCGTGGCGCACGCGAAGCAACGCCAGGCGGCCTACGTACGGCGACGCGTCGAGATTCGTGACCAGGGCCTGCAGCGGATGGTCCGGGTCGTACGACGGGGGCGGGATGGTCTCGAGGATCGTCTCGAACAGCGGCTCGAGGTCGTCGGCGAGCGCCATCGGGTCGCGGCCCGCACGTCCGTCACGTGCGATCGCGTAGACGATCGGAAACTCGATCTGCGACTCGGTCGCGTCGAGGTCGAGAAAGAGCTCGTAGACCTCGTTCACGACTTCCTCCACCCGGGCGTCGGGCCGATCGACCTTGTTCACGACGAGGACGACGGGAAGCCGTTTCTCGAGGGCCTTGCGCAGCACGAAGCGCGTCTGTGGAAGGGGCCCCTCCGAGGCGTCGACGAGCAGCAGGATGCCGTCGACCATCGTCAACCCACGCTCGACTTCGCCCCCGAAATCGGCGTGGCCCGGCGTGTCGATGATGTTGATCTTGACGTCGGCGCGTTGAACGGATGTGTTCTTCGCGAGGATCGTGATGCCTTTCTCACGCTCGAGATCGCCTGAATCCAGCACGCGCTCGGCGACGTCCTGGTTCTCGCGAAACGAACCGGACTGCCAAAGCATCGCGTCGACGAGCGTCGTCTTGCCGTGGTCGACGTGGGCGACGATCGCGACGTTCCGCAGGTCATTCCGCTGGGCGAGAGGCTTCGTCGTCACGGCGGGGCAGGGTAGCGGGGCGGCTCCGAGGGTCGGTTGAGCGCGGCGGCCGGCAGCTTTACCCGGCGCTTACGTCGCGCTGGAAGGCAGTTGACCCGGCACCGCCACCGTAAGCGGGAAGTTCGACTCACACCCACTCGACGACGGAGATGACCCAGATGCGCAAACTGCTCCTGCTCGCTGCACTCACGCTGACGGCCTGTGCCCTCGTGCCGGTTGCCGCCATGGCCGCGAGCCCGCTCGATGCCGTGAATGCCGACATCGCAAAGCTCACGAGCGATGTCCAGATCAAGCACGACACCGTGGTCGCCGACGCACAAAAGCTGCAAGCTGACGCCACGAGCCTCCTCGGAACGTCCGACAAGAAGGCGGCACGTGCGACGATCAAGGCCGATGCGAAGAAGCTGACGACCGACTGGCACTCGCTGCTCGCGACGTGCCTCGCCGATCGTGCTCAGCTTCGGAGCGACATCGCTGCCGCCCGTCAGGCCGGCGCCGGTGATCACGGCCAGCTCCGCCTCCTCGTTCGGCAGGCGAATCTCTCGATTCGCGCGACGAACCTCGAGATGCGCGCCGCGGTCGCCCGTGCCCGCGCTGCCGTCGTCGGGCTCCGCGCGAGCTTCAGGGCTGCGGGTGAGCAGGCGCCGGTCGTGCCGCTTCCCCCGGCAACGACCCCGTAACGGGCCCGCGCCCCGCGGAGCCTGGCTCGCCTTCGAGCCGGGCTCCGCGCGCGAGCCAAACTGGCGCCGGGCGCACGTTCGCGTTAACGTTCCTCTCGTGAGCCCGCGCACGCAACTTTCTCTTCCGGCCCTCTCCGCTCCCGCCGGCCTGCTTGCGCTCGGGATCCTCCTTCCCCTCTAGGGGATCGAGTGACTTGACATACCCGTCCGCGCTCCCTGCACACCGGGAGGAGTCCGCCCTCACCCAGGAGATCCCCATGCCGATGCCGCACTGGAAATACCGCCCGTATCCCACTGTCGACCTGCCCGACCGAACGTGGCCGGGTGTCGTCCTCGACCACGCGCCGATCTGGTGCTCGACCGACCTCCGAGACGGCAATCAGGCGCTCGTCGAGCCCATGGACCCGCCGCGCAAGCAAGCGATGTTCGATCTGCTCGTGCAACTCGGCATCAGGGAGATCGAAGTTGGCTTCCCCGCGGCGTCGAAGAGCGACTTCGATTTCGTTCGGCAACTGATCGAGAACGACGTGATTCCGACACACACGACGATCGCCGTTCTCACGCAGGCGCGACCGGAGCTGATCGAGCGCACCTTCGAAGCGATCGACGGGGCGCGGCGCGCAATCGTTCACCTCTACAACTCCACCTCGACGACGCAGCGGCGGGTCGTCTTCCGACTCGACAAGGCCGGGATCACGGGCCTTGCCGTCAGCGGCACGATGCTCATCAAGGAACTCGTCGCGAAGACCGACACGGAGATCGTCTTCCAGTACTCCCCCGAGAGCTTTCACGCGACCGAGCTCGACTACGCCCTCGAGATCTGCGAGGCCGTGATCTCGGCCTGGGAGCCGTCGGTCGGCGAGAAGATGATCGTCAACCTCCCGACGACCGTCGAGGCGTTTCCGCCGAACGTGTACGCGGATCGGATCGAGTGGTTCCTGCGCAACGTCTCGGCGCGTGACGCGATCGTCCTCAGCGTCCATCCGCACAACGATCGCGGCACGGCGGTCGCGACGGCCGAGCTCGGCCTGATGGCCGGCGCCGAGCGGGTCGAGGGCACCCTCTTCGGTAACGGCGAGCGGACGGGCAACGTCGACCTCGTCACGATCGCACTCAACCTCCTGACCCAGGGTGTCGACCCCGGGCTCGACCTCTCGCAGATCGATGAGGCGAAGTCAATCGTCGAGGCCTGCAACAACCTGCCGGTTCACCCGCGCCACCCGTATGCCGGGGAACTCGTCTACACGGCGTTTTCCGGCTCGCATCAGGACGCAATCAACAAGGGAATGACGGCGCAGGAGCGGAGCGGCTCCGGGCTGTGGGATGTGCCGTACCTCGCGCTCGATCCCATGGATCTCGGCCGCAGCTATGAGGCGATCATCCGCGTCAACTCGCAGTCGGGCAAAGGTGGCGTCGCGTATGTGATGGAGACCGAGCATCACCTGGAGCTGCCCCGGGGCCTCCAGATCGACTTCGCACGGATCGTGCAGGCGATCACCGATGCGCGTGGGGGCGAGCTCACTCCACCCGAGCTGATGGGGATCTTTCGCGAGCACTACCTCGACTTCGTGCGGCCGTACGAGCTCGTCTCCTACGTCCACTCGAGTGGAGAGGATGACCGGCTCACCGTGTGTCTCCTCGTCGACGGCGAGTCGCGGGAGATCGAAGGCGCGGGTAATGGGCCGATTGCAGCGCTCGCCGATGCCTTCGACCGGTGGTTGGGAATCGCGCTCCAGATCCGCGACTACCACGAGCACGCCATGTCAGCCGACACCGATGCGATCGCCGCCGCCTACGTTGCGGTCGACGTGGATGACGAGACGCTCTGGGGCGTCGGCCTCCATCCGAGCATCGCGACTGCGTCGCTCCGGGCCGTGATCAACGCCGTCAACCGAGCGCACGCAGCCCGGGACGCGCGCGCGGCAGTCAGCTCAGCGTTCGAGAGCGCCTGACCGCGAACATGGCCGGCGTCTACTGATCGAGTCGCGCACGGATGGCGGAGCGAATGCGATCGGCGACGGCGGGCATCTCCTGCTCCATCTGCTTGAACTCGCGTTGGAACATGACGATGAGCCGCATGGCTGACGTCGCACGGACGGTCGCCGTTCGCCGTTCCGTCTCGAGCAGGCCGATCTCCCCGAAGAAGTCTCCCGGGCCGAGCTCGGCGATCGACTCGCCGTTTTGGATCACCGCGGCCGAGCCCTCGTCGATGACGAAGAACTCGTGCGCGAACTGGCCCTCGGTGGCGAGCTCGTGCCCCTCGCCGACCGAGACCTCGTCCGTCCACTGGGCGAGCCTCCCGAGCTCCTTCTTCGAGAGGCTCGAGAAGAAGCCGATTCCTTCGAGCTGTTTCGAATCCACGCAGGCGATGATGACAGCCCGGGCCGCCGGGCACAAACGGGGTCGCGATCTCGAGGAGCCCCTGCCGCCTCAGTTGCGGGCTTCGACTGCCGCGAGCTGCCCGCGCGCCGGGCACGGCAGAACCGCAGCAGAGCCTCCGCCGCCGGTGCGGACGGGCGGGGCGACGGGGTCATCGACGCTTGTGCCCGGCGAAGTTCGAGCTCACGCCGGCGGCGTCGCCAATCGCGTTCGACATCGAGCGAACTGCGCCGAACCGGGCCATGTGACGGCTCAACCGTGAACGAGCCGAAGCTGCGCCGCTTCACCACGAACACCAAGATCCGCAGCCGGACAGGCGGGAAAGGTCACCACCGAAACGTCGAACAGCTCTTTGATCCCGTCGCGTTTAATCGTCTAGTTCTTGTCGTGGTTCCAAAGCAGCCGGGTGTCCGGGTTGCTGCGCAAAACCCGGCTGAACGCCCCCGGCTGAATGGTCTCCCGGAAGCCGCCGAGATCGTCGCTGAGGCTGTTGAACCGGGCGGCACGGCCACGGATCAGCACCTCCGTCGGCCCGGGCACGACAACACACATCAGCGGATCTCCACCGGATGCAGAAACCGGCCGAGCGCTTCACCGCTGACCCGGTATCGCGCTGCAGGCCCGGAGCCGAGCCTGACCGCGCTCAGCTCGCCAGCCGCGATCCACCGACGCACCGAGACGTCGGTGCTCTTCGTCAGCTCGGCGACCTCGCGAGGCGTATAAAGCCGATTCGGGTCTTGTTCAGCCATCACCAAATAGTCGAACAAAACGGTCGGACAGCAAAAAAGCCCGTCGATTACGGTGGCTGTGGGAGGCGGACCAGCTTCGGAACGTTGGACGGACGCCCTCCTTCGCGACCCACGTTGTACGGGCCAGCGGCCGACATCGGTGTCGTCACATCAGCCATCACAGCTCCCTTCCGCCAGCCCCACGGCCGGCACGTCAGGACACTGCGTTTACACCGTCAATCCCAGTGTCAGTGTGAGCGGGTCTTGCGGGTTCGCTCCACAATGTTATGTGCCTTCGTGGCTTGTGTCCGTTGTGCGGCCCGCAAGACGATGCGGGACCGGCCGCCGTGGCTTGAGAGGAGCGTGGCTTCGCCCCTAC